>JAFYCU010000082.1 GCA_017545095.1 Muribaculaceae bacterium | reverse complement strand
CGACGACGTGCTGCGTCACGAGAACGAGCGCTTCCTGCTGCACTACAACTTCCCCGCCTTCTCGACCGGTGAGGCCCGCGCACCCCGTGGCGTGAGCCGCCGCGAGATCGGCCACGGCAATCTGGCCCACCGCGCCCTCAAGCGCATGATTCCCGAGGAGGAGCGTGAGGAGAAACTGCCCATGATTGAGCGCTACTTCCACGATGTGCAGCGCGACGCCGTGCGCCGCTGCATCCTCGATGAGCACATCCGCCTGGACGGCCGCAAGACCGACGAGATACGCCCCATCACCTGCGAGCCCGACTACCTGCCTTATCCCCACGGATCGGCACTGTTCACCCGCGGTGAGACGCAGGCGCTGGCCACGGTGACGCTGGGCACTAAGCTCGACGAGAAGCTCATCGACGACGTGCTACGCCACGAGAACGAGCGTTTCCTGCTCCACTACAACTTCCCCGCCTTCTCGACCGGCGAGGCTCGTGCGCCGCGTGGCGTGAGCCGTCGCGAGATTGGCCACGGCAACCTGGCCCACCGCGCCCTGAAGCGCATGCTGCCCGAGGATAACCCCTACTGCATCCGCATCGTGAGCGAGATTCTGGAGTCGAACGGTTCGTCGTCGATGGCCACCGTGTGCGCCGGCTGCATGGCCCTGCTCGATGCAGGTGTGAAGCTGCGCAAGCCCGTGGCCGGCATCGCCATGGGACTGATCACCGACGAGGGCAATGTGAAGCACGCCGTGCTGAGCGACATCCTGGGCGATGAGGACCACCTGGGCGACATGGACTTCAAGGTGACGGGCACTGTGGACGGCATCACCGCCACGCAGATGGACATCAAGTGCGACGGTCTGCCCTACGAGGTGCTGGAGCAAGCTCTGCACCAGGCCAAGCAGGGTCGCCTGCACATCCTGAACCTGATCAACCAGGCCATCCCCGAGGCCCGCGAGGACTACAAGCCTCACGTGCCGCGCATCGTGGCCATGACGGTGGACAAAGAGTTCATCGGAGCCATCATCGGCAAGGGCGGCGAGGTGATCCAAGGCATCCAGGAAGAGACCGGAGCCGTGATCACCATCGACGAGATCGACGGCAAGGGCGAGATCGAGATTTCGGCCGCCAACGCCGACAGCATCAATGCCGCCGTGGAGCGCATCAAGGCCATTATCGCCGTTCCCGAAGAGGGAACCATCTACACCGGCACGGTGCGTTCGATTCTGGAGTTCGGTGCGTTTGTGGAGTTCATGCCTGGCCGCGACGGCTTGCTGCACATCAGCGAGATCAGCTGGGAGCGCCTGCCCGACATGGAAGCCAGCGGACTGCACGAGGGCGACGAGGTGACGGTGAAGCTCATCGAGATTGACAAGAAAACCGGCAAGTATCGTCTGTCGATGCGTGCGCTGCAAGACAAGCCCGAGGGCTTTGAGGAGCAGCGTCGCCAGCGCGGACCGCGTGGCGGCAACGGCGGCGGCAACGGCGGCGGACAGCGTGGTCCGCGCCGCGATGGCGGAGGCTCTCGTGGCCAGCGTCGCGATGGCCGTGACCGCGACCCGCGCCGTGGCAACAACCGTCGCGACGACGACGATTGAGGAGGCGAGAAAAGAACCGAGAACCGAGAACCAAGAACCGAGAACCAAGAAATAGGCTCATGGACCTTTGGACTTGACAAGGTTTGGGACTAAAGCAACCGAAAGGACAACAGTTGCACACCGTGGCGGTGTGGGGTGTTGGCCTTTCGGTTTTTTTTGACAGTGGGGCTCGTGGGTGGGGGCTTTGTTTCAGAAGACGGGATAGGGATAGGTGATGTTCCAGAGGAAGAGCGCGTGTCCAGGCATGGATGTGCCGGCTTGGCAGCGGTCTTTGAGGGCGATGATTTCGCGGAAACGCTGGAGGGTGATTTTGTGCGTCCCCACATCCACGAGTGTGCCTACAATGGCGCGCACCATGTTGCGCAGAAAACGGTCGGCCGTGATGGTGAACACCCACTGGTCGCCCTCACGCGCCCAAACGGCCTGAGTGACGCGGCAGCGGTTGGTTTTCACATCGGTGTGCAATTTACTAAAGCTTGTAAAATCTTCTACCTCAAGCAGATGCTGGGCGGCTTGATTCATGAGGTCGTAGTCGAGCCGAGCGTGGCAGCACCAGCTCAAGGGGTAGAGGAATGGCGACTTGGAAGTGTGTGTGAAATACTTGTAGGTGCGACTGGTGGCATCGAAGCGCGCATGTGCCTCGTCGTGCACCGGGAAAACAGCATGGATGGCGACATCGCGGGGCAGAATGCCGTTGAGGCTGCGGACAAACAGCGGCACATCGGGAATGGCGGAGTTGACATCGAAGTGAGCCATCATCATGGCCGCATTCACGCCGGTGTCGGTGCGTCCAGCACCGGTGAGCGCGGTGCGATAGCGCAGCAAGGTGGCCAGAGCCTGCTCGATGGTCTGCTGCACACTAGGGTCGTGAGGCTGCACCTGCCAACCGCAAAACGGTGCGCCCCGATAGCTCAATCGCATGAAATAACGCATAAGGCATTCACATTTTCAGGTTGCGAAATTAGTAAAAAAAAACGACCTATGCAACTCAAAGGCTATTTTCAGCGGCCACTCAGACTGACCGACCTGTGGCGAGAAAAATAATTGCCCCTTCCACAGCGGCTGGCACACAATAAAACGCACTTTGCATCGTTAATAAAAGTGGGAACAAAGTAGCGCATTGAAAACGCGCTGCGGTGTGACTCAAAAACTATAAATCAAACAGATAGCATAAAGAACGATGACCAACAGCAAACATCTCATCATAGGCCGCCTGCTTGCGACCGTCATGGCTGTTCTGGGCCTGTGCGCTGGAGCATTTCCCGTGGACCATTATGCCACCACGTCGCGCTTGGCGAGTGGCAAGTGGATGCGCGTGGAAGTGGACTCAAGCGGCATGTATGTGCTCACGCCCTATGTGCTGCAGCAGATGGGTTTCAACAATCCCCAGCACGTGCATGTGTTTGGTGGCGGAGCCGCCCCAGTGAGCGAGCGTCTCACAGCCGACATCGTTGATGACCTGCCCCAGGTGCCCGTGGTGCGTACCGGCGGCAACGTGATATTCTACGGCCAGGGTGTTACCACCTGGACGTGCCCCGACAGCCTGACCTTCAGGCAGGTGCTACACCCCTATGCCACTACCGGCTACTACTTCGTGACCGAAGACAGCACGCTCACCGAGTGTGCGCTGCCGCGCAGCGAGAAAGTGCCCAGCGGCCGCATGGTGCGCACCTTTACCGAGCGCACATTCCACGAGGTGGAGCAGTTCAATTCCAACGGCATGGGACGCGACATGCTCGGGGAGGACTTCCTGAACAATCCGCTGAGCGTGAAGTTCACGCTGCCCGGCCTGGTGGCCGGCAGCCTGGTGAGCGTAGATACGCAGGTGGGCATCGGCATCGAGACCGGCACCTGCGAGCTCAAGTTGGGCTACAACGGCACGCCCCTGCCCACCACCAAAGAGATGCAGTTCAAAATCACGTCGGAAGACAATTTTTACGAGACCGCACTGGTGACCGTAAAGGTGCGCCGCAACAACCGCGACGAACTTGACACCATCAACTGCGGAGCGGTGAAACGCTTCGTTCTGCACGACACCAACGAGTTGAATTATCAAGTGGAGCTTGTTCCAAACGGCACGATGACCATGGCCCGTTTAGACTATGTGACGGTGAACTATGAGCGCCATCTGTCGCTTGCCGGTCATTCCTATCTGCCGTTTGCCAGCGGCGACAGCACCGATGTGAACCTGTGCTACGTACTCGAAGGGGCCGATGCCAACACCCGCGTGTGGGACGTGACCGTGCCTCATGCACCCGTGGAGCTGAATGCCGTGCTCGACGGCAACCAGCTCACTTTCAGCCCCATTGCCGAGGGTCATCGCGAATATGTGGCCTTCCGCGACAACAACATCGACGACATGCTGGGCATCCTGAGTTATCACAAAGTGGGCAACCAAGACCTGCACGGAACGCCCACCCCCGACATGATTATCGTGTCGCCGAGTTCCCTGACCACACAGGCCGAGCGATTGGCGGCCTTCCACGAGGAGCACGACGACATGCGCGTGCTGGTGCTCACCCCGCAACGCATCTACAACGAGTTCTCGAGCGGCACGCCCGACCTGCTGGCCGTGCGCATGCTGTGCAAGATGATGTGGGACCGCGGCAACGACAGCACCGGCCATCACCTGCAACACCTGTTGCTCATGGGCGATGGCACGTTCGACAACCGCGCCCTGCAAGGCGAGACCCGCAGCCTGAACCGCAACACGCTGCTCACGTGGCAGAGTGTGAACGGCAACAACGACCGCCGTGTGGTGTGCAGCGACGACATCCTGGCCGTGCTCAGCGACAATGCCGGGCCTATGTTCTACTGCTGGCCGATGGACATTGCCGTGGGCCGATTCCCAGTGAGCAACACCGAAGAGGCCCGCATCATGGTGGACAAGACCATCGCCTATGCCACCACCCCCGACTACGGACTATGGAAAAACCAAGCCCTGGACGTGGCCGATGACCAAGACAATGCCAATCACATGGAATCGGCCGAGGGTGTGGTAATCACCGCCAATGAAAACGGTGGCGAAGACCTGGTTCACAATCATGTGTTTATCGACGCCTTTCCCGAGACCACGGTGAGCGGCACGCGCACCTTCCCCGAGGCCAAGGCCATGATGCTCAACCGCCTGAAAGAGGGCGTGCTGTGGTGGAACTACACCGGCCACTCGAGTCCCAACAACTGGGGTGCCGAGGGCATGCTTCGCCGCAACGACATCACCAGCCTATACTACGACCATCTGCCCGTGCTGTTCTCGGCCTCGTGCAGCTTTGGCAAGTTCGACTCCTACACCGAGTCGGGAGCCGAGAACATGGTGCTGAACGAACGCGGCGGCACCGTGATCAGCATCGCCGCCACCCGCGAGGTGCTGGGTCATGCCAACGGCTATCTGAACGCTGCAATGGCCAAATATGCGTTTGCCCGCGACAACGAGGGCCGTGCCCCCTCCATTGGCGAGGCCCTGCGCAAAGCCAAGAACGACATGCTGAATGGCCAAGACATGACGCACAACAAGTCGTGTTTCGTGCTGTTTGGCGACCCCGCCCTGCGATTGGCGATGCCCGCCAACCGCGTGGTGGTGGAGAGCATCAACGGCAAGGCGGTGAGCGAGAGCGACATGCCCGTGTTCCAAGGCCGCCAGACGGTGACCTTTACCGGCCACATCACCGACTTCCAAGGCAACAAGCTGCCACAGTTCAACGGTGTGATACGTTCCACGCTCTACGACTGCGAGCAGGAAGTGACCACCCACGGCTATGGCGACAGCAAAGGCAAGGGCGGTGTGCCCTTCACCTATCTGGACCGCACCAACCGTCTGGCCCTGTCGGTGGATACGGTGAGCGGCGGCAACTTCACCATCAAGATGACCATTCCCTCGGAGCTGATAGCCACCATCGAGAACTTCAGCCCGTCGCTGCTGAACCTGTATGCCTATGACGAGACCAACAGCCTGGAAGCCAGCGGCCATTGCAACGAGTTCTACGTCTATGGCTACGATGACACCACCACCGGCGACACCGAAGGTCCCGAGATCACCTTCCTGGGCCTGAACTCCAGCAGTTTCACCGACGGCGAGGCCGTTAACGAGTCGCCGATTGTGCTGGCCAGCATCAGCGATGCCAGCGGGTTGAACTTCTCGACCGCCGGCATTGGACACGAGATGACCCTGCTGCTCGACGGCAGCACGAGCTACAACGACCTGTCGGGCTTCTACACGCCGCAGCAGACCAGTGTGGGCACGCTGGGCACGCTTCGCTTCCCGCTGAGCGACCTGACGGCTGGCGAGCACAGCCTGCGCTTGCGCGTGTGGGACGTGCATTGCAACATGAACGAGCGCACCATCCACTTCAACGTGTCGCCCGGTCTGCGGCCCGATGTGGTGGATATCTATGCGACCAGCAACCCGGCCTACACCAGCACCACATTCTATGTGGAGCACAACCGCCCCGAAGCTGTGGTGCAAGTGACCATCGATGTGTATGACCTGATGGGCCGACGGGTGTGGACCACCACGCAGAGCGGCAAGAGCAAGCAGTTCATGAGTTTCCCGATTGTGTGGGATTTGACCCGCACCGGCGGCGGCCGCGTGCCACGCGGCATCTATGTGTACCGCGCCACCATCACCAGCGATGGCGGCGAACACGAGTCGTCGAAAGCCAAGAAAATTGCAGTTGGTGACGAATGATGTTGCACAATTCAAAAAAAGTTTGTAAATTTGCCCGCTAAAACATATTGTGCGCATGAAGATTCTGGTTTTCACCCCTAAGGAAGGCGCATCACCGCAAGCTTGCGAGGTGGAACTGTATCCCGACTCGTCGTTGGTTTTCACCAATCGTGCGTTGTTTCTGCCCGAGTGCGGTGAGCTTTGCTGCCGTGCCGCCGTGGTGGCCCGCATCGGAAGATTGGGGAAAAGCATTGCGTCACAATATGCCATGCGCTACTGCGATGCTGTGACAGCAGGTTTTGTGACCTTGCCCATGGATGACGACAGCGACCCCACGATGCGATGGTTCGACGGCTCGTTGACGTGTGGAGAGATGACTCCGCACGACTTTGAGACAGGATGTTCACCCTTGCTGACATGGCAGTGCGGTACGCAAATGTGTGCCGGCCCCGACGGCCCGGTGATGACGTGGCTGAGCGATGCCATCGTGGCATCAAGCCGCCACATGACGCTCAAGACGGGCGACCTGCTGTACATGACCAGCCCGCAACTTCATCGCGTGCACCGTGGCGATGAGTTGCATGGCTGCTTCAACGGCAACGATGTGCTCACTATCAGGGTGAAATAAAGCCCAAGAGTGACCAGACTGAATGAATTGGAGAGAAAAATGTTCGAACACTATGCATAACAAGAAACTACAACGATTACTAACCCTGTGCCTGCTGAGCCTGAGCATCCCTCTGAGCTCGTATGCGCTGAGTGCATCGCATTTCACCACCACGTCGCGCTTGAGCAGCGGCAAATGGGTGAAGATTTCCGTACCGTCCAACGGCGTGTATGAACTCACGAGCGAAGAGTTGCAGGCGATGGGGTTTAGCAACCCGTCGCGTGTGGCGGTCTATGGCTCGGGTGGTCACGCCATCAGTGAGGTGCTCAATGGCAGCGCAGCCGACGATCTTCAGCCCGTGGCCTCGCTGCTCACCGCCGAAGGCAAGCTCTACTTCTACGGCAAAGGCACGCTGAAGATGGTGCTTGACGCCAACAACACGAGCAGCCTGTATTCGTTCCGTCGCGAACTGAACGTGTATTCCAACCAAGGCTACTACTTCCTCACCGAGGAAGAGTCGCCCCTGCGCGTGGAAGAGGTGATCTGCCAGCCCACCACCTCGAGCAACCTGCTCGAGGACAGCTACAACTACTGGTATCACGAGCAGGAATTGATGACGGTGACCCGTTCGGGCAAAGACCTGCTGGGTGAAGACATGCTGACCGATGACCTTCGCCTGCCGTACCGGTTGCCAGGCATCAGCTCGACAGACATCGTGGTGGGAGCCCGCTGCGCCGGCTGCACCGTGGCCGCATCGAAATACGAGCAGCTCAAAGACATGTCGATACTTGGATGGATTGAGGTTAACGGCGAGACGATGGGTGTGGGATTCCCCTCGACAAAAGCCAAGATTTTCGCCATTCAGGACGAACAACGCTACAACACCGCCATGCCCGTTGTGGACTGCTACCTGCCCGACACGGAAAGCGAGGGCGACTTGATACTGGGGTTGCGTCGCGAGGATGACTACTCCCAGCCGGGACTGGGGATGACCATCGCCCGTCTGGACCATGCCATCATCACCTATACCCGCCAGAACGCATTCACGAGCAGCGAGGAGCCGCAATTCGAGATGTGGTTCGAGGACATCACCCCCCAGCAGTCGATTGCGCTGAACGAAATTCCGGAAAGCACCTTGGTGTGGGATGTGACCACGGGCAACACGCCGGTGTGTTATCATCCGGCATCGAGCAACAATGCATCCACGGTGACCCCTATCAGAAGCAGCCGCTCGGCACAATATGTCACCTTTGCCACCGACCGCGAGCAGCTGAAAATCGGCGGCTTTGAGGAAGTGAGCAACCAAAATCTGCACGCGCTGGAGGTCCCCGACCTGCTGATTGTGACCAACAAGGAGTTTATGAACGAGGCCCGCCGCGTGGCCGAGCTGCACCGCACCCACGACGGAATGGTTGTGCATGTAGTGGACCAGGAGCAGGTGTTCAACGAGTTTTCGTCGGGCACCCCCGATGCCATGGCCATTCGCTTGCTGTGCAAGATGTTCTATGACCGCAACGCAACGAAATTCAAAAACCTGCTGCTGTTCGGCCCCGGCACCTACGACAACCGCCAGCTCACCACCACCAAACCTCACGCCCTGGTCACCTATGAGAGCACCACGAGCAACGACGAGTCGACCACCAATGCCTCGGACGACTTTTTCGGGTTCCTGCTCGACAACTCTGGCGAGGCACCGCAGCGCGAGTTGCTGTGCATAGGTGTGGGCCGCATGATTCCGCGCAATGCCATCGAGGCCAAGAACGACGTGGACAAACTGGTGGAATATGTGACCAACCCCGACTACGGCGTGTGGCGCAACAATGTGCTGATGATAGCCGACCAGGGTGTGGCCGACAAGCGCGACATTGGTGTGCATATCTTCCAAGCCGAGGGCATCAACGACATCATTGAAACCGAAAAGCATACAGGCATCCATTCCAACAAGGTGTATGTGGAAACCTACCCTCGCGCCAACGACGAGGCATTGGAAACCGACGTGACCAAGCGCACCTGCATCGAGGGTAAGCGCCACATGATCGAGTCGCTCACCGCCGGCCAGTATTTCGCCACCTATGTGGGGCATGCCGGCGGCACGGTGATTAGTGGCCGCAGCAAGTTGTGGTATTCCAGCGATGTGAATGCCAACCACTACCCCAACTGGCCCATCGTGACCACGGCGTGCTGCAACGTGGCCCGCTTCGACTCGAACCAGGAAGGCATTGCCGAAACGATGTATCACCAGCGCCATGGCGGAGCCATCGCCCTGCTCACAGCTGCCCGCGATGTGAAGAGCGACAACAACGACAACCTGAACCGCGCATTTACCAACGCGCTGTTTGCCACGCAGCCCGGCCAGCCAATGCCCACACTGGGCGAGGTGTACAAAAACGCCAAACGCTCGTTTGGAACCACCACCGAATATAACAAACTCGCCTTTTTCCTGCTTGGCGACCCGGCCATCAAGGTGAACTACCCGCGCAACCTGTTCTCCGTGACGAGCGTGAACGGTGTGAATGCGAGCGAAACAGTCAACGTGTCGCCACTCCAGCAGCTTACCATCGAGGCCGTTGTGCTCACCAACGACGGCCAGCATGTCGACAACACCTTCACCGGCGAGGCCACGTTAACGCTCTACGGCCCCAAGAAATACTACACGTCCTACCAGTACCGCGTGGGCAACTGGTCGACGCGCCGCGACATCTACCTTGAGCGTCCGCAGCTGAGCCGCGTGCAAGGTCAGGTGGTGAACGGCCACTTCACGGGCAGCCTGATAGTGCCTCGCGACGAGCAACCTGGCGAAGGTGCGCTTCAGCTGTCGCTGTTTGCCCACAAAACCGGCACCGACGAGATGGTGAACGGCATCCTGAACACGCTCGAGCTGGGCGAATACACCGACTCGCTGGCTGTGAACGACGAAGCCTCACCAGTGATTGAGGCCATGTATCTGAACGACGAGCCGACGTTTGCCGCCGATGCCACCGTGGGAGCCGACGCCACCCTGTATGTGCAAGCGAGCGACGACTTGGGCTTCAACATGCAGAACAACAGCCCCGGTGGAGCCATGCGCGTGAGCCTCGACGGCAACAAGGCCGTGTATTACACGGTGAAAGACTTCGCCACGTGCAGCGACAACGGTCGCCGGCTCGCTGTGGCGTTCCCCGTGAGCGGGATGTCGCAAGGCCGCCACACGCTCACCTTCACCGCACAGGACATGAGCGGCAATTTTGCCACGCAGACCATCAGCTTCATGGTGGCCTCGCAGAATGACCTGGCCATCGATGTTGACGAGCGCCCCGCCACCACGCAAGCCACATTCAACATCCTGTCGAGCACGCTCACCACGATGCCCGAAGTGACCATGAAAGTGACCGATGTCCAAGGCCACCTGGTGTGGACGACGACCACCAACAATTTCCCGCTCAGCTGGAATCTGCTCGACAACGAAGGCCATCGCGTGCCCGCGGGCCTGTACAAGTTCTATGGCACCTACAAGGCTGGCAGCCACTATGGTGGCACCAGCGTGCACGAGCTGGTGGTCATCGACCCGCTCACGGCCAAAGTGCCTTAACGCATAGGCCTGGAACCTTAGATAACTAAGCGAAAAATCACTCAATACATGCAACCAAAACAAAAAGCATAACGATATGAACAAGAACATTAGCAGAATATGCCGAGCCGTCATGGCGGCTGTGCTGGTAGCAATGATCAGCTCCTTCAGCGCGAGTGCATATCCCACCAGTTTCTTTGCCAGCACGTCGAAGCTGTCGACAGGCAAATGGGTGCGCGTGTCGGTGGACCACGATGGTGTGTACCAACTCACCGCAACCGAGCTGAGGCAGATGGGTTTCAACGACATCAACCGAGTGAAAATCTATGGCCAGGGCGGCCATATGCTGAACGAGGTGCTCGACGGCACCTCGACCGACGACCTGATTGAGCAAGCCACGGCCGTGTTTGGCGACAAGCTGTGTTTCTACGGACGCGGTCCACTGGAGGTGTACATGGACGTGAGCACCACCCCGGTGTCGTTCAAGCGTCGCGTCAACGGCTACTCCACGGTGGGCTGCTACTTCCTCACCGAAGGCGACAACCCCAAGCGCGTGCCTCAACGCACCTGGATTGCCGCCACAGGCGGTGCGAACCACTCGGTGAGCTACAACTGGATGCTCCACGAGCGTGAGTTGTCATCGCTGTCGCTTTGCGGCAAGGACCTGCTGGGCGAGGATTTGCGCACCCAAGTGGTGTCGTTCCCCTATAGCCTGCCCAACCTGTCATCGCCCACACTGGGCTTCCAAATGCGCGGTGTGGCAACGTGTTCCGACTCGGCATTTGTGAGTGCGAGCATGACCATTGGCGGACAGAAGGTGAATGTGCCCTACGAAGACAAATATCGCAAGATGCCGCCCACCCCCAACCTGACGCACTACTCCAGCGTGAGTCCGCTGGTGGCCATGACGTTGCCTTCGTTGGCAACCACTGGGCAAATCAACATCAACCCCGTGACATCGAAGAAGACGTTCGATGCCGCACAGCTCGACTATGTGATGGTGACCTACCAGCACACCAACACACTGGCCGGTGAGACCGACAACCAAACGCGCATCTACCTGACCGAAGCCACGCTGGGCGACACCATCACCATGACCGGTGGCGGCAATGTGATGCTGTGGAATGTGGACGATGATGTGCCCGCACAGATGGCCCAGCACATACAGGGCAACCTGACGCTGTTCAACATTGCCCGCTCCACCGAGTCGCCCACGATGCATGTGGCCTTTGACCCCACCCTGGAACTGAGCCACATCACCAGCTACGAGCCGGTGGCCAACCAGAACCTGCATGGAGCCCCCACACCCGACATGATTATCGTCACTCACCTCAACTTCCTGGACCAGGCCAACCAGCTTGCCGACCTTCACCGCTCGCACGACCATGCCGATGTGCTGGTTGTGACCGAACAAGAGGTGTTCAACGAGTTCTCGTCGGGCACGCGCGACGCCATGGCAGTGCGCCTGATGTGCAAGATGTTCTACGACCGCGACCCGCAAAAGATGAAATACCTGCTCCTGTTTGGTCAGGGCACCTACGACAACCGAGGTCTGAGCACGGTGAAACCCGGCAGCATCATCACCTTCGAGGCCGATGAGAGTGCCAGCGAGACCGCCGGCTATGCTCCCGATGACTTCTTCGGCATCCTTGACGACGGCTCGGGTGGCAAGAACCTGAGCAGCGGCAAAGTGCGCTTGGGCGTGGGACGAATCACCCCAGCCCATGTGCATGAGGCTCAGGGCGATGTGGACAAAATCATTAAATACGTCACCCAGCCCGACTACGGCGTGTGGCGCAACAACGCCTTCATTGCTGGCGACCAGGCCAAAGAAGCCAAAGAGGGTGACCTGCACATCCATCAGGCACAAGGCATCTGCACCATCATCGAGAACACCTGCGGCGTGAAACTGACTCAGAAGAAAGACTTCATCCCCATGTTCCCGAAATCGTCGGGTGAGTCGTTTATTGGCAGTGACGAGGAGAAATCGGTACCCGAGGCCAATCACTACATGGCCAACGCGTTGCGCGAGGGGCAATACTTTGCCACCTATGTGGGGCATGCCGGCAGCACGTGCTTCTCGGGCACCAGCCGACTGTGGCTCACCAACGATGTGATGAACACGCCCTACGAACATCTGCCCATCATGACCACAGCATGCTGCAACGTGGCCCGTTTCGATGGCAACTCGCGCGGTATTGCCGAGCACATGTTCCACAAGGTGGACGGTGGCTGCATCGCCATGCTTGTGGCCACGCGCGAGGTGCTTGCCTCGGGCAACGACCAGCTGAACCGTGCGTTCACACAAGCCATGTTCACGCTCAACAACGACGGCACCATGCCCACGCTGGGACAAGTGACCATGCGCGCCAAGCAAAGCCTGCTCACCGGTGACAACAAGCTGAATTTCATGCTTCTGGGCGACCCGATGATTGCGGTGAACTTCCCCCGTCCGCTGATTAACGTGACGAAGGTGAACGGCAGTGCCGTGAACGGCGATGCATTGATCACCGTGTCGCCACAGCAGCAGCTGAACATCGAGGCCCAAGTGCTGAAACAAGACAAGTCGGGCATCGACGACACCTTCACCGGTGAGGCCACGGTGACCATCTATGATGCCGCACGCCTGTTTAAATACGCCACGCAACAAAAGTCGGGCTCAACGGTGTATGAGACCCGCCGCATCGACTATCCGCGCACGATGATCACCCAAGTGGATGCCCAGGTGGTGAAAGGCAAAATCAATGCCCAGGTGGTGCTGCCTCGCAACATCGAGACCAACGACACCACCCTGCGTGTGAGCATTTATGCCCACAAGGCCGGGAGCGATGAAATGGCCAACTGCCTGTTCGACAACCTGATTGTGGGCGAGTACAATCCCAGTGTGGCACTCACCGACAATCAAGCTCCTGTGATTGAGACCATGTATATGGGCAACGACGCCGAATCGTTTGCCCAGCGTCCGAGCATTGGCCAGAAGAGCGTGCTCCACATCACCGCCACCGATGATATCGCGTTGATGGGAGTGACCGAAGAGGTGAGCAACGGCGTACGCCTAATTCTCGACCACGGCTACAACAGCTATAGCGAGGTCAAACACTATCTGACAATGAGCAACGGCGGCAAGCGCATGGACATCAACTTCCCGATCAACGGTCTGAGCATTGGCCGCCACAACCTGAAGCTGGTGGTGAGCGACGCTGTGGGCAACAGCAGCGAGCGCAGCATCGACTTCACCGTCGACCAGACCAGCACGGTGGTCCTGCAGGCCGAGGAAAGCACCGTGACCAACGAGGCCCGCTTTGTGGTGACCGAGACCAGCCTTCACTCCACGCCCGAGGTGACCATCAAGGTGACCGATGCCGTGGGCAACCTGGTGTGGCAAACCACCACCTCCACCCTGCCCTGCGTGTGGAACCTGAAAGGCCTCGACGGCAAGCGCGTGGCAGGCGGCTTGTACCGCTACTGGTGCACCTACGACACCGACGAGTACTACGGCGGCTCGCCCATCGGCGACCTGATTGTACTGGAACAGTAATCCACCCTCACACACCATCATCACATCTGAGCCAAGCCCCACCATGGACTTGGCTCAGATTTTTTTTGAAAGATTTTGGTGGAAAATCATTGCCAGTTCGCAGAAAATGTGTACCTTTGCAGTCGCAAATTTTCCGAAAGGCACGAATAAGCGCGCTGGTGATGCCTGCGCCGCCGTACGGATTCACTTGATATACAATTAATTAAATGTACGCAATTGTAGAGATTCAGGGACAACAGTTCCGTGCCGAGGCTGGCAAAAAGCTGTATGTCCACTATCTCGGCGACGAGAAGAACGAGGGCGACAACGTGGAGTTCGACAAGGTTCTGCTCGTGGATGCCGACGGCGCTGTGACAGTGGGTGCACCTGCCGTGGAAGGTGCCAAGGTTGTATGCGAGGTTCAGACCCCGCTGGTGAAAGGTGAGCACGTGATTGTGTTCAAGAAGAAACGCCGCAAAGGCTATCGCCGCTTGAATGGTCACCGCCAGATGTTCACCCTGCTGAAAGTGAAAGAAGTAATTGCTTAACCCCCGTAAAAATCAACGATTATGGCACACAAAAAAGGTGTAGGTAGCTCCAAGAACGGTCGCGACAGCGAAAGCAAGCGACTCGGCGTCAAGATTTATGGAGGTCAGTTTGCCAAGGCCGGCAACATCATCCGCCGCCAGCGCGGCACGGTGCATCGTCCGGGCCTGAACGTGGGCATGGGCCGCGACCACACGCTCTATGCACTGGTCGACGGTATCGTGGAGTTCAAGAAACGTGCCGGTCACACCTATATCAACGTGGTGACCGCCGCCGAAGGCGAGCAAAACTAAGCCCCCAAGCAAGAGTATCAGGCCTCGCCGTACGGCAACAGGCCATCAACCATCCCACGATGGCATCAGCATCAATTGCTGATGCCATCGTTTTTTATGATTTTTAATGACTTAAATGTGTGTGGTGGACGATTTCTTTATTAACTTTGCAAATTAAAAGTGAACTGTGCCTTATTGCGGCCTAAGCATATGGCACCCAAATGAATAAAAACGACATGAAAATGAACATTTTGCGCACCCTGCTCCTTGCCGTTATGGCTACTGTGACATGCACTGCCATTGGAGCAAACAAGCTGTATATCAAAAGTTTTGCCATCCATCCCGGCGAGACCAAAGTAGTGGAGCTATATATGCAAAACGATGTGGATGTGCGTGCTGTCGACATGCTTGTGAAACTGCCCGAAGGGTTGACACTGGCAGCCGAGCAAACGCGCCTCACCGACCGCGAGGCCGGCCATGCCGTGAGCGGCCGTCTCACCAGCCGTGGCTATCGAGTGATAGCCTTCTCGACCGACAATGCCGTGTTTGCAGGCACCGACGGCCCGCTCATGGAGCTGACGGTGACTGCCAGCGACAGTTTTTCCAAGTCGGGCACCATCACCCTGCAAGACATCATCATGGAAGATGCCGATGGCGAGGCCATCGTGGAGATGGGCACCAGCACCAGCGAGGTGTATGTGGCTGTGCCCGCTAATTGATTTATAATTTTCACCGCCCACTTTGTCTATCCCCCCTAACGCAAAAAGAACAATGCGAAACCACTTGATTTTGGCCTGCGCGGCCATCCTGTCGCTTCAGTCATCGGCCCTCGAGGTGTCGACCACCGCTGGAGCGCTGCACACCGATGTGACCGACCTGACCGCCAGCACACTCACCGTGAGCGGCAGTCTGGATGCGCGTGATTTCAGATTCATGGTCGACTCCATGCCCGCGCTCACAACGCTCGACCTGAGCAATGCCGTGATTGAAGCCTACGACGACAGCGATGGTGCGCTGCTCAGCTCGGTGACCACCTACCCCGCCGGCGTGCTGCCGCAGTGTGCGCTCATGGGCAGTGCCGTGAGTCAGGTGACCTTGCCAACCACCCTCACGGGCATTGGTCAGGCCGCCCTGGCCGGTTGCGCCCAGCTGACCACCATCAGTTTCCCGACCACTTTGACCAGCATCGGCGCATATGCGTTCAGCGGCTCGGCCCTCACTGCCGTAGAGGTACCCGCCACGGTGACACTTGTGGGCGAGGGGGCTTTTGCCGGTTGCGAGCAACTGCAACAGGCCGTGCTCCACAGTGCGGTGATTGGCAACGAGGCGTTCAAGCGTACCACGATGCTCAGCGACGTGACCCTGGGCAGCGAGGTCACCACCATTGGCGATGGAGCCTTTGCCGGCTGCACCCTGCTCGAGGGTGTGACCCTGAGCGAGCCTTGCGCGGTGGCCAGCATTGGTCGTGAGGCTTTCTCCCTGTCGGGGCTGAAGCAAATCGACCTTGGCGGCATGCCGCAGCTCACCACCCTGGGTGCTTGGGCCTTTGCCAACACCCCCATCCAGACGCTCGACGTGCCATCGACGGTGACCACGCTGGGCGAGGGCGCCTTGTACTACGCCACCCAACTCACGCAAGCCAGCATCCCCTCGCTGGTGCGCATACCCGACTACGCTTTTGCCGGCAATCATGCCGCCGACTTCAGCGAGCTGCTGGGCGAAGGCACCGAGCAAATCGGAGCCTATGCTTTCTATGGCGACTCCACATCCATCATCTTCACCCTGCCATCCACAATCACCTATATTGGCACCAAGGCCATGGCCGGCATGACGGGGCTGCAACGCCTCGACGTGCTGGGCGATGTGGCCCGTCTGGGCGACAGCGTGTGGGCCTGCGTGAACCAGCCGCTGGTGAATCTCGACACCCACCGCGACAACGAGGTGAGCGACCTGTTTGCCGAGGCCGACCAGTGGCGCGAGTTCCACATCCTGCACGACTACCTGCTGGGCGATGTGAACAGCGACACCCGCATCAACGTGCGCGACATCACCACCACGGTCGACTACATCATGGAGCGTGAGCCGAGCGTGTTTGTGTTCCCCGCCGCCGACGTGCTGGCCGACAAAGTGATCAACGTGCGCGACATCACCGGCCTGGCCGACCTGATTCTCGACGAGCGTTACGACATTGTGCGAGCCGTGCATGGCTCGGGCAGGATGCCTAACTCAATCCCCTACACCGATGATGAGCTTCAGATGCCCGATCTGGTGATTGCCCCAGGAGCATCGTCTACCATCGCCGTGAACCTGTCGAGCACACGCACCTACAATGCCCTCCAGTTCGACCTTGTGCTTCCCGAAGGAATGACGCTGAGCGATTGCAGATTAGACGGTCGCTTGAGCAATCATATGCGCACCATGGGCGAGCGCGAGGAAGGCGGCTACCGCATCGTGGCCTACTCGGTCGACAACGCCCCCATCGCCGCTGGCGAAGGCCATATCATCGAGCTTGACGTGCAAGCCGCGCAGCAGACCTATGGCAACGTGATTGTGATGGAGAACATCATCTTTGCCGATCTGGAGAGCGACTACGCCGCCAGCCCGAGCTTGTCGGCAATCGACAACGTGACGGGAGTCGATGACCTGGCCGCTGTGCACAGCAAGGCTTGGGGCGAGCAGGGACAGATTGTGATCGAGAGCAATGCAACGGGTATGGCGCAGGTGGTGGCCGTGAACGGCACCGTGCGCGAGGTGAACATCGAGCGCGGACGCACCATGGTGGACGCAGCATCAGGCGTCTATGTGGTGGTGATTGCCGGACACAGCCACAAGGTGGTGGTGAAGTAATGCACACGAAACAAGACCGCCACAAAACTTGACAAGCGATATAATAAAGACGGAAGTTCCACGTTTTACTATATAAACCAAGAACAACCATTCGCCATTTCAATCTACAGCACATTCATCTAAAAAAACGAAAACATATGCGTAAGTTCATCTTGATAGCCATTCTGTCGGCAAGCCTGTGCGCAGTGCATGCCGCTACTGTGACATCGACGCCTGGCGGACTGCACCAGGTGGCCACGAATGTCAACGAGACCTCGCTCACCGTGAGCGGTAGCATCGATGCCCGCGACTTTCGCTATCTGGCCGACAACTTCACGGCTTTGCAGACCCTGGACCTGCAGAACGTGACCATTGCGGCTTATCAAAGCACCACGCCCCTGTTTGGCAACCAGTACATCTATCCGGGCAATGCCATTCCCCTGATGGCCCTTGCCGACCATCAGTCGTTGCGCCAGGTCACCCTTCCCACCAGTGCCACCAGCATCGAGGCCGGAGCCTTTGCAGGCTGCAAGACCCTGACCACGGTGACGATGGGCAATGCCCTCACAGCCATCGGCGACCATGCCTTTGCCGGCTGTCTGGCTCTCGTCAACGTCACCCTGCCGGCATCGTTGCAGACGCTGGGCGGCGGTGCTTTCCTGCGTTGCACAGCCTTGAAAACCGTGAAGGCCACCAGCAACGGCTCCACCACGCTGCGCATTGGCGACGAGGCATTCATGGGTTGCTCGGCACTCACTACGGTGACCCTGGGTGCCCAGTTAGCCACCGTAGGCGCACGCGCATTTGCCGGAACAGGACTGAAAACGCTCGACCTCACCGGCCACGGCAAGCTCAACGCAGTGGGCGACTTTGCTTTTGTGAAGTCGGCGCAGCTCAGCACGGTGAAATTCCCCACCAGTGTCACACAGCTGGGTCGCGGTGCCATGCTCTACACGAAGGTGACATCGGTGACCATGCCCAAGGATTTGGAAGCCATCGCCCCCTACACCTTTGCCGGGGCGAACCAGCTTGGCACCCTCGACCTGAGCAGTCTGAGCATCGACAGCGTGGGTGAATACGCTCTCTACAACGCCAGCGCGCTCACCAACATCGTCGTGCCCAGCACCACCACCTACATCGGCACGCAGGCCATGGCCGGCATGACGGGGCTGACTCGCATCAACAGCAAGGCCGCCGTGGTGCCCGCCCTGGGCGAGCAGGTGTGGAAAGGAGTCACGCAATCGACCGTCAAGCTCATGGTGCCAAACTCCAGCCTCAACAGCTACAAAGCTGCCGAGCAGTGGAAAGAATTTGATGTGCAGCCGGGCATCCTGCGCGGCGATGCCAACAACGACGGAGCCGTCGACATTGGCGATGTGAACGCCATCATCAACTTCATGCTCAACAAGCCCAGCCAAGAAGAGTTCTTCTTCGAGGGTGCCGACACCGACGGCAACGGCGTGGTCGATATCGACGACGTGAACTATGTGATCAACGTGATTCTGCGCCGCATCGACCCAGAAGCAGCACCCGCCGTGCCCGACACCCACGACCTGCTCACCATCGACGACCTCACCATCGCCAGCGGTGAGTCGCGCACGGTGGCAGTGAAGCTGAGCCATCTCACGGCCTACACCGCCATGCAATGCGACATCATGCTCCCCGAGGGTCTGCGTGTTGCCAGCGACGGCATTGCCACCACCGAGAGCAGCGCCAGTCACCTGGTGGCCAGCTCGGTGAGCGATGGCGTGGTGCGCATCGCCTGCTACTCGTTGCAAGGCAAGAACCTGGGCGAGGCCGAGGACGATGCCGTGCTCTGGCTCACCGTCGAGGCCGACGAGGCACTTGTCAACGGCTCGCAAATCGGTATCGAGAACGTGGTGCTGGGCACCGCCACAAGCACCGTGCACCACTGCGACAACAGCTACGCACAAGTGAACACCGTGACCGCCGTGAGCGATGTGAAAGCCATCAACTGCCGCGCATGGGCCGAGGGCAGCACGCTCTTCATCGAAAGCGACGAGGCCGCACAGGCTCAGCTGGTGGCCATGAACGGCACCAGCACCACCCTGGCCGTGATGCAGGGACGCAACGCCTACGACGGCATCGAGCCGGGCTTCTATGTCGTGCGGCTCGCCGGCAGCACATACAAAGTGGTTATCAAGTAACGATTACACGATTATGATGCCTGATTCGGTTGAGCACATCGTGCATCACGAATCAGGCATCTTGCATCTTCATATATGGGAAAAAACAAACTGAAGAAATTCGCCGAAATGGAAACTATGGACTGCGTGTACCAGTTTCCATTTTCGGCTTTATTAGCGGGCTGCCCGCTGCGAGGCCGGTGGCACGAGGACTGCTTCCACAACCTCCACCCCATCGTGCTGGAGCTGGGCTGCGGCAAGGGCGAATATGCCGTGGGACTGGGCAAACGCTTCCCCGACAAGAACTTCATCGGCATCGACATCAAGGGAGCCCGCATGTGGACCGGCGCCAAGCAAGTGGTTGCCGAAGGACTCACCAACGTGGCCTTCCTGCGCACCAGCATCGAGCTGATTGAGCGTCTGTTTGCCCCGGGCGAGGTGGCCGAGATTTGGATCACCTTCCCCGACCCGCAGATGAAGAAGGTGAACAAGCGGCTCACCAGCACCCGTTTTTTGGACAGCTACCGGCGCGTGCTGCAACCCGGCGGCATCGTGCATCTGAAAACCGATAGCCCCTTCCTCTACACCTACACCCACGCATTGGTGCAGGAAAACCACCTGCCCGTGGAGGTGGACACGAGCGACCTCTACGCCAGCGGCTTGGCCGATGACATCCTGGAAATCAAGACCTACTACGAGCGCCAATGGCTGAGCCGCGGACTCACCATCAAATACCTCAAGTTCCATTTGCCCCACGATGTGCCCCTCGTCGAACCCGACATCGACATCGAACCCGACACCTACCGCAGCTACAACCGGGGAGCAAGACAGAATAATTGATATAAGGAGAACCGAGAACCGAGAACCAAGAACCAAGCTGGCTAACGCAAGTAAGGCGCAAGCACAGTAGAGCCGCACCATGGTGCGGCTGATGGCCGAACCGAGAACCGAGAACCAAGAACCAAGCTGGCTAACGCAAGAAAGGCGCAAGCACAGTAGAGCCGCACCATGGTGCGGCTGATG
>JAFYCU010000081.1 GCA_017545095.1 Muribaculaceae bacterium | reverse complement strand
GGCGATGCATGTTGGGTTACTCATGTGCTGGCCGGATGGCCGAGAGGGGTGATACCCATCGTGAATGGGGAAATTGCATCGGGGGAGCCGCATCGTGATGCGGCTCTACATGCTTCATCACTCAAAATTTCGGAAGAAGCTAAAAAAGTGACTTATGGGGTCTTCACTCAGTGCTTGTGATTTGCACAATTCAATAATTATCATTAGATTTGTCGAACAAACCGAACACAGCAATGGAACAGCAACTCAATGCCCACAACAAACAGGAGTTTCCGCCTATGCACACGGCCGAGCACATCCTGAATGCCACGATGGTGAAAACCTTTGGCTGCGGCCGCCATGTGAATGCGCATGTGGAGCGCACCAAGTCGAAGCTCGACTACGCGTTTCCCCGAGCACTCACGGCCGATGAGGTGAGCCACCTCGAGGCGCAGGTGAACGCGGTGATTGCCGCCGACCTGCCGGTGACCGAGGAATTTGCCACACAGGCCCAGGTGGCCCACCGCTTCGCCTTGGAGCGGTTGCCCGACGATGCAAGCGACATGGTGCGCATCGTGCATGTGGGCGACTACGACGCGTGCCTGTGCGCCGGAGCGCACGTGCAGCACACGGCTCAGATAGGCACGTTCCGCATCACCAGCACACGCTACCAGGACGGACTCCTGCGCATCGTGTTCCGGCTCACGCCGACATGAAAGCGGTGTCAGTCATCCATGCCGATGACGGCTCCCTGGTGGTTGAATTTCAGCTCCATGTCGTTGGCCAGCTCCACGTCGTAGCCATAGCGTTCCTTGTCGATTTTCACAATCATGTTGCCCGGGAAGGTGGTCTGCACATAGGTGGCAATCGTTGGCGGAACAACCGAGGCAGGTACTGCGGTCATTTTGCAGTCGATTTTATCCCACTCATGGTCGGTGCCGAAGTCAAGCTGGGTGCCGTTGGCCAGCATCACATCGTAACTGAAGCCCGTCAGCTCCAGGTCTTTGTCGGCATAGATAATGGTCTGTCCGAGGAAATGCTGATTGATAAAAGCGGTGATGGGTGCCGGCAGGTCGGCAGCTGCCACGGGACGGTCGGTGCAAGCACTGAGCAGCAGCAACACCGAGGAAGCCAACAGGATGAAAGGTTTGGTCAGTTTCATATTTGAAAAATAAAAAAATTTAGAATATTCATTTGTCCAAGTCGGCTGTGTTGTCCACACACGCGACAGCCACCTTAGCTTGAACGTGCAAAGGTACAAAACAATTCATAATCCACAATGCATCATGTGCATTTTTTGGCAACCGAATTTATTGTGGCCGCTTGCTCCAATGATTTTGAGCCAGCGCAAATGCCTTAGATCGAATTTTATGCAACCTTCTTGCGGGCTCGGATTATATTCCGTAACTTTGTGGCCGTAAAATGCGTAACATTGAAAGTGTGTGTGCGTTTTTACAATGAACCACAATTAGTAATTCTCTATTAAACAAAACCAAAATGAAAATTTTTAGAAATCGTTTCCGCCAGCAACTGGCGGCACTGGTGATGGTTGTTGTGAGCGTGGCAACCATGTCGTTTACCACACCGCTCAAGGTTAATGACAGCAACATCTATGGCGACGTGAATGGTGACGGCGTGGTGGATGTGGAGGATGTGAGCGAGGTGATCAACGTGATTTTGGGCGACAGCCACGACCCCGGCGATGCGGGGCGCACGATGACCTACACCGTCAATGGTGTTTCATTCACGATGGTGGGAGTGAAGCGTGGCACGTTCACCATGGGCGGCACCGACGAGCAGGGCGATGATGTAACGAGCTCGGAGCTGCCCACCCACCAGGTGACGCTCAGCAAGGATTTTAGCATCGGCCAGACCGAGGTGACGCAGGCACTGTGGGCGGCTGTGATGGGCAGCAACCCCAGCCACTTCACACCCACCAGCGGCTATGACCTGAACCTGCAACGCCCCGTGGAGCAGGTGAGCTACGATGACTGCCTGGCGTTTATCGCCAAGCTCAACCAGCTCACCGGCAAGCAGTTTCGCCTGCCAACCGAGGCCGAGTGGGAGTATGCCGCCCGTGGCGGACAACTCAGCCAGGGCTACAAGTATGCCGGCAGCGACAACATCGACGATGTGTGCTGGTATGTCTCCAACTCCGAGTCGGTGCCGCAAACGGTGGGTACCAAAGCCCCCAACGAGCTGGGGCTCTACGACATGAGTGGCAATGTGTATGAATGGGTCGAGGACTGGTTTGCCAGCTACAGTGGCGACGACCAGATTGACCCGCTGTGCACCGAAGGCTCGATCCCCTACCGCGTGACGCGTGGCGGCAGCGTGGGCGGCACACCCAAGTATTGCCGCGTCACCTACCGCGCCGTGAGCCAGCCCGCCAGCGCCAACCTGATTCTGGGCCTGCGACTGGCCATGTGATGAGTAAACTTTTTCAGCTACGAGCTACAAGTGGTGCAATGCGGCCTACCTATGAGCTATGAGACAGGTGGCACAATGCGGCAGGGATTCGCAAGACGGTCTTGCGACCTGCGGACTGATTGTGCTCTTGGACTTGGGGCTTTTCTTGTCCCGGCCATCAGCCTCCCAGGGGAGGCTCTACTTGTTCGCTTGTCCCAATTCCCCCTTTAGTTGGATTTAGGCGGTCATGGCCATGAACTCAAATTGCAAGCCCCCTCGGCTGCGAAACGCAGCCGAGGGGACATCTTATGTGTATTGATGATTGAGCACTTTTATTTCAGCATCAGGTTGATGAGTGCGTTCACGTCGTCGATGTCGGTGTATCCGTTGCCGTCCACGTCGCTTGCCGCCTTGAACGGTTGCCCGGCGGGGAGGTCGAGGATAACGTTGATGATGGCGTTCAGGTCGTCGATGTCGATGGTGCCGTCGCCGTTCACGTCGCCCGGCAATGTCGTGGCCACCACATCGAAGCCATACTCCACCATCACCGATGCTCCGCTGGCATACACGGCTTTTACACCGGCCACATGATGTCCTGCTGTCAGGTGGGTGAAGGTGAACACCGGCTCGGTGGCTGTGCCGCGCAGCTGGCCGTCGAGATAAACTTCGTAGTGGTCGATGAACCCTACGTCGATGGTCGAGCCTTCGTCCTCGCCGTTGCCCACATAGAAGTCGTCGAGCTGGGCGAAGAAGGCGTCGAACGAGGTGTAGTGCACACCGATGCGCACCGTTTGCCCGGCATATTGCGCCAGGTCGCTCTCATAGATGGTCCACACGCCGGCCGAGAGCTGGTCGATGGCACTCACGGGCACATAGGTGTCGCTCACCGGGTTGCCGCCATCGGGGAACACGCACACTTCCATCGACTCCACATAGTCGGCATAAGCCTTGGCGGTGAAGCGGCACACAAAGCCTTCGCGGATGGTGAGTTCAGGCGAGATCAGCCACTTGTTGGCACCGTTCTGCTGTGGCGAGAAGAAGATGATGGTCTTGTCGCCGGTGGGAGCCTGCACGGCCGGGTCGGTGGGCAGCATGGGCGGCACGGTGTTCCACGGGTTGAACACCATCGGGGCGATGGCCGTGGGGTTGCTGGCCGTGCCCGAGCCGGGGAACGAGATGATGTTGGTCATCGAACCCAGGGCGATGGGATAAACGTAGTGCCCGTCGAGGTCGTAGGTGCGCCAGTCGCCAAAGCTGCTTGTGGCAAAGTCGGGATAATCCTCAAAGCTGTCGGTGTAGGACAGGTTCTGGTTCCAGCGCAGCGTGGCGTTGCCCAGGCTGTCAACGTCGGCGGTGATGTTGTAGGGTGTCACTATCGTCTCCTCGAGCAGGATGTCGATGTTGCAGTCGCCGGTGATGTCCACCTGGCTATCATACACCTGATAGTGCTCGGCGGTGACGCCCACCAGATAGGTGCCGAATGGCACCGAAGCAAAGCTGGCCTGCCCGTTGGCCACCTGGGCCACATAGGTCTGCGTGGTGGCCACATCGGTGAGCTCCACGGTGAAACCGTCGGCCGGCTGGCCATTGTTGGTGGTGACGTTAGCGGTCACGTGGGCGGTGGCGTCGCTGATGGTCACTGTGGTGGTGACCACGGGGGTTTGCGAGGCGGCATACACGGCCTGCACGCCCAGCTCATAGGTGCCCGCCTCAAGGTCGCGGAAGGTGTACTCATAGTCCTCGGTAGTGCCCACCTGTGCGCCATCCATAAACACGTTGAAGCTCTCGTTGGGGTTCATGGGCGAGCGCTGTGGGGCACTGGCGCGGCGGGCACGCAGCAAGTGCTTGCGCGCCTGGTTGGCTGTGGGGATGTCCTGACCCACATACACGTCGTCGACCATGAGCATGAACGCGCCGCCACTGTTGGTCTCGCTGATGTAGCGGATGGCGAATTTCACCGGCACACCGGCATACTGGCTCAAGTCGTAGCTGTATTCGCGCCAGCCGCGATAGTCGGCGGTCTCGTAGTTGGTGTTGCCCAGCATCACAAAGTCGTTGCGCGTGGGGTTATCGACCTTTGTGGTGATATAGACTTGGAATTTCTCCTTGTATTGGTCGGCGGCCTTGCCCATAAAGGCGAACACATTCTTGTTGCCTGGCGTGACGGTGGGCGAGATGAGCCAGTCGTCGTTAGCGGCTCCGCTGTAGGTGCGGATAAAGCCCACATACTGTTGTCCGCTGTAGGGTCGCAGGATGGGATAGTCGTACCACCAGGGCGGCGACACGGTGAGTGGGTTGATGATTTGTGCATATTGCATCACGCCACGATTGATGTAGTCGCCCACGAGCGGTGCGGTGGTGAGTCCGTCGCCATCGATGCCAGTCCAATCGCCAAAGGTGATGCTGAACGGCTCGTAGGCCTCGAAGTCATCGAAGAACACTGGCGGCTCTTGGTTCCACGTGAGCGTGACGTCGTTCAGTCCCGTGTGGGCGTTGTGCAGCACGGTGGTCATGAGCGAGAACGGCAGCGTGTTTTCCTCGGTGAGTTGCAGGGCAACGGTGGTGTCGGCCTGCACATCGACGGTGGCCGAGGCATCCTCATAGCCCGGCTGGCTCACGTCAACGCGGTGGTTGCCGGCATACACCTTGACGGTGGCACTGCCTTGCGCGTTGAGCGTGATGGTGCCGTAGGACAGGGCATAGTCGGTGTGCATGAGAGCCACGGTAGCGGCCGTGGCCGGGGCACCGCCCGGCAGGGTCACGGTGATGGTGAGGTTTTTGTCGCGCTTCTGTGCCTGCACGGCCATGCCGGCAGCGAGCAACAGCGTGAGTGTGATAAGGATACAGCGTTTCATTGTTGTGATGAATTAGAATAAGCGATGGAATAACCTGCAAAGATACTGAATAATTTCGACTTCTCGACTCATTTAGGCAAAAAAGCGCACCAAATTTTTAGGGGTCATCCGATATTCGGAGTGATAGATATGGAGTTTTCGGCAAAACGTTATCTCTCTGATGAATCTTGTGAGATGGCATACGTGCAGACCTAAATGCTTCGGCCATCAGCCGCACCGGGTGCGGCTCTACTTTCTGAAGGCGCGTAGGTGGCACATTAAGCATCGCCCTTCACCCATAGACACTTGAAAGTTGAGATGAACAGCAGGACATGGAGGATGGCTATAACAGACGTGTCCCTTTTTTACTTGAGAAAAACCAACGCTGTTTTTACCCCTTGATGGAATATCGGAAGAAGTTGCGCGTCGTTTTCTTGTAATTGAGATTTTGTTGCTATCTTTCCTCTAAAGAAAATGCAATTTCTTTATCTCGACTGGCTTATAATTCCCGAATTTTATCTACATTTGCAGTCGCAACAATGAGTATAACCTGCAACACCGAAGCAAGCAATGAGAATTGGAGTCATCATTTCCACCTACAACAACCCGACGTGGCTCGAGAAGACCTTGTGGGGCTACTTGTGCCAGCAGCGCATGGCCGACGAGATTGTGATTGCCGACGATGGCTCTGCGCCCGACACGCGGCAGATGGTGATGCAATATGCCCACCAGTTGCCGATTAAATATGTGTGGCACGACGACTTGGGGTTCCGCAAGACCAAGATTCTCAACGAGGCCCTGCGCGTGACTGAGAGCGAATACCTGGTTTTCACCGACCAAGACTGTGTGCCGCGCAACGATTTTCTGTCGACACACGAGCGGTGCGCACGAAAGGGGCATTTCTTGAGTGGGGGCTGTGTGCGGTTGCCTATGGCGGTGAGCCAGCGCATCACGCACGACGACATAGTCACACAGCGCGCATTCAACCTACGCTGGCTGCGCGAGGACGGCTTGACGCTGAGCTTTAAGAACTGCAAGCTGCTCCAAAGCAGGTGGTTTGCCCAAACGATGAACGCCGTCACGCCCACCAAGGCCACCTGGAATGGCGGCAACGCCTCGGGGTGGCGCAGCGACCTGCTCGCCGCACGCGGCTTCGACGAGCGGCTGCGCTATGGCGGCGAGGACCGCGAGCTTGGAGAGCGGCTCATCAACGCCGGCCTGCGCGGCATCCAGGTGCGCTATTCGGCCATTGTGCTGCACCTCGACCACAGCAGGCCATATGTCGATGCCGATGCCTTGGCGCACAACGACAGCATCCGCCGGCAGACGCGCCAAAGCAAGGCCACGACCACACAGTTCGGCCTTTGACAGTGTCCACCTGGCCTCAGGCACGAGAGGCATTTCTGCCAGTTGACCGCATAACCCCGGGCCACCGCGCAACGGTGTTCCGGGGTTATCCAGATATTGCCCTCCGGGCAAATCATGCCTTATGGGATGAGCCTATAGGGCGATGCGGAATCCCACACTGGCACAAGGGAAATACGGCGCATAACTTTCACGGGTCGAAACTCGGCAATACTGTCCGACGCTGTCCCAACTGCCTCCACGATGCACATGTACCGAACCCGTGCCGGGGCCTGCGGGATTGACCTGCGCTTCGCTGCTGTAGGCGCCGTACCAGTCGTGGCACCACTCCGACAAGTTTCCGCACATGTCGTACAATCCCAACTCGTTCGCAGCCTTCGTCGCAACAGCGTGGGTGCCATGGTCGGGGTGTGCCGTGTCGTCGAAGTATGCATTGTCGCGGTACCATGCCACGGCGCCGATATTGCTTCCCCCGGCATACTTGCAGCCCTTGCTCTTGACGCCGCCGCGCGCTGCGAACTCCCACTCGGCCTCGGTGGGCAGACGGAAATTCAT
>JAFYCU010000080.1 GCA_017545095.1 Muribaculaceae bacterium | reverse complement strand
TCGGCAATTTGGGAACTACCGAGCTGATTATCATCGTGTTTGTGGTGCTGCTGCTCTTTGGTGGCAAAAAGATTCCCGAGCTGATGAAAGGCTTAGGCAAGGGTGTGCGCTCGTTCAAGCAGGGCATCAACGACATCGAGGACGAAATCAAGCGTCCTGTCGATGAGAAGAAGAGTGATGAGTCGTAACCGAGAGACAAGATGCGAGATGCAAGAACCGAGACCTGTAGGGACGCTTGTTTACTCGTTTACTTGTTTACTAATACTCTGAACTATGGACGAGCAAGAGATGTCGTTTTGGGACCATCTGGATGCGCTGCGAGCGGTGCTGGTAAAGATGGCTGTTGTGGTTGTTGCCATGGCCATCATCCTGTTTGCCGCCATGCCACGCATCTTCGACAGCGTGATTCTTGCGCCGTGCCATGGCGACTTCGTGCTCTACCAGCTCTTTGCCCGCATCACCGCCGCCATTCCCGGTCTGCCCGCGTTCACCACCGATGGGTTTCACGTCGAGCTCATCAACATCCAGCTCGCCTCGCAGTTCTTTATCCACATGTCCACCTCGTTCTATCTGGCCCTCGTGCTGTCGTTCCCGATACTCATCTACCTGCTGTGGACCTTTGTAGCTCCGGCACTCTATGCCCACGAGCGGCACGGAGTGGGCATAGCCTTTGTGATGGGCAATGTGATGTTCTTTGCCGGTGTGGCTGTGGGCTATCTAGTGGTGTTTCCCGTAACGCTGCGTTTCTTGGCCGACTACCATGTGAGTGCGATGGTGCCCAACCAGATCTCGCTCGACAGCTATATGGACACGTTTATGATGCTCCTGTTTGTGATGGGCCTCATCTTCGAGTTGCCGTTGCTGTCGTGGCTGCTGGGCAGCCTGGATGTGCTGCACCGCGAGTTCTTCGCCCGCTACCGCCGCCATGCTGTGGTGGTCCTGCTCGTGCTCGCCGCCTTCATCACACCCACGGGCGACCCGTTCACGCTCACCATCGTGTTCCTGCCCATCTACCTATTGTATGAGTTCAGCGCACTGCTCGTGAAGCCGGCCCCGGTGGCCGACCGCGAGGAGTGAGCATTTTGTTTAACCCTTTTATTTATTGTTTTATTATGAAAAAGCTGTTATTAGTAATGTTCACAGTGGCCCTGGCAACCTGCTTCGTGGCCTGCAAGACCGAGGGTGCCAAGCCCACCGGCGAGGGTGAGAACCAGAAAGTGCAAGTGGATGCCAATGCACCGCTGCCCACTGTCACCATCGACGACATGAAGGCTCTGGTCGAGAAGGCAAAGACTGAAGGCAAAGACTGGAGTGCCGACCAGTGGAAGGATGCCATGCGCACCATGTTGATTGGCATGAAGCCAGTGTATGATGCCATGATGGAGTTCCAAAAGAAGAGCGAAGACCCCGAGATGAAGAAAAAACTCGAGGAGAACCCCGCCGAGGCTCTCAAGGTACTGGGTGATTTGCAAAAATCGCTGGAGGATTTCAAACCCATGGAGGAGTTGATGGACGAGTTTGGCAAGGCTGCCGATGCAAGCCCCGTGGCCAAGAACATGGAGGAAGACACCGTGTGGCTCAACAAGGTCATCGAAGAGATTGGCCTGCCGAAGGAAGCCTTCAAGTGAGCAGCGAAGCTGACGCAACACGCGGCTGACGCGAACTAAGGATTCTAGGGCCTCTAAGGTTTCTAAGTGGCGCAATGCGCATATCACTTAGAAACCTTAGAGGCCCTAGATTTTCTAGATCTTCTAGTTTTTTCTAGTCCCCCCTAGTCCCCTATCGAGCCGTATGCCAGTCCTTCTGGAGGGGTTTGGGGAGGCCAAGAGCTTGGTTCTTGGTTCTCGGTTCTTAATTTTCGTTCTTGCCTCACCCGTTCCCCAGCACGATATTGATGAGTGCGTTCATGTCGTCTACATCCACAGCACCGTCGCCATTCAGGTCGGCTGCAGCGTTATGGGCGGTATTGCCCAGGATGATGTTGATGGCAATATTCACATCGTCGATGTCGACAATGCCGTCATCGTTCAGGTCGCCACGCACACCATCGGTGTCCTTGTCGCGATAGAAGAAGATGGCATCGAAGTTCAAGTCAACACCTGCAACACCGCCGCTGAGGATGGAAATCACGTTGTCGACATAGTTGGTAGCGTTGGCAAACACCGGGTTGGCCCTGGAAGCAATCTCGCTGAAGGGGATGTCGAAGCTGTACCACTCGCCATCGCGCTTGAAGTCGCCCAGCAAGCCATAAGTGTTGCCGCCGTCAACAAACGGAGTCTGTCCCAATGCGAAGTGTGCGCCTCCCACGCCAATGGCATGCGTGGCGTGCTGCGTGTCGGTGCCCTTGAAAGCCATGTGCAGCGTGTAGCTGTCGTCGATCATGCTCAGGTCTTTTCCCGTGCCGTTGCCACCGGTGCTGGCAAAGCCCAGGCCCGACCAACCTATCGAACCCACAGTGAGCGCGGAGTAACCCTCTTGATAGCCAAACGAGTTCACCCCTGTAGCCGTTCCGGCTGTGTAGGTGCCATCCCAGATGTAGAGGAAGTGGTTGCGGTCGTCAACACGATAGTCGGCCAACGTGCGGTCTTTGATTTGGTTAGCCTCCTCGGCCCCGAGGGCGATAAGCACATAATCGGTGTGGGCTGCCAAGTCGAAAGTGGGCTGCCCCTGGTCGTCGAGCGATTTGCTGCCGAAACGTCCCAGCTCGGGGTCATAGCCAGGCTGCTGGCCATCGTCGCTGTGGCGGCGGTAGAAGAACACATTGTCGAACTGCAGTTCAGCTCCTTCGTTGCCTCCGCTCAGAATCGAAAGCACATTGCCCAGATAGTTGGACCCATTCCCCTCGAAGGGGTCACCAGCCATCTCGCGGAGCAGCGAGAACGGGATGTCGAAGCTGTACCACTGTCCGTCGCGCTTGAAGTCGCCCAGCATCACCGGACCCGTGGTGGCGTTGCCAATCACAAACTGTGCCGAGCCCACGCCCACGGTGTGGCTTGTGTGACGCAGCAAGTCGGTGCCGCGCATGGCGAAGTGCAGGTAATAGCTGCCATCGAGCATGGTCAGGTCCTTGCCCGTGCCTTGTGAGGCATATCCCAGTCCCGACCAGCCCACAGCATTCACGCGATAGCTGTTCCAAGGCTCGTTGAGGCCGAACGAGTTGACACCCGAGGTCTCCTGAGCGGTGTAGGTGCCCTCCCACACATAGAGGAAGTTTTTCACGTTGTCCACGCTGTAGTCGGCGCGGATGCGGTCGCCCATCTGGTCCATCACCCCCTGGCTGGCACCAATCACCACATAGTCGTAACCATCGTCGAAGTCGAAGGTGCTCTGTCCGGCACCATCGAGCGAACGCGTTGCATATTGTCCGATCTGGGTAGTGGTGTCCTCATCAGGCACATCGGTATTGACATTGGGGTTCTTGTAGAAGAAGATGTTGTCGAATTGCAGCTGTGCACCCGAGTTGCCACCGCTCAGGAAGTAAAGCACATTGTCCTTCACCGCATTCATCGTGGGATAGAGCGGAGAACCCAGACTCTTCAGCACGCTCACGGGGATGTCGAACGAGCACCAGCGTCCGTCGCGTTTGTAGTCGCCCAGCACAGGCAGTGTCTTGTTGCCGTCGACAAACGGGGCAGCACCCAGCGTGAACGAAGCCGCGCCCACATACACGGCCTGTGCCGTGTGCATCAGCGGGTCGGTGCCGCGCAATGCCAGGTGCAGGATATAACCGTCCTCGTCGAGCATACTCATGTCTTTGCCTGGGCCAGAGCTGCCACTGCTGGCATATCCCAGCCCCGACCAGCCCACCGAGTTCACACGGAAGCTGTTCCATGGCTCATCGAGGCCGAACGAGTTCAGGCCGATGGTCTCCTGAGTGGTGTAGGTGTTCTCCCACACATAGAGGAAGTTGTTCACATCGTCCACGCTGTAGTCGGCGCGGATGCGGTCGCCCATCTGATCAATCACCCCCTGGCTGGCTCCGATAACCACAAAGTCGGTGGCGTTCTCGAAGTCGAAGGTCGACATGTTGTTCTCGTCGAGCGACAGGCTGCCATAGGCACCCAGTTCGGTGGTAGTGTCTTCAGGCACCTCGGGGTCACCCCCACCCTGACTGCCGCTCGGGGTGGTGTAGTCTTTCTCGTCGGGTTTCTGATACACGCGCACATAGTCCACACTCATCGTACGCTCGCCATTAGCCAGCGCGGTGATGCCACTCGGCTCAAAAATGCCAGGAATGTTGCCACCCACGGCCATGTTGAACAGCAGGAAGAACTGCTTGTGGAAGTAGTTGCCTGCCGAGTTCTGCTGCGAAGTGTCGCTGATGTTCATCTCAAAATAGGGCGACGTCTGGTCGTCGAGATACATCGCGATTTTGTTCTCGTCCCACACCAGGGTGTAGAGGTGATAGACCCCATCCTGCAAGCTATAGGAAGCAGTGGTGTTGCGCGAATACATCGGATGCTGTCCGTTGGTGTAGGGTCCCCAGTGCAATGCACTGATAAAGAAGCGGTCCTGTGTGCCAGCCGCGATGCCCTGACTGCCGCCAGCCTCGAGCACATCGATTTCGCCGCAATAGGGCCATCCTGTGCCAGTGTTCATGTCGTTGCCCATCAGCCAGAAGGCCGGCCACAGGCCGTTGGCCGTCGAGGGCAGCTTGATGTTCGCCTGCACAATGCCGTGCTTGAACGCGGCCTTGCCCATCGAGTTGATGCGCCCCGAGGTGAACGACTTGTTGCCGTAGTTCTCGCGACGTGCCGTGATGTGCAACGCACCGTCGGCAACCTTCACATTGCCTCGGGCATAGTACTGCAACTCATTGTTGCCGCCGCCGTCACCATTCACTTCCACGTTCCACACCTGGGTGTCGAGCGCGGTGCCGTTAAACTCGTCGCTGAACACCAACTCATAACCGTCGGTTGACGGAGCACGGTTCAGCCGCTGCCCATTCGCTGCCAAGCACAACGCCGGCAACAGGGCCAAGAATAGATGTCGTTTCTTCATCGCTTTACTTAATATGTTATTAGTCAATTTCATTCGAATGGGCAAATTTACTACTTATTTTCCAATCCACAATCACCATCACAAAAAATGATTCCAAATGCGAATGCATTACACCCAAAAACCATAACATATCCATCACTCTTTCGGTAAGCGGTGTGGACACACGGGGCTGACACCTTCGACACCCCGATGCCTACAGAAAACAATAGTTTTTCGCATTATTGCGTATTTTTTACCCCAGAAATTTTGCGCATTCAAAAAAGCCGTTGTAATTTTGCGGCGTTAAATTTACACGACACATGGAAACGACTTTTGAAAACAAATATTGTTACCGATACCCCCACCCTGCCGTCACCACCGACTGCGTGATATTCGGTTTCGACGGCACACGGCTGCAGGTGCTGCTCATTGAGCGCGGCATCGAGCCATTCAAAGGGCGGTGGGCTTTGCCTGGCGGCTTTGTGCGCATCGACGAGAGTGCCGATGAGTGTGCATGCCGCGAGTTGTGCGAGGAGACCGGCATCAGCGACTGCTACATCGAGCAGCTTCAGGCGTTCTCGGCTGTGAACCGCGACCCCCGCGAGCGCGTAATCACCATCGCCTATTATGCCCTGGTGCACATTCAGGACGTGGTGGGCGGCGACGATGCCGCACGCGCACGCTGGGTGGCGCTCGACGACGTGCCACCGCTGGCCTTCGACCACGACCATATCCTGCGTGTGGCACTCGCACGCCTGCGACAGGACATCCATTTCAAGCCCATCGGCTTTGAACTGCTGCCAGAACAATTCACCATGAAAGACTTGCAGTTGCTCTACGAAGCCATCCTCGATGTGCACTTCGACCGACGCAACTTCCACAAAAAGATGATGCATCTCGACCTGCTCATCCCCACCAACGAAACCATACGTCAGTCGCCCAAGCGCGATGCCTTGCTCTACCGATTCAACGCCGTGAGCTACGAACAACTCAAACAAAAAGGATTCCGACTTGAATTTTAATGCCTTCACAAACCTTAATTAATTGATAATGGACAATTGATAATGGATACCATGGCACACAACAATCATTGTCCAACACACAAAACCTAATCACCTTAACCACAAAACAAAAAACAGATGGACATTCAGATTACTGCAATCAAGTATGAAACCGTTAATGGCAAGAAGACGGGAAAGTCGTTCGCATTTAAGTTGAATCCGAAGAAGATGGCAGTCTACAAGACAAAAGCCACACTTCTCAAAAAGATCAAGGAAATAGTCTTGGAAAGCGGTGTGTTCCAGAAAGAAGAGTTGAAAGACATTACATTCATCATGAATGATTTTCTTGAAGCGTGGAAGAAACAAGTGCCGATTGTTGAAGCCGAAAAACTGGAAAAGCTTGAATCCTCGCCCAACAATTCTGAAAGCCGCGTCACTCCCGACCATATCACCCGATTGGGAGCCAACGAAGTGTTTGTCTTTGGCTCCAATGAGCAAGGTCTCCATTATGGTGGAGCCGCCAGGGCCGCTTTAGACCACTTTGGTGCCATCATGGGTCAAGGCAATGGCCTGCAAGGAAAGAGCTATGCCATCCCCTCGATGAGCGGACTTGATGTGATGGGCAAATATGTGAAGGAGTTTTGCGAGTTTGCTAAAGCCCATCCCGAAAAGCGATTCCTGGTCACCCCCATCGGTTGCGGCATTGCGGGATTCACAGCCCGCGAAGTGGCTCCACTCTTCAAAATCTGCCGCGATGTGGATAACATTTCCCTCCCTGCCGTTTTTTGGGACATCATTGGCAATCGCCCAGCCAAAGAATACGATTTGGAACGCTTCCTGAAGGCTCAAGAATCGGCCTACGACATTGCCCTTCAGGAAATACAAGCCGGAAGCAAGCTCAGCCACTGGATGTGGTACATCTTTCCCCAACAAAAAGGACTCGGCCACAGTTTTAACTCACAATACTATGGCCTTGACGGCCTTGACGAGGCTCGGGCCTATCTTGCCCACCCCATTCTGGGGGCGAGACTCCGGGAAATCACCAACGCCCTCTTAGCCCATGCAGGCAAGCGCGAAATCGACACCATCATGGGCAGCAGGGTTGATGTGATGAAACTTCAGACTTGCATGAACCTCTTCAATAAGGTGTCGGCAGATGATGTTTTTAAGAGAGTGCTAAATGCTTTTTTCACAAGTTGAGGTGAATCATCAATATTACCATGAGGAAACAATAAAACGGCCAGGCCAAGGCCAGGCCCTACTAATATCTAAAATCTCAATTCAATTATGGAAAACAACACCAAGAGCAAAGTGCAGGTTCACAACCTGCTGATCATCGACGAGAGCGGCTCGATGTCGCCGCTGCGCGAGGCCACAATCGGTGGCGTGAACGAGGTGCTGGGCACCATCCGCCAGGCCCAGCACGACCTTGCCGAGTCGCAAGACCACTACGTGACCATCGTAACCTTCGACACCCACGGTGGCGACAACGTGCGCACCGTGATTGATGACGCCCCGATTGAACAGGTGCCGCAATTCACCAAGTACAACCCTGGCGGATGCACGCCGCTTTACGATGCCGTGGGCGTGTCGCTCACACGCTTGGAGAAACGCATCGCCAGCGATGACATGGCCACCGCTGTGGTCACCATTGTCACCGACGGCATGGAGAACGCCTCGACCGAGTACACCCACCAGCAGGTGCGAACCCTCATCGAACGCCTCATCAAACAGGGATGGACGTTCTCCTATATGGGAGCGTGCCACGATGTGAAAGGCACCGCCACCAGCCTGGCCATCGGCAACTCGATGGAGTTCAGCCACGACGAGCGCGGCACGAAATCGTCGTGGAGTCGCGAGCGCGGTTCCAAGATGGCCCACTACCGTCGAATGAACCGCGAGATTGACGAGCTGCGCAGTTTTTCGGCCAGCGAGCGTGCCGAGCGGTGGAACAGCTACAACAGCGACTACTACACCGGTCGGGTGACCCCACCCATGGTAACCCAGCTGGCTCCCGGAGAGGTGTTCGTGTTCGGCAGCAACATCCACGGTAACCACAACGGCGGAGCCGCCGGGCAGGCCCTGCTCCACTTCGGTGCCGTGATGGGCCAAGCCGAGGGGCCGCAAGGCAACTCCTACGCCATCCCCACCACCGACGGCCTGCACCCGCTGCCGCACAGCGTGGTGGAGCAAGCCGTGCAGCGCTTCATCGCCTACGCCGACGCCCACCCCGACGTGCGTTTCCTGGTCACCGCCGTGGGCTGCGGCAACGCCGGGCTCACACCCAGGCAGATAGCACCCTTGTTCCGCAACGCCATCGGTCTGAACAACGTGGCACTTCCAGAGGAGTTCTGGCACATCCTGGGCGTGACGCTGTGAGGCTCCTTCCCTAATTCACCTTGGACTCCGAAAATCCATATTTGAGACCTGCAAGTCACAAAAATTGCAAATTTTGGCATGTTGTGACTTGCAGGTCATAAAAATAGGCTATATTTGCCGTGAAATTCCTAAAAGCATCAGCAATGAAACCAGGTAAACACATCTGCGAGACGTTGAAAGGCATCCGCGCCGAGATTGCGCGGGCCAACGACATCGACTACGCGCCCACCGAATGCACCCACGAGGGTGACTGCGCCGGCACATGCCCGGCCTGCGAGAGCGAGGTGCGCTGGCTCGAACGGCAGCTCAGGCTGCGGCAGCGGCTGGGCAAGGCCGTGACCATTGCAGGACTGAGCATCGGCATCACGGCTGCGGCGACATCGTGCAACCTGGTGCGAGGCAAAATGCCTGGGCCGGTTGAAGGTGAAATACCCAACCCAAACTATGTTGACACCACCGAGATGGAGCTAGACGGCGATGTGATGATGATGCCCGACAGCTCCGAAGCGTGCAATGTGGAGAAAAGTGACACCGCCCAACTTGTACAACCAGCCAATGTGAAACCGGAGCCAAGACCAAACAAACGAACAGCTGGCGCAGTGCCGATGCACAAACGCAAGAACAAGAATGGGAAGCAAAAGCGCCCGTTATGAACTCCACCTGTCGTGATCCGACAAATGCCCCACTCATTGGCATCGTGCGTCACCGCATCGATACCGATGGCGAGGGAGTGACCACGCTGGTGGCTTTCCACGGTTGCCAGCTACGATGCCGTTACTGCCTGAACGCCCAATGCCTCGACCCCGACATGGTGTGGCGCACCATCACCCCGCAGCAGCTGCTCAATGAGGTGGCTATCGACAATCTGTATTTCCAAGCCACCGGCGGAGGCATCACCTTTGGCGGTGGCGAACCGCTGCTGCGCAGCGTGTTTGTCGCTGAGTTTGCACGCCTCATGCCCGAACAATGGCACATCACCTTCGAGACCTCGCTGAACGTGCCACGTCACCACCTTGAACGCGTGTTGCCATTCGCCGACAAATTTATTGTTGACATCAAGGACACCAACCCCGATATCTACCTAGCCTACACAACCCGCGATATTGGTTCAGCCCTCGACAACCTGCGCTGGTTGCTTGCCCAGTCCCACGACATGGCCGACCGCATCATCGTGCGCCTGCCACACATCCCCGAGCACAACACCCCCGCCGATGTGACCCGCAGCCGACGACTCCTAGAAGACATGGGCGTGAGGCACTTCGACGAGTTTACCTACCAAGTCAAGCGTTAACAGCAGAACCACACCATGTGAAGCGTCTTGCATCTCGCATCTCAAAAATTGTGCATGATGCATTGTGCATTGTGCATTTTTGTGTAACTTTGCAGCCAAAACCCTAAAAGCATCAGCAATGAAATCTGGCAAACACATCTGCGAGACATTGAAAGGCATCCGTGCCGACATCGCGCGTGCCAACGACATCGACTACACGCCCACCGAATGCACCCACCAGGGCGACTGCGCCGGCACATGCCCCGCCTGCGAGAGCGAGGTGCACTGGCTCGAGCACCAACTCAAGCTACGGCAGCGGCTGGGCCTGGCCGTCACCATCGCCGGCATCAGCCTCGGCACGGGGACAATTGCCGCCCAAAATCAAAGTCAAGCATCCCATCCCAACCAACCGATTGAACGAACCGACAGCGCGAAATATGAGATATTCGGCGACGTTCCAAGCAATCTTTCTCCTTCGTTCCGTGGCGGCGAGAAGGCATTGATGGACTATCTGGCCGAGCACATCGTGCTGCCCGACAGCATTGAGCACCCCACGGGCAAAATCGTTGCTCAATTAACCATCGAGCGCGACGGCACAGTGTCGGATGTGGAAATCGTGCGCGATCCCATCCAGAATCCTGCCATCAACGCCATCATCATCGACGTGCTGAAGCATCTGCCGCGCTTTAGGCCTGCCATGCAAGGCGGCAAACGTGTGGCAACCCAATACATGGTGCCCATCATCTTCACACCCAAAAACAAGGACAATGATGCGGACGATTAGAAACCACGCCGTGGCCGCTGCCATGCTCGTCAGCACCAACGCCTTAGCGCAGGCTCCTGTGATTGGCATCACTGCCACCCCAGGCGAGAGCAGCCACTCGGTGGCCAACGACTATGTGACCGCCGTGGCCACGGCCGGAGGCATCCCCCTGCTGCTGCCCGCCACCAGTGACCCACAACTACTCGAGGCCACACTGACGCACATCGACGGTGTGCTGCTCACCGGCGGCGTGGACGTGGACCCGCACTATTTCGGCGAAGAGCCACACCCCATGCTCGGCGAGGTGAACGCCTCGCGCGACACCTTCGAAATGTTGCTCATCCCGCTGGCCATTGCCAAGGGATTGCCCGTGTTCGGCATCTGCCGAGGCATGCAAATGCTCAACGTGGCTCTGGGCGGTACGCTGTGGCAGGACATCCCCTCACAGATACCCTCGGCAAGCAACCACCGCGTGACCAGCGATACCGGCAACCCCATCGCCCACACAGTTGCTATCGCTCCCGGCACGGTGTCGGCACAGGTGATGGGCGTCACATCCCTGGAAGTGAACAGCCGCCATCACCAAAGCGTGCACGAAATTGCCCCCTCGCTGAAAGTCACCGCCTGGAGCCCCGATGGCATCGCCGAGATGCTCGAGGGCTACCCCGACGCTCCCATCCTTGCTGTGCAGTGGCATCCCGAGAACTTCGTGGCTGCCGAAAAAGATTCCGTCATGCTGCGTTTCTTCAAGTTCCTGGTAAACGAGAGTGCCAAACACCACACAAATCAGCCCCAAAAATGACTGAAAAAAAGAAAATTTGAATGCTTTGATTTCTAATATATTGACAATCAAATGCCCAAACACTTTCTTCGCTCAACAATTCAAATCGTTGACGGAATAGCTTTATGTGACCGCAATACTTCAAACTTACTTATTCTTATTAATATCAGTTAATTGATATATGCAAATTAAATACTTACTATAAGAATAATAACATTGAATCTTTTCATTGAGATACTACATTTTATTCAACTCACAAACAATATATTATGAATCCAATCCTAATTGTAATTCCAATACTATCGCTGCTGATGTTCGACCTTGGCCTTACGTTGCGCCTTGAAGACTTCGCGTTGCTAGCCCGCCGGCCGCGAGCGGTGATTGTAGGATTGATTGGGCAAATAGTGGTGCTACCTGCTATTGCGTTTGCACTGGCGGCACTGCTGGAGCTGCCGCCATTGTATTTCGTGGGCATGGTGCTGATTGCGTGCTGCCCTGGAGGGAGTTCGTCGAACGTGTTCTCGAAGCTCGCAGGCGGCGACGTGGCACTGTCGGTGACGCTCACCGCCCTGAGCAGCCTCATCACCCTGTTGACCATCCCTATGATCCTGAGTATGGCGGTGGCGCACAGCGGCGCAACGGTGGATGGCGGCATCCACCTGCCCGTGGGTAACCTACTGGTGCAGAACCTGGTGCTCATGGCACTGCCCATCGTGCTGGGTGCCGCCATGCGATGGCGGTGGCCCGAGGCCGCCCGGCGCACCGACACTGTGCTCTCGCGCATTGCCTTCCCGGCTCTAATGCTGTTGGCGGGCATCTTCTTCGTGCAACACTACGACGACATCCTTGCCAACTTTGGGCAACTCGGCAGCGGTGTGACCGCCCTCATCTTGCTGGCCATCGGCGTGGCCTCGCTGATGGCACGCGCCACGCGACTCACAGGAGCGGCCCGGCGCACCATCGTCATCGAAGTAGGCATGCAAAACGCGGCACAGGCCATCGCCGTGGCCAGCAGTCCGTTCATCTTCAACAACGACGTGATTGCCATCCCCGCCATCATCTACGCCCTGCTCATGAACGTGGTGCTGCTCACCTATGTGGCCGTGGTCAAGAATAGGGGAAAAGCAACTTCAAGTTCAAGAATTTAGGTATTTGGAATTTGATGGCGGTTTTATTTTTTGTCAAGAATTAAGGATTTTAGGAATTTGATGGCGGTTGTTTTTTCTGTCAGGAATTAAGGAATTTAGGAGTTTGATGGCGGTTGTTTTTTGTTAGGAATTAAGGAATTTGATGGATGTTTATTGACAAGCAGAGCAATTAACTTAAGGTTATAAATTGAGTGTTTTTAGACATCTAATCATCAAACGAGATGAACAAAATGATTCCACGCTTTTTAAAACCATTTATGGCAGCGGCCTTGTGTTGGGCTGTTGCGTTCACTGGGCGTGCGGCCCTGCGCGGCGATGCCAACGGCAACGGAACAGTTGACATCGACGATGTGAATCTGATTATCAACATCATGCTGAATCATGCCAGTCAGGAGACCTATCCTTTGGCTGATATCGATGGCAACAAAACCATCGACATCGATGACATGAACATCATTATCAACGAGATATTGGGCGTGGGACACCCTCGCGGCCGCATGGTAGGCATGGGCGAGGGCAAAGATTCGGTGCAGATGCAACGCATTTTGAACTATGGTCTTGAAGTGCTCGACATCCAGCTCAACGACGGAGAGTGGCCCACGACCGACTCGGTGACTCCCCCGCCGGGTGCCTGGGGACGCACCATCGCCAACCCCACCAAGGTGCCTGGGCGGATGCGCATCCTGCTGCGCGACAGTGTGCTCTACGACACGGGCGAATACATTGACAGTGAGAGTGGCATGACGCTACGTATTCGCGGCAACACCAGTGCCTGGCATCCCAAGAAACCCTACAAAATCAAACTGCAGAAAAAGGCCGACCTGCTACACCGCGACAGCATCGACGGACGCGACAAGGACTGGCTGTTGCTCTACGACGAGAAGCTGTACTACATGCTCGGCTTTGAGGTGGGCCGCATGGTGGGCATGACCTGGACACCCGGCTATCGCTACGTGAACGTGGTGGTCAACAACCAATACGAGGGCATGTATCTGCTCATCGAATCGGTGAAGCGCAACACCGACTGCCGCCTCGACGTGACCAAGCAGGGCTACATCTTCGAGCACGACCAATACTGGTGGAACGAGCCGCTGTGGCTGCCCTCGATGTGCCCCTACCCCTACAAGTTCACGTTCAAGTATCCCGACCCAGACGTCTTCACCGAGGCCGACTCAGTGTACATGACCGACCTCACGCACCGCATGGAGCTGTCCTACTATACACACGACAATTACCCCGAAGTGATTGATGTGCCATCGTTTGCCCGCTTTTGCCTGGTGCACGACATCATGGGCACCTCGCACTACGGGGCGAACCGCTACTACATCAAGCGCGACAAGAGCGACACCACCCTGGTGGAAATGCCGCTGGTGTGGGACTTCGACCGCGAGGACGGCGACTCCGCCGCCTGGTCACTCACCCACAGGGCCTTCTTCTATCACTTCTTCCAAAACTCCAACCGCACCTTTGTGGAGGAGTACGCCAAGCAGTGGAACCAAGTGCGGCCCATTCCCTACAGCCACATCGACAGTCTGTTCACCAGCGAACGCAAGACGAACGGCTATGCCATTAGTATGTCGACCTATTTAGACAACACACGTTGGAACACGCATCACCCCACCTACAACAGCTTCACAAACCGACCGGCTTGGATCAAGAGGCGCATCCCTTGGCTCGACGCTGAGATTCAGAAACTCCCCGGAGTGAATTAGTTAGGAAACTACGATGAGTTGCCACAAGCAAGCCCGTTAGGACTTCATTGAGGACAACTGCCCGATAGTTACCATTAGTCAAGCAAACGAGAAAAAATAAGCTTCTTCCGAAATTTTGAGTGATGAAGCATGTAGAGCCGCATCACGATGCGGCTCCCCCGATGCAATTTCCCCATTCACGATGGGTATCACCCCTCTCGGCCATCCGGCCAGCACATGAGTAACCCAACATGCATCGCC
>JAFYCU010000079.1 GCA_017545095.1 Muribaculaceae bacterium | reverse complement strand
GGGCAAGACGGCAGTTATCTGGCCGAGTTCCTGCTCGAGAAAGGCTATCAGGTGCATGGCACGCTTCGCCGCAGCAGCAGTTTCAACACCGGCCGGATCGAGCACCTGTATCTCGACGAGTGGGTGCGCGACATGAAGCAGCGCCGCCTCATCAACCTGCACTATGGCGACATGACCGACAGCAGCTCGCTCATCCGCATCATTGAGAAAATCAAGCCCGACGAGATTTACAACCTGGCGGCGCAGAGCCATGTGAAGGTGTCATTCGATGTGCCTGAGTACACCGCCGACGTGGATGCCACGGGCGCCCTGCGCCTCATCGAGAGTGTGCGCATCGCCGGTCGCGCCGAGGTCACCAAAATCTACCAGGCCAGCACCAGCGAGCTGTATGGCAAGGTGCAGGAGGTGCCCCAGCGCGAGACCACGCCGTTCTATCCCCGCAGCCCCTACGCTGTGGCCAAGCTCTATGCCTTCTGGATTATGAAGAACTACCGCGAGAGCTACGGCATGTACTGCGTGAACGGCATCTTGTTCAACCACGAGAGCGAGCGGCGCGGCGAGACCTTCGTGACCCGCAAAATCACCATGGCGGTGGCACGCATCGCCCACGGCAAGCAGGACAAGCTCTATCTGGGTAACCTCAACGCCCGCCGCGACTGGGGCTATGCGCCCGACTATGTGGAGTGCATGTGGCTCATCATGCAGCAACCCGAACCCGACGACTATGTGATTGCCACGGGCGAATACCACACCGTGCGCGAGTTCTGCACGCTGGCGTTCCACTATGCCGGCATCGAGCTGGAGTGGCGAGGCGAGGGACTCGACGAGCGCGGCATCGACCGCGCCACGGGCCGCACGCTGGTGGAGGTGGACCCGCGCTATTTCCGTCCCGCCGAGGTGGAGCAGCTCCTGGGCGACCCCACCAAGGCACGCGAGCGTCTGGGCTGGAACCCGCGCAAGACCACCTTCGACCAACTCGTGCGCCGCATGGTGGACCATGACATGAAGGCTTGTAAGTAACCAATTCGACCAATTGCCTATTATGAACAAAGACAGCAAGATATATGTGGCTGGTCACCGGGGACTGGTGGGGTCGGCCATCTGGAACCACCTCAAGAGCAAAGGCTACTGCAACCTCATCGGCCGCACGCACGCTGAACTGGACCTGATGGACGGCGTGGCGGTGCGCGAGTTTTTCGACCGCGAGCAGCCGGAATATGTGGTGCTCGCCGCTGCCCATGTGGGCGGCATCATGGCCAACCTCACCTACCGCGCCGACTTCATCTACCAGAACCTGCAAATCCAGCAGAACGTGATTGGCGAGAGCTGGCGTCATGGCGTGAAGAAACTCCTGTTCTTGGGCAGCACCTGCATCTACCCCCGCGAGGCTCCGCAGCCCATCCCCGAGTCGGCGTTGCTCACCTCGCCGCTGGAATACACCAACGAGCCATACGCCATCGCCAAAATCGCCGGCCTGAAGATGTGCGAGAGCTTCAACCTGCAATACGGCACCAACTACATCGCTGTGATGCCCACCAACCTCTATGGCCCCCGCGACAATTTCAATCTGGAGACCAGCCATGTGATGCCTGCCATGATTCGCAAGATGCACTTGGCTCGGTTGCTCGATGAGGGCGATTGGGCGGGTCTGCGGCGCGACCTCACGGCACGTCCCGTGGAGAGCACCGACGGCACGGCCACCAAGGCGGTCATCACCGCCCTGCTGGCCCGCTACGGCATCGAGGCGCACTGCTTGCGCCTGTGGGGCACCGGTGCTCCCATCCGCGAGTTCCTGTGGAGCGAGGACATGGCCGATGCCAGTGTCTACTGCTTGGAGCACATCGACTTTGCCGATGTGCGCGGCATCGGCCCCGATGTGCGCAACTGCCACATCAACATTGGCAGCGGGCGCGAGGTCACCATCCGCCAGCTCGCCGAGCTGGTACAGCGCACGGTGGGCTATCAAGGCAACATCGAGTGGGACAGCTCCAAGCCCGACGGCACGCTGCGCAAACTCACCGATGTAAGCCGTCTTCACGCCTTGGGCTGGCATCACCACATGGAACTTGAAGACGGTGTGCCAGCACTTTACCAGTGGTACTTGGAGAATTGATAATTCATAATTGCGCAAAGTAGCCCTTTCATTGAAGAAAATGAATATCTAAAATACACTTTTGGTATTTAGGGAATGTTTTGTATCTTTGCAAGATAAAAGCAAAAGTGTGATGGCTATGAATGAACAAGAATTCCGCCGCTACCCTGTTGGCAAGCAGGATTTCAAGCAGATTCGCGAGGGCGGGTTTGTGTATGTGGACAAGACGCGCTATGTGTGGGAGCTTGCCAACCGCTTTGGCGACTCCATCTTCCTGAGCCGTCCGCGCCGCTTCGGCAAGACGCTGCTGTGCAGCACGCTCAAG
>JAFYCU010000078.1 GCA_017545095.1 Muribaculaceae bacterium | reverse complement strand
CCTCCTCACCATCCTCGATGGCAGTGTCGACCACGAGGCAGTGAACACGCAGTCCACCATCGTTGATGGCTCCCAGTCCATCGTCGGGCAGTCGCCAGTAGGGAGTCATGCCCTCGAGCGCACCGTCCTCGCCCAGTTCACACACCTGTGCCTGGCAAGTGCCATCATCGTTCATGTCGGTGAACGCATAGGCCAGGAAGTTGCGGCCATCGAGCTTGAACTCGGTCATGCCATTGCATCGCGTGGCCGGCACCAGGGCCGAGTCCACGTTCTCGAACGTGTCGTAGATGTTTCCGTTCACATCATAGAGCACCGGCGAGGCATCGTTGCAGTCGATGTAAAACAATTCGCCACTATAGCGGTCTTCATCGCCAACGCCATATACCATCTTCACCACCGGAGCCAGCGCAAAGCCGGTCTTGTCGACAGGGAAGAAGTCAAGGATATAGATGAGGGGGTCACCATCGAAGCCACCATCCCAGTCGCCGTTCTGGTCGCCATGCCAGCGATACACGGCATTGAACCCCGGCAGGGCATTCGACCCCGAGATGGTCATGATGTTACACTCGGCCTGCTCCAGGGTAAGGTCGCCCATCACGTCCAGATAGTCGGTACGCTGGGGATATCCGCCCTTCGACATCTCGGTCACCAGGGTGAGTGCGCCTGTGGCGGTGTCGACCATATAGATAGGCACGATTTCCTTGGCATCGCTGGTGGTGGGAGCCACCCAAAGGTGTCCGAAGTCGTCGCGGCCAATGCTCGCGGCGGCCAGCAAGCCGCTGTAGGGCTGAGCATCAAGGGTGAGCTCCAGCGACGGCATCTCGCTGCCATCGGCCACGGCAAAGCGGTGCACAACAGCCTGCATCACCGGCTCGTCCTGTCCCTCGACGAGGGCAGCTTTCTCCTCGCTGCGCGACACATAAATCACGCCGTCGAGCATCGTGGCCGTGCGGGCCTTGGTGTTGCAGATGGCATGGTCGGTATAGGCCTTGCCGGTGTGCACACGGTCGAAGGTCCACAGGTTCACGATGTTCAGGCCGTTGACGGTGGGATAGGTGTGTCCATCGTTACCCAAGGCCCACGCTGCCAAGCTGCCACCAGCAGCCAGCAACAGTGCAATCAAAGAACGTTTCATTTTCGTTATATTTTTTTCGAGTGAATACGACAGGTATCATCTCACGGCCACCATCTCTATCTCGACTAGCGCACCCTTGGGCAGGTCGCGCACAGCAAAGGCCGACCGAGCGGGGAACGGCTGGGCAAAGAACTCGGCATACACCTCGTTCATCGGGCCAAAGTTGGCGATGTCGCTCAGCAACACGGTGGTTTTCACCACGTTGTTCAGATTCAGACCAGCACTCTTGAGGATGGCCTGCGCGTTGAGCAGCGACTGGCGCGTCTGCTCCTTGATGCCGCCTTCGGGAAAGGCTCCCGTGGCTGGATCGATGGGCAGCTGGCCCGAAAGATAATAGGTGGTGCCGGTGGCGGCAATGCCCTGGCTATAAGGGCCGATGGCGGCAGGAGCCGCAGCAGTGTTCAATGCAGTTTTCATTGTCTTGCAGTGTTTTAGTTAGTGTTGCTTGTTTTTTTCTCTGCAAAGGTAGTGATAATTCCTGAAAAACTTCGTAACTTTGCCGAAAAGATTATGCCAACGCTAGTTTCTATGCTACCCTCACGACATTTACTAAACTTGATGCTACTATGCAGCTCAGTCGTGGTCGCCGCCCAGCCCTCGATGACCGAATGGTGCGACATGGAGGTGAACGAGGTGAACCGCGTGCCGGTGCACACGAGTTTTTTCGCCTACGAGAATGCCCAGCTGGCACTCTCGGGCGACCGCACAGCCAGCGAGCGGTTCCTGTCGCTCGACGGCGACTGGTGCTTCCACTGGGTGGAGCACGCACGGCAAGCCAGCGAGTGCTTCCCCACCCCCAACAGCTGTACATCCCTCTGGCTGGAGCACGCACGGCAAGCCAGCGAGTGCTTCCCCACCCCCAACAGCTGTACATCCCTCTGGCTGGAGCACGCGCACCATAGGCCAGCCAACTTCTTCTCCACTGACTACGATGACTCGCAGTGGGGCGTGATGCCCGTGCCGGGTATGTGGGAACTCAACGGCTGGAGCGATCCCGTGTATGTCAACATAGGTTTTGCCTGGCGCGGACACTTCAAGAACCAGCCGCCCAAGGTGCCCGACACCGACAATCACGTGGGCTTCTACCGTCGACAAGTGGTGGTGCCGACCGGGTGGCAGGGCAAGCAGGTGATTGCCCACTTTGGGTCGGTTACGAGCAACATCTATCTGTGGGTCAACGGACATTTTGTAGGCTATGCCGAGGACTCGAAAGTGGCGGCGGAATTTGATGTCACCCCCTACTTAATTCCTGGGCGGAGCAACCTGATTGCCTTTCAGGTGATGCGCTGGTGCGACGGCAGTTACTGCGAGGACCAGGACTTCTGGCGGCTGAGCGGCGTGGGGCGGTCGTGCTTTCTCTACTGCCGCGAGGCACAGGCGCATGTCGACGACGTGCGCGTCACCCCCGACGTGGACCTTGCCCACCGGCAGGGCACGCTGCGCATCCATACCACCGCGACCGGTGATGTGACCGTGCAGCACCGCCTGCTCGACGCCACCGGGCACGAGGTGGCCTCGCAACGTGGACTCGATGCCTCCCTACGCATCAAGAACCCGCACCTCTGGACCGCCGAGACACCCTACCTCTACACCCTGCTCACCACCGTGATGCACAACGGCCAGATGGTGGAGGTGGTGCCGCAACGCGTGGGGCTGCGCAAGGTGGAAATCAGCGGTAGCCAGCTGCTCGTGAACGGACAGCCCATCTTAATCAAGGGTGTGAACCGCCACGAGATGGACCCCGACGGCGGATATGTGGTGAGCCGCCAGCGCATGGTGCAGGACATCGAGCAGATGAAGCGGCTGGGCATCAATGCCGTGCGCACGAGCCACTATCCTGACGACCCGATGTGGTACGACCTGTGCGACGAGTATGGCCTTTATGTGTGCGCCGAGGCCAACCAGGAGAGCCACGGCTTTGGCTACGGCGATGATGCCGTGAGCGGCACACCGCTGTTTGCACGGCAAATCCTGGAGCGCAACCAGCACAATGTGAGCGTAAACTTCAACCACCCCAGCGTAATCATCTGGTCGCTGGGCAACGAGACCAAGGATGGTCCCAACTTCACAGCGGCCTTCCAATGGATTAAAAGTCAGGACACCAGCCGACCCATACAATTTGAGCGGGCGGGCATCAACGGCGCAAACACCGAGATTTTCTGCCCGATGTATTACACGCAGCGCGACTGCGAGACTTATGCCAACAACGATTCGTACCAGCGGCCGCTTATCCAGTGCGAGTACAACCACGCCATGGGCAACAGCGGCGGCGGGTTCAAAGAATACTGGGATGCCATTCGGCGCTATCCCAAACTGCAGGGCGGCTTTATCTGGGACTTCGTGGACCAAGCCCTGCACGGCACCGACCGCCAGGGACGCGCCATCTACACCTACGGCGGCGACTACAACACCTACGACCCCAGCGACAACAACTTCAACTGCAATGGCCTGCTCAACCCCGACCGCCACTGGCACCCCCACGCCCACGAGGTAGCCTATTTCTACCAGTACATCTGGACCGAGCCCATCGACCTGAGCCACGGGCGCATAGCGGTCTATAACGAGCATTTCTTCAAGAGTCTCGACAACTACCGCCTGGAATGGCAGCTGCTGAGTGACGGCCAGGAGGTGCAGCGCGGCAGCATCGACCGCCTGGACGTGGCCCCGCAGCAGCGCCGCGAACTCGCTCTGCCAATCAAGCCCAACGGCCTGGGCGGCGAGGTGCTGATTAATGTGCAATATGTGCTCAAGCAAGCCGAGCCGCTGCTGCCCGCCGGCCACGTGGCGGCACGCCAGCAACTCGCCATCACATCCTGGGAGCCTACCCCGATGCCCCTGCATGAGGATGCAGCGATTGGCCTTGACTTCGACAGGATGGAAAAGGAAGAGGTACTGGCCGTGACTGGCCCGGGCGTGCGCATGGCATTTGACATGCACACGGGCTGGCTCTTCCAATACGAGGTGGACGGGCACGACCTGCTGGGCAAAGGCGGCGTGCTGCGGCCCAACTTCTGGCGCGCACCCACCGACAACGACATGGGGGCCAACGTGCACCGCACCCTGCTGCCGTGGCGCAACCCCGTGATGAAACCCGCTGGAGATTTGCTGTCGGTCTCAAAAGACCATAATCGACTGGTGGTTACGGCCAGTTACAGCCTATCCGAGGTGAATGCCTCGCTCACCATCACCTACACCATCTGCGGCGGCGGAAGGATGACCGTGGATATGGCGATGAACGCCGCACCGGGCAACGAGCGAGAGGAAGAGGTGGGCTTGCTGCGCTACGGCATGGTGATGGAGCTGCCCCACGACATGGACCACAGCCGCTACTACGGCCGCGGACCCGTGGAGAACTATGCCGACCGCCACGAGTCGCAGTTCCTGGGCATCTACAGCCAGCTTGCCGACGAGCAGTTCCACCCCTACATCCGTCCGCAGGAAACGGGCACGCACAGCGACGTGCGCTGGTGGCAGCAGTGCACCGCCAGCGGACACGGACTGCGCATCGATGCTCCCGCGCCGTTCTACGCCGGAGCGCTGCACTACCACATCGCCACACTCGACGAGGGCGAGGACAAGCACCAGCGCCACGCCCCGCAGCTGCGCCAGTCGCCACACACCGTGCTGTGCATCGACGGCGCAATGGCCGGTGTGGGCGGCGTAGACAGCTGGGGCATGAACGGCTACGCCCTGCCGCAATACCGCATCCCACGCACCCAGCCACACCACTTCACCTTCACCATCACACCGATAAAAGACTAACAAAAACCATCATGAAACGAATCATTTTTGCGGCCTTGGCCGCTGTGCTGCTCTCTTGCAGCAGTCAGGCCGCGCAACCCACGGCCACACCAGCCGATGCCAAGCATGAGTTCCGTGGAGCCTGGCTGCATATCATAGGTCAGGGGCAGTATGCCCGGCAATCGACCCAGGAGAACCAGGCCTACCTCATCGGTCAGCTCGACCGGCTGCGGCAGGCGGGGTGCAATGCGGTGATTTGGCAGGTGCGTCCGCAGGCCGACGCGGCCTACCCCAGCCCGTTGGAGCCGTGGAGCCGCTGGCTCACTGGCTCCGCCGGACAAGCACCCGACCCCATGTGGGATCCGCTGCAATTCATGATCGACGAGTGCCACCGCCGCGGCATGGAGCTGCACGCTTGGATCAACCCCTACCGCGTGACCAGCGGCCCCAACGACCAGCCCGCACCGGGGCACATCTATTATGAACACCCGGAATGGTTTGTGCGTTATGCCGATGGCAAGATTTACTTCGACCCCGGCCTGCCCGAGAGCCGCGAATTTATCAACCGTGTGGTGCGCGACATCGTCACACGCTACGACGTGGACGCCATCCACATGGACGACTATTTCTACCCCTATCCCAAAGAGGGGGCCGAGTTTCCCGACACTGCTTCCTATGCCCGCTATGGCCGTGGCTGGGGCAGCAAAGGCGACTGGCGGCGCCACAACGTGGACATGCTCATCGAGCAGCTCCACCACACCATCAAGGATGCCAAGCCGTGGGTGCAGCTGGGCATAAGCCCCTTTGGCATCTGGCGCAACAAGAGCAGCGACGCAGACGGCAGTGACACCAACGGACTTCAATGCTACGACGCGCTGTATGCCGACTGCCCGCGCTGGACAGCCCTGGGATGGGTCGACTACATGGTGCCGCAGCTCTACTGGGAATTGGAGCACCCCAAGGCTAGCGACCTCACCCTGAGCTACTGGTGGAACGACCATGCCAACGGCCGACACATGTACTACGGCCAGAGCGTGAACAACGTGATGACGCACCGCGACATCGCCGCTGCCGGCGGCGACACGCTCAACCCCACACAGCTCGACCACAAGATGCGGCTGATGCGCAGTCTGGAGCATGTGCACGGCGTGACGTGGTGGCCGGGCTACTCGGTCACCGCCAACTTCAAGGGCGTGCTCGACTCGCTCGCCACGCACCACTGCGCCACACCGACGCTGATTCCGCCGCGTGTGTGGCTTGACGACGAAGCCCCGGCACCCGTCACCGCACTCACTGTGAGCAAGGCTGGCAAGGGGCAGGTCACCCTGAGCTGGACACCGCCCGCCAGCACCGACCCCATGCAGCAGGCCGTGCGCTTCGTGGTTTATCGCTTTGCACAGGGCGAGCCGGTGGACCTGGACCGCGCCACAGCCATCGTGGCCATCACCGGCGAGACCACCATCACCCTGCCCCAACCCAAGGGCCGACACACCTGGGCCGTAACCGCCCTGGATCGAAGCAACAACGAGAGCAAAGAGACGATAAGCAAGGCCCCCTAAATTCCCCTAAAGGGGGACTTGGGGCAAGGGAATAAGTGATAAGTTACAAATAAACAGTAGAGCCGCACCCTGGTGCGGCTGATGACCGAACTAACAACCAAGACCTAAGAGCTAAGAACCCAGAGCACAATCAGTTCGCAGGTCGCAAGGCACCGCCTTGCGAAACCCAGCCGCATCGCGCACTTGTAGCTCGCAGCTTATGTTCTTATGTCTATTTTACTCTTTATTGAATTAGCATTATGCAAGATTTAGACAAAAAATTCTACAAAATCGGTGACGTGGCCAAGATACTCGACTTGCCCGAATCCACGTTGCGCTACTGGGAGTCGCAGTTCACCATCATCAAGCCTCGGCGCAACGCCAAGAACATCCGTTTCTACACCCCCGCCGACATCGAGACCATCCGCAAAATACACTATCTGGTCAAGGAAAAGGGTTTCAAGCTCGATGCCGCGCAGGCACAAATCCGCGCCAACCGCGACGGCGTGGACAAGCGCTTCGAGGTGGTGGAACGTCTGAAAGGCATCCGCAACCAACTCAAGGAACTCCAAAAAGCCCTCGACAACGTGAGGTGAGGGACGCTGGGGAACCAAGCGGAAGCCCTGACGAGCTTTTTAGTACCTCCTCACCAACAGCGGCCGCCATTCTGGTAGGGAACGGCGGCCGCTGTTGGTTTTGCTTTCTACGTCACATCGACTTATTTGCCGGCGAGCGTGTTGGCACGCTCAAGGTATTTGTCGACGTTGAACTGATAAGCCTGGGTGTATTGCGTATACTTGTCCTTGATTTCCTGATAGATAGCAGCCTCTTCGGCATACTTCTTCTGCTCATGCAGCACGGTGGCTTTCTTGATCATGAACGTGGGGGTGTAGAACTCGTTGTTGCCCGAGAGCTTGACGGCCTTGTCGAAAGCCGAGATGGCCTTGTCGTACTGCTTCATGTTCACATAGCAGTCGCCCAGCAGCGATTGCGAGGCGGGACCCACCATATTGCCTTCGGGGTCATACTTTTCGAGATAGGCAGCGGCCTCTTTGTTCTTGCCCTGCTGATAGAGGATGATGGCTGCATTGAAAGCGGCACGCTCGGCGGGCTTGTTGCTATAGGCCTCAAACACCTTCTGGTACTCCTTCAACGCGGTGGTGGTGTCGCCTTGCAGATAAGCCATGTCGGCCTTGGCGATGTCGTCCTTGGCCTTCTGCATATTGGGATTGCGCACGCCAAAGATGTAACCAGCCACCAACAGAACCACCACGGCGATGGCTCCCAGGGCATAATAGATGTACTTCTTGTTCTCTTCAATTCGCTGCGCCGCACCGGTAAGTTGCTCATTCACTTCTTCCAAAGTGGTACGGGCCGATTCATTTTTTCTCTTTGCCATTGTCTTTTTTTATTCTGTTTTGGTTTGTTGCAAATAGGGGTGCATTTGAAATTGACCTGCAAAGGTAATAGTTATTTGCCGAATGGGAAAACAATTCGCCGATTTTTTTGCAAAAAGTCTCAAAATGTGGCCTTCGAAGGCTGCCAAAGGCACTGTTTTGCGTGCAATTTGAGCCTTCAAAGCCACACGGGTTAAAAAAATGTGCTTTGTGCATTTGCGTCTCCTTCGCAGGCCGTTTAGCGGGCAATTCGGGCTTTCAACACCACACAGCCAAAAAAAATTGTGCATTGTGCATTGTGCATTG
>JAFYCU010000077.1 GCA_017545095.1 Muribaculaceae bacterium | reverse complement strand
TTTGCTTTTTCGCTCAACTTGCACTAATTTTGCAACGTAAAACCATCGACACTCATAATAATGAGCAAGCGAATCACCGTTGTCGGCGCGGCAAATGTCGACATCACCGCAGCTCCCTTGGACACCTATCGTGGTTGCGAGTCGAATCCGAGTCGGGTAACCATCGGTTTTGGCGGTGTGGGGCGCAACATCGCGCACAACCTGCGTCTGCTGGCGCACGAGGTGCGCTTTGTCACCGTGTTTGGCGATGATGCCATCGCCCACACACTGCTGAACGATTGCAGGCGATTAGGCATGACCATCGACCCCGTGATTACCATTGACCATGCGCGCAGCAACTATTTCATCTGCATCAACGACGAACGTGGCGAGATGCAGGCCGGTGCCGCCGACATGGAGCTGATGGACGCGCTCACGGTGAAAACCATTGCCCCGCACATGACCACCATCAATGCCGGCGATGCCACCGTGGTGGATTGCAATGTGTGTGCCGATGTGCTGCAACACCTGTGGCGGCATTGCACCACACCATTATATGTGGATGCCACCTCGATGGCCAAAGCCATGCGCCTGCGCTCAATCATCGACACCCCCCGCCAGGTATCCACAACACTCAAGCTGAACCGTTCCGAGGCCGAAGTCCTCACGGGCATCGCAGGTGATGTGCAAACCATGGCGCGTGCGCTCACCGCCCATGGCTCCACACACGTCTACATCACCATGGGAGCCGAGGGTGTGTGTTGCAGCGATGGCCACGACACCATCGTGCAGCCAGCAAAACCAGTGAAGGTGGTCAACGCCACCGGAGCCGGCGATGCCTTTATGGCTGCCCTGATTGCCGCCGAGGTCAAAGGCTTGCCGATGGCGCAGGCGGCGGCTTGCGGCATCGAAGCTGCCGCCATAGCCCTGCAATGCCCCACGGCAGTGAGTAAACTGATTGTAAAACTTCAAAAACTGATAAAATGAACCGATTCCTCGACATTTCCCCCGAAGTGAAAGCCGCACTCGACGGCGGCCGACCTGTAGTGGCCTTAGAATCCACAATCATCTCCCATGGAATGCCTTATCCTCAGAACGTGCAGACAGCCCTCGCCGTGGAGCAGACCATTCGCGACAATGGTGCCGTGCCGGCCACCATCGCCATCATTGGCGGTAGGCTCAAGGCCGGATGCACGCCCGACGAGATTGAATATCTGGGCAAACAGGGTCAGGCGGTAACCAAAGCCTCGCGCCGCGACCTGCCCGTGCTTGTGGCTCGCGGCCAGGATGGGGCCACCACCGTCACCACCACGATGATTATCGCCGCCATGGCTGGCATCAAGGTGTTTGCCACCGGCGGCATCGGCGGTGTGCACCGGGGCGCCGAGACCACGATGGACATCTCGGCCGACCTGGAAGAGCTGGCTCAGACCCCGGTGATGGTGGTATGCGCGGGTGCGAAGTCGATTCTCGACCTAGGGCTCACGCTGGAGTATCTGGAGACCAAGGGAGTGCCTGTGATTGGCTACGGCACCGAGGAACTGCCGGCGTTCTACACGCGCACCAGCGGTTTCAAGGTGGACTACCGGCTCGACACGCCCGAGGAACTTGCCGCTGCGTTCCATGCCAAGCTGGCGATGGGTCTCAAGGGCGGTATGCTGGTCACCAATCCCATTCCCGAGGAATACTCGCTCGACCCCGACTACATCAACGCCGCCATCGACCGTGCCGTGGCACGCAGCGTGGAGCTGGGCATCAGGGGCAAGGCCGCCACGCCCTTTCTGCTGGCCGAAATCAAGGACATCACCGGCGGCAACAGCCTCGACGCCAACATCCAGCTCGTGCTCAACAACGCCCGTCTGGCCGCCCGCACCGCGACGTGCCTGTCTCAATGCACAATGCATAATGCATAATACACAATTCCGCGACGCACAGCCTGTCGGCATCGGTTGAGTATGCTGCGGCTGCCGCAGCCTTTTCTCACTCATCACTCATCACTCGTCACTCTTATGAATATTCTTTCGAAAACGCATTGCCTTGTATGGGCTTTGCTCCTATTGTTCGCCGGCAAATTATCGGCGCAAGACTTCACCAATGCCGACACGCTGCGGTTTGTGGATGCCATGCAGTTCCGCATGATCAACTACGCCTTCGACAAAACGCTTGAGACGCGCATTCCTCGTGCGCTGAAGGACAGCGTGCGCCCCACCCTGTGGGAACGTGCGCAGTGCACCAGCGGCAAGGCGTTCCGCTTCGCCACCGACTCACGAGCCGTGGCGGTGCGCTACAACCTGCTCACCAACATGCACATGATGCACATGGCCGACACGGGCATCAAGGGCACCGACCTCTATATCCTCGACGACAACGGCACGTGGCAGTTTGTGAACTGCAACCGCCCGGTGCGCATCGACAGCGACGTGCGTCCGCGCGAGGACTCCATCCAGCGCAAGGTGATGGTGGACAAGCTCGATGGCCGTATGCATGAGTATATGCTCTACCTGCCGCTCTACGATGGCGTGCGCTGGTTGGAAATCGGCATCGACAGCACCGCCACCATCATGGAGCCCGTGGCCGAGAATCCGCAGCGCAGCCCGCGCTTCGTGTTCTACGGCACCAGCATCCTGCAGGGCGGCTGCGCCTGCCGCCCTGGCATGGTGGCCACGAGCATTCTGCAACGCACACTCGGCGTGGAGTGCATCAACCTGGGATTCAGCGGCGAGGGAAAGATGGACTCGTGCATGGCACGCGCCATGGCCACCATCCCCGATGTGGCCGCGTTTATCCTCGACCCCGTGCCCAATTGCACCAAAAACATGTGCGACTCGCTCACCTACGGCTTCGTGCACCTGCTGCGCACCTTGCGACCCGAGGTGCCCATCATCATGGTCGAGGGACCGATGTACAGCTATGCCAAATACAGTTCGTTCTACGGCGAGTACCTGCCGCAGAAAAACGAGAAATTCCACGACAACTTCCTGCGCCTATTGGCCGACAACCCCAACAACATCTACTATGTGGGCAGCAACGATCTGTGGGGTCCCGACAACGAGGGCACCGTGGACGGCATCCACCTGACCGACATCGGGTTCTATTTCTATGCCAAGAAACTGGAACCATACCTGCGCAACATCCTTGAAGGCAACAACGCCGGCCCAGCCGACACTTACCAGACCCAATTAGCCCTTGCCATAGCCGAAAAAGAAAGGGAAAGAGCCCATGAGCAGAATGATGCCGAAGAAAAAGACGGCTCAGAGACCCCGTCAAGCGCCGACGAACAAGTTGCGCCACAGCCCCCAGCCGCTCCAAGCAAAGCAGACAAGCAGAAATAGGCAAGATTCAAGAACCGAGAACCAAGAGCCAAGCTCAGAGCCTCCCCAAACCCCAAGGCTATGAGGCTCATCACTCCTATGAACTCCAAAGACTACATCTTGTCGCTGATTGCCGAGGGCGAGCATGAGCATCAGGACTTCAAGTTCCAGATTACCGATGCTCGGAAGATTGCTCGCAGCATCTCGGCATTCGCCAACCACAGCGGTGGCCACCTGCTCATCGGAGTGAAGGACAACGGCCATGTGGCCGGGGTGCGCAGCGACGAGGAGATGTATATGGTGGAGCAAGCCGCACAGCTCTACTGCCAACCAGCCCAGCCCGTACAGTTCACGCTATACCGCGTCGAGGGCAAGTCGGTGCTCAAGGCCGACATCGCCGAGGCCGACGTGAAGCCCGTGAAAGCCCCCGATGACAACGGACAGTGGAAAGCCTACTACCGCGTGGCCGACGAGAACATGCTGGCCAGCAGCGTCCACGTGAAAATGCTCAGCCGCGACAGCCAGGCCGACGAGCCCGCCGTGCTGCAATACACCGAGCGCGAGCGGCAGCTACTCGACTACCTCTATGCCCACGGCGGCATCACCCTCACGGGCCTCACCCGCCTGGTGCACTGCTCTCGCCCCGCCGCCGAGCGCATGGCCGTGAACCTCCACGACATGGGCGTGCTCGACATCCGCTACCACAACGGCACGTGCCTGCTCGTGGCGAAAGAATGAGGAGTGAGGAATTGCGCAATGCGGCTCTTGCATCTCGCGTCTTGCATCTCGCATCCCATCTTGGTTCTCGGTTCTTTTTGTGGTGTGAGGAATTGCGCAATGCGGCTCTTGAATCTCTTGAATCTCGCGTCTTGCATCTCGCATCCTATCTCGGTTCTCTTTGTGGTGTGAAAAATAATTTGTATATTTGCAGCGTGTTATTAGAGATTGGTAATATGGAACCCAAGCAACTATATCCCATTGGTGAGCAGGATTTCGCCAACATCCGCAACCGCGAACAAGTGTATATCGACAAGACCGATATGATTTTCTCGCTTGTGAAGAGTGGGAAATACCTATTCCTAAGCCGCCCACGCCGGTTCGGCAAGTCGTTGCTGCTGTCCACGCTCAAGTACTATTTCCAGGGCCGCCGCGACCTGTTCGAGGGACTGGCCATTGACCGACTGGAGACCGAGTGGAAACAGTACCCCGTGTTGCACCTCGACATGAGTCAGGGCAAGGCTATCAATCTCGATTACCTCAACTCGCTGCTTGATTGTGTCTTGAGCCATTACGAGAGAGTATATCAAATCACGCCACAATCAAATAACATTTTTAGCACACGATTAATCAAACTGATTGAGGCAGCTTTCGACCAAACAGGTATGCCAGTGGTGGTGCTGATTGATGAGTACGATGCGCCGGTATTGGAGAACCTCGACAAGCAAGAACAGATGGAACTGGTGCGCGATATTGTGGGCGACTTATATGCCCCGCTCAAAGGTTTGTCTGATAAGTTGCACTTTGTGTTCATCACAGGAATCACCAAGTTCCCGCAGTCAAACTACTTCAGTGGATTAAACAACTTAAACGACATCAGTCTGCTGCCGCAGTACGAGGCGTTGTGTGGCATCACCACCGAGGAACTATCTACGCAGATGCGGCCCGGAGTCGAGGCTCTGGCAGAACTCAAGGGAGTCACGGCCGATGAGATGCTGGCCATTCTTCAGGAGAATTATGGGGGCTATCACTTCAATGAGGATATGTCTGTAGAGATTTACAATCCGTCGAGCCTAATCATGGCTCTTGGCTGCCAAAGGGTGTATCAATACTGGTTGGACAGTGGTACACCTCAGTGGTTGCTCAAGATTTTGAACAATAATGAACATGAGATTTTTTGTATTGATGGTATTTCAGGGGACCTTAGTCTTTTCTATCGTCCCGCAGAGATTCCAACAGACCTTATTGCTGCACTTTATCAAGAAGGTAGCCTAAGCATACAGAACTATGACAAGCGAACGCGTTGTTACCAACTGAGAGTACCCAATAGGGAGGTACGCGTGTGGTCTGGTCTAATGATGATGAGCAAAATACATCATTCCTATAATTATCAATCCTACCTGCTCAAAGCCTATTTCCAGCTGCGCCGCGGCACAGCCACGCTTGCCGATTTCATGGCCACGCTCAAGGATTTCTACGCTACAATCCCCTACGATGTGGCGAATGACAACGAGCGCCACTACCAAGCGATTCTCTATGCCGTGCTGGCCTCGTTCGGAGCAGACATCCGCGTGGAGGACCGCACCAGCGACGGCCGCGCCGACATCGTGCTGCTCTTGCCGCAGGAGATTTATGTGATGGAACTCAAACATGGCTCCACGGCGCAGGAGGCCATGGATCAGCTGCAACGCAAGGACTACGCTGTGAAATACCGTCACGACGACCGCCCCGTGCGATTGCTGGCGATGAACATCAATAAGGAAACCCGCACCATCGACGACTGGCTCTGTCAGTGAAGCTGGAAATCAAACAATTAAGGACAACAAAAGTCAATTCAAGACTATTATTGGTTCCTGTTAACAACGCCATAACGCGAGACCGAGAGGTCGACGCCCTCGGCAAGCTGCCTAATGTTCACCCTTGCCGTCAACGCCTCATTGTAACCCATGATGAAGAAAACACCATCCACGACAAGCATGGCACCATTGAGGTGATTCCTTGTTGGAAATGGCTGCTCACAATGCCTTAGAACTAACAAAGGCGATGACCCGGAAACTCACACTCCCCCCGACCACAACACTCCCCCTGACCCCTTCTTCAGAGGTGGAACCACTCAGCTTAGAGGGGGAGTTTTGACACTATGGCCATTGTTCCACACTTTTGATACAACTTCTCATTTGGGGTCAGCTGTGCGATAGTTGCCGAAAATAATCCGCTTCATTTTGTCTATATCAGGAAGTTGTTGTAATTTTGTAGCCGAATGACAGTCACCTGCGAAAGCGTCAATAGGTATCCTGTCTGCATTTCATTACAATAACAAACTATAAACCAAATAATTAACCCACAAAGTATGAAGCATTTGTTTATCGCCATGTTGGCAGCGGGCATTAGCCTGAGCGCCATGGCCGACGACAAGGTCGTCATCCCCGACAGCACGGGATTCAAGTTCACCGATGTGAAGATTATCAAGACCACGCCGGTCAAGGACCAGAACAAGTCGGGCACGTGCTGGTGCTACTCCACCAACACGTTCTTCGAGAGCGAGATTCTGCGCAAGACGGGCAAGGAGATTCACCTGAGCGAGGGCTTCGTGGTGAACCACTGCTATTTTGACAAGGCCGTGAAGTATGTGCGCATGGACGGCACGGTGAACTTCGCCGAGGGCGGTGCCGCCGACGACGTGAGCTACGTGTGGGAGACCTACGGCATGGTGCCCAACGAGGTCTATACCGGCATGACCTACGGCGAGAAGAAGTTCGACACCAGCGAACTCAGCGATGCCTTGCGTGGCTTCGTGAACGTGGTGAAGAAGAACCAGCGGCAGAAACTCACCCCGGCATGGAAAGAGGGCTTCCAGGGCGTGCTCGATGCCTACATGGGCAAGATGCCCGAGACCTTCACCTGGGAGGGCAAGACCTATACCCCGAAGACGTTTGCCGCCTCGCTGCCCATCAAGATGGACGACTACATCGGCATCTCGTCGTTCACCCATCACCCGTTCTACAAGCCCTTCGTTCTCGAGGTGGCCGACAACTGGCTGTGGTATCCCTACCAAAACGTGCCCATGGAAGAGCTGCTCGAGATTGTGAACTACGCCATCGACAACGGCTACACCGTGGCCTGGGGCGCCGATGTGAGCGAGAAAGGCTTTAAGTGGCGCAAGGGCTACGCCGTGCTTCCCGTCGAGAAGGACGTGCCCGACTTGAAGGGCAGCGACATGGAGCGCTGGACCCAGCTCAGCGACAAGGACCGCGAGGAGGAGAAATGGGACATCAAGGGCCCGGTGGAGGAAATCAAGGTGACTCAGGAGCTGCGCCAGAAGTGGTTCGACAACAAAGAGACCACCGATGACCACGGCATGGTGATCATGGGCAAGGCTGTGGACCAGGAGGGCAACCGCTACTTCAAGGTGCAGAACAGCTGGGACGACAACCAGCTCTACCACGGCTTCTTCTATGTGAGCGAGGCCTTCTTCCTGGGCAAGACGATGGACATCATGGTCAATAAGGCCGCCATCCCCAGCAAGATTGCCAAGAAGATGGGTCTGTGATCCACACATCATCCATTAATCAAGACGCACGATTCCGCGATGGCGCGGAATCGTGCGTCTTGATTTTCGAATGGCATTGCCGGCCACCTTACTGTTGCGGCAGCGGATGTGCGGGCCAGCCGTAGTCCTGATACATGGTCACCGGGAGGCTGTGGGCACGCACATACTCGGCAATGGCTGTGGCGCGCACTTGCTCGCGTTGGTTCTCGTCGGAGTTGACCTTGCTGAAAGCCTCGAAGCGGTCGCCAAAGATACGCTTGGCGGTGGGCAAGAAAGTGGAACCGTCGCCCACGGCATCAAAAGCCGTCACCGCGAAGTGCTCGTCCTGCTGTTGCACATGCATCAGCCCCGGATGACTGCCGCCCGACACGCACTTAAGCGTGTCGCCAGCCACCTTGTAGTTGAATACCCAGTAGTCGCCCCACACCCGAATGTCGGTGCTGTCGCTGTCGTCCACGCCAATCACCGTCCAGCTCGGGATGCACACCTCGCCCGGTGCATACTGGACACCGATGCTATCGGTCAGAAACCGGTCGATGGCGGTGAGGTAGGTTTCCGTAACCATAGCAGTCGTGTCGCTGGCAGGAGTCTCGCTCCCAACTTTGTGTTGGCAACCCGTCGTCAGGCCGAGTCCCATCAAAGCCACGACCGACATCCACAATAAGTTCTTGTTCATCTTTCCTTTTATTATAAGGTTAAAAACACGGTCAACGCATTGCAAAAACCGTGCCAACTTTCGCAACGCAAGAAACCAAAGTGCGCCGGTGTTCCGACAAATTTCAAATAAATTTGCTTTTGAGCTCGGTTTGCACCATTTCGACCGCTTCGCGGTCGAAATTAGGCTTCGCCTCGGAAAAATTGCGCAAACCAAATGCAATGAAGCTTGCTTCAATTGCTGAGGTGCAGCCAATTTTGAGTAAAACCGCCAATAAATTTGCGTTTTCGCTCGGCTTGCACTAATTTTGCAATGAAATCGCGAAATTAGGCTGCACCTCGGCAAACAAGCAAGCGAACTTGCTTGTTTTGCGCTCGGCTTGCACTAATTTTGCCACAGAAAAACGAGAAACGATGAATTGTACACCTACTGCCGTCTTACTCAACGAGGCCACATGGCGTTTTGTTGCCGACCATGCGCACGACGACATCCGGCGACTGGCTCTGCAAGGTGGTCGCTGGCCTGATGTGGACTTACCGAAAGCATTGGAGCAGATTGGTGGCCGCCAGACTGCTCGGCGCAAGCTGCCCAGCTGGGCGGCCGTGGAAGGCGTCGTGTATCCCTCGCGACTGGCCCTAGAACAATGCTCAAGCGAGGCCACAGCACGCTACAAAGCCGCCTTGCTGCCACACGGCGGCACGCTGGTGGACCTTACCGGCGGTCTGGGCGTGGACTGCGCCGCCATGGCCGCGGGCTTTGAGCGCGTGGTGTATGTTGAGCGGCAGTCCTGGCTGTGCCAGTGTGCGCGACACAACTTCCCGCTCTTGGGCTTGCAGCATGTGGAGGTGGTAAACGCCGATGCCGAAGACTACCTGCACATCCTGGCCGAGGCTGATGCCATCTATCTCGACCCTGCACGCCGCGACATCAAGGGCAACCGCACCTATGCCATAGCCGACTGTTCGCCCGATGTGTCGGCACTGGCCCAAGAGTTGCTTGCCAAAGCCCCTGTCGTGCTGGTTAAGCTATCGCCGATGCTTGATGTGAGCCACACGCTTGCCGCCCTGCCCCATGTGAGCGATATGCACATTGTGAGCGCAGGTGGCGAATGCAAGGAACTGCTCGTGGTCATGCAGCGCGACCACCACGGCTCCACAACGATGCACTGTGCCAACGACGGCGACACGTTTACCTATCAGTGGGGTACCGCAGTACAGCCACCAGCTGTGTGGGACGGTGAGTGCGTTTCCGGAATGTGTCTCTACGAGCCTAACCCGTCGATGATGAAAGCCGGGTGCTTCGGCCATGTGGCAGCCCATTACGGCTTGGCTGTGGTGAGTGGCGACAGCCACCTGCTGGTGGGCTCGTGCGTTGACGACTTTCAAGGCCGCTCGTTCAGCATCCACACCATTGCCACGATGAACAAGCGCGAGCTGCGGCAAGCACTGGCCAGCATCGCGCAAGCCAATGTGGCCGTGCGCAACTTCCCGATGAGCGCCGCCACACTTGCTCAACGCCTGAAGCTACGCGACGGCGGCGACACCTACATCTTCGGCACCACCACCGCTCAGGGGCAACATGTGCTGCTCATCGGGCACAAGCATCCATGCAACAGCCGAGTGCAACAATAGACATTACACACACCGAAATGTTGCATGGCTCGGAAAGATGTAGTAAATTTGCAAACTGATTATTGACGCATACATAACAAAGAAAAATAAGAACAACATGAAACGAACAATTTTGGCCCTTGTTGTGGCCGTGTTGGGTGCTGTGGCCGTTCAGGCCGACCACCTGGTGATTATCGCCGCCAACGACACGCATTCGCAAATCGACCCCGCCAGTGACGGTCAAGGCGGTGTGCTGCGCCGACGCGCCATCTACGACCAAGTGCGCCGCGACAACAAAAACACGGTGACCGTGCATGCCGGCGATGCCGTGCAGGGAACGGTGTATTTCTCGCTCTACAACGGCGAGGTGGAATACGCGCTCATCGACTCGCTGGGCTACGACATGATTGTGATGGGAAACCATGAGTTTGACAATGGACTGGAGAGCGTTGCCAGCTACTACCGCAATGTGAAGGCCAAAAAGCTGAGCGTGAACTACGACTTCAGCGGCACGGTGATGGAAGGACTTGTGGAGCCATATATCATCAAAGCCTACGGCGACAAGCGCGTGGCGTTTTTCGGCATCAACGTCAGTCCCGAAGGACTCATTTCGGCCAAAAACTACGAGGGCATGCGCTACATCCGCTCGCTCGACGTGGCCGATGCCATGGCACGCTTCCTCAAGGAAGTGCTCAAGGTGAACTACACCGTGATGATTTCGCACATCGGCTACGACAGCTACGACCCCGAGGAGCCCAACGATGTGGACGTGATTCGCTCCAGCCACTACATCGACTTGGTGATTGGCGGGCACTCGCACACGGTGGTGAAACCCGGCACCGAGTATGCGCTGGTGCCCAATGCCGACGGGCGCATGATCCCTATCGGCCAGAACGGCAAGAGCGGCAAGTTTGTCACCACCTACGACCTGGACCTGGAAAGTGGATTCGTGACACAAAAACTCATTGCCGTGGATGCCAGTTGGGACCAAGCCGCTAAGGATTATCCCGCTTTGGAGCGCTGGCTGGCATGGCACAAGCATGGCGTGGACTCGTTGATGAGCAACCCCGTGGGGGTCTCGGCCCGTGCGATGAAAAACAGCAGCGATGCCGCGCAGAACTGGGTGAGCGATGCCACGATGGCCATCCTGCCGGCGTTGTCGGGTGTTGACGGCATCCAGTTGGCCATCATGAACAAAGGCGGCATCCGCACCGACATGCCGCAGGGCACCGTCACCGAGGGGCTGCTCAGCTCGATGTTCCCCTTCGACAACCGCTTCGTGGTGCTCGAAATCACGGGAGCCGACCTGCTCGAGGCCTTGAAGGTGATGGCCGGGCGCGGCGGCGATGCTATGAGCAACGAACTGCGCGTGACCTTTAACGACCGTGGCGAAATCGCCTCGGCAAAAGTGAAAGGCAAGAAAATCGACCCCAAGAAGACCTACCGCGTTGCCACCATCGACTACCTGGCCAACGGCGGCGACTACATGACTCCATTCCAACGTGCCAAACGTCTGTATGTGGACGATGTGAAATATGGGCAACGCATCCTCGACTATGTGAAGCAGCTGCAAGCCCAAGGCAAGGTCATCAACAGCACCGACGAACGGCGAATGGTGAAGAAATAACCCTCACCGATTCAAAAAAATGCCCCAATCCATTGCCGTTTCGGAAAAAAGTTGTACCTTTGCCCCGCTTTTCGTAACCTCTGGCAAGAAATAGAGAGTGGCTTGCGCATGTTGCGGACTGATTTTTAATGATTTAAAAGCAATCTAATTCAATGGATTTAATTAAAGTTGCTGAGCAAGCATTTGCCACTGGCAAAGAGTTACCCGAGTTTTTCCCTGGCGACACCATCACGGTGGCCTATCGCATCAAAGAGGGTAACAAAGAGCGTATCCAGCAGTATCGCGGCGTTGTGATTAAAATCAATGGCCACGGCGAGAAGAAACGTTTCACCGTTCGCAAAATCAGCGACAACATTGGTGTGGAGCGCATCTTCCCCATCGAGTCGCCGTTTATCGACAACATCACCATCAACAAGCATGGTAAGGTGCGTCGCGCCAAACTGTACTACCTGCGCAAGCTCACCGGCAAGAAAGCTCGCATCAAAGAGCGCCGTATCATCAAGAAAGAGGCCTGAAGCCACACCTCACGATGACAGAAAACATGAGGACAACGCGATTGCTGTTGCCCTCATTGTTTTTCTAGGGCATTCTATGTTTCTGTGCAAGTTTTTTCGAAAGAAAGTTCTGGAAGTTTGGAACAATTCACGCTTTTTTGGTAATTTTGCATTCCCCCAAGTGCTGACGGCGACGATTGTACTGTCGTGTCGGCAGAAGGAGTGACTG
>JAFYCU010000076.1 GCA_017545095.1 Muribaculaceae bacterium | reverse complement strand
CAATGCACAATTATTTAGTGATGGGTGACGAGTCACGAGTGAAGAGTGGGGTGTGACGAGCTCGTGGCCCCTCGATTCGTGGCCACCTAAATCCCCCAAAGGGGGCTTTTCTAAGCGGCGAACTAGATTCTCGGTTCTTGATTCTTGTCTCGGTTATTGGTGCTTCTAAGGACTTTAAGGACATTAAGGACTCTATTCAAGTAGCGGCAAGCCCCTCCTAAGGAGGGGTTTGGGGAGGTCGTATTGCGCCACTTGTAGCTCGTGGCCACTTAGATAGGTTTGGTGAACGCTCTTCGGCGTTTGTTTTGTCGGTACGTGAAGTATTGCCATTGCTGCTGCACGCGTTCGTTGTCTTCGAGCTCGTGTCCGGTGTCGGCCCACTTGTAGCCGAAGCGGTTGAAACAGGGAATGAGGTCATCGAAGATGAGTGCGTTCACGCCTTTGCTTTGGTATTCTGGCTTGACGGCGATGAGCAGCAGGTCCACCACATCGTTGTGCCCCTTGAATGCCTTGAGCAGGTGCCACCACCCGAAGGGGAACAGTCGTCCGCGGCTCTTGATGAGACCCTGCGAGAGCGATGGCAGTGTGATGCCCACCGCGATGAGTTCGCCATCGGCTTTCACCACCAGCGAGAGGTCGTCGAGCGGCAGGAAAGGCAGATACATTTTGATGTAGTGCTTGATTTGCTTGTCGCTCAGCGGCGAGTAGCCGAACAGCTGGTCGTAGGCCTCGTTGATGAGTCGGAAGATGGCGTCGCCGTAATCGCGCACGAGTTTGCGCCGGTTGGTGTATTTGATGTTCTTCACGTCCAGTCGTTTGCGCACGATGTCGGCCACGCGGTGCATCTTCTCAGGCACTTCGGGCGGGACGTCAACGCGAAACTCCAACCAGTCAACATCCTTGACGAATCCCATGCGCTCCATGTGGCGGGGGTAGTAGTCGTAGTTGTAGATGGTAGCTTGCGTACTCACTTCGTCAAAGCCCTCGATGAGCATGCCCTCGAGGTCCATGTCGGTGAAGCCCAGCGGGCCGGTGAGGCTCGTCATGCCCTTGGTGCGTGCCCAGTCGATGACGGCCTGGAACAAGGCGTCGACCACCTCGGCATCGTCGATGAAATCGACAAAGCCGAATCGCCCTTCCTGCTTGCCGCTGCGCTCGTTCACCAGGCTGTTGATGATGCCGGCGATGCGTCCCACGGGTTTCCCGTCGCGATAGGCCATGAAGTAGGCGGCTTCGCAGTAGTCGAAGGCCGGGTTCTCGGTGGGCATGAGTGTGCCCACCTCGTCGCTCACCAGCGACGGCACATAGTAGGGGCTGTCGTGGTAGAGGCTGTCGATGGGAAAGGTGACAAATCGCTTGAGTTCGCCTTTCACAGGGCGTATCTGCTTGATTTCAATCATAGTGCTTAGTGATGGGTTAACCCGCTTGTCCCAGCCAGTGGTTGAGTGTCCACAGCAATGCCAGCAGTGCCGCGAGCACCACATCGAGCCAGAGGAAGAACCGGCTGTAGAATCGGCGGTCGGGTTCTTGGTCGGTGGGTTGTGACATCAGTCTTTAAGGGCTTTGATGGTTCCGCTGGCCAGGTTATACTGGAAGTGTTTGCCATCGGTGGTGCGGATGCCCAGCAAGTTGTTCTTGCTGTTGTTGAAGCCTATTTCCTTCGCCCCCTTGGAATAGATGGTGAAATATTTTCGGGTGTTCTTATCGAAGCCGTAAACCGAGCCGCTCTTGGTGAGGAACACACTGTAGTTCTCGCTGCTCACCTGGTTGGCGATGTCCTCTTTGTGGAAGATGGGCTTGTCGTAGGTGCTCTTTTTCGTAGCCACTTCCTCGCCGCTGTTGGCCTGGTCGATTTTCTCCTTGTTCTCTTGGTTCCATCGTGCGTCGGCGCTGTCGGGGCTCGACATCTTCTTTTCCATCTCCTCCTTTTCGCGTTCCTCTTGCTCGGCCTTGAGTTCCTCGTCGGTGGGGAAGTAGAGGATTTTGATGTTTTTCACTTCGTCCTTCAGGAACTTCATTTCGGGCGATGAACCGCTATCGAGCGGTTTGCCATAGATATATTTCCGTCCGTCGTCGCGGCTCTTGATAGTGCCTTCATAGTTGAGCTGGTGGAGCTTCTTGGCTTTCATGTCGAAAGCGTTGAGAGCCAGTCGTCCCCGCTGCCCCTCGCCGCCCAGGAGGTCCATATACACGAAGTAGAGGCACTCCTTGTCGCCGATTTTCACTGCGCGTGGCGTAGTGTTCACATCGGCCAGCATGGCGCTGTTGTCAAAGGTGATGCTGCGCTCGTCGAGATACTTCACGAGCATGTTCTCGGGTTGCCACAGGCTGCCCGAGCGCGTGAGCTGGTAGATTTTGAAGAACGAGCGGCTGGTGCCGTCCGACAGGCTGGTGATGCCCCAAATGCGGTCGGGGTGCTCCTCGTCGGACCCTGGCACGAGCACGGCGGCAATGGCGGCTGCGCCGTCGCCCATGAGGTTGTTGCGGTTGAGCTCGGCGGCGAAGATGGCCAGAGGGTCTTGACTCGACACTTGCTGCGTGAGTGTGCTGTCGGCTCGCTCGCTGGTGCGGCGGTCGTTGTCGCTGTTGCCGCAGGTGCGCAGCAATAGCAGTCCGCCGATGAGAACCACGGCGGCGGCAATGCCGATGAGCAGGTTGCGGTTGAACGAGCTGCCGCCCGTGTCATCGTCGTCGCCGTCGTCATCGTTGTTCTCCCAAGCGTTGGCAGCGGCTTGTTCGCGTTGACGGCGTTGCTGCTCTTGTCGTTGCCGCTGCTCCTGCTCGCGCTGGTGTTGTTGGTTGAAGGTTTCGCTGCTTTGCTGTGCCTGGGCCGTGGTGCTGTCGTCCATGTCGTTGCGCACCATCTTGCCGCACTTGGGGCAGAACACCGAGTTGGCGGGTATCATGTTTCCACACATGGGACACGCCATCTCGCTGTTGAGCGGCGTGCCGCAGCGGTTGCAAAAGGCCGACCCTTGCGGGGCCTCGTTACCACATTTGTGACATCTCATATAGTCAAGTGTTTATGGGTTGTTGTCGGTTATAATCGGCAAAGATACGAATTATTCGTTGATTGGCAATCGTTCGGGCTCAATTATTTTCGGCAAATGTTGAAAAGCCATGCCTTGATGGGCGTTTTCGGCTGATTTGGGCGGTGGTCATGCCGCTTCTTCGTCGGGCAATGGCGGCGGCAGGGCTCGGTGATAGGTGTGTGTGACGGCGATGCCGGCAGCCGCAAGCGCGGCAATGATGAGCGGTGCGCGAATCTCGTCCCAGCTGAAACGATGCAGGCACATCGGCACCATATACATCAACACGGTGAGCAGCACATAGGCCACCCCCTTGATGGCCTTCTTGACCACACTCACCGGCGACGACTTGTAGTCGAACACATAGGCGCACCATCCCAGCGAAATCCAGAACAAGGCCATCATGATGAGCATCTCGCGTTGGTAGCTGTCGGGCTCGCCCCAAATCACACCGCTCAGGTAGTGCTGCAGCGCGTGCGGGTCGGGGGCGTGGTAGGTGCCGTCGATCACCTCCCCGGCGGTGTTGACAACGGCCTCGCTCACCGCTGTGGAGACATCTCCTACGAAATAATCATACACGTCTCTCAGCGAGAAATAACTCAGCACCCCGGCCGCGATGAGGAGCCCGAAGCCCAGTTTGTCGCGTAGCTTTTGCACCGAGGCCGATGACGCCCAGCCCAGCTTGGGGTCGCGAATGGCCAGAAAAAACATGCCGATGGCGTAGCACAGGCCGAGCACAAACTGCACGCCAAACATGGCGTAGAACTGCCATTGCGTCATTGGGGGGAGGGTGGTGGGTTCCATGAGCGGGGGGTGATTGAGTGTTGGGCTGCAAAATAAACTAAAATTCTCGAAACCACCAAAAAAAGTAGCCGAGAATTCAGGGGGCATCCTAATGAGCGTCCAAATTCTAAAAAAATCTTTATTTATTTTGTAATGCGCTTGGTTTGCACTACTTTTGCGCTGAAATCATTCCATCTGCATGCGATGGCGAACATTGGTGCAGTTATTTATTAACATCAAATTCAATTTATTATGAAGAAATTCTTTACACTCCTTATGCTTGCTGGCGCGTTGACCGCCTCGGCCAAGGTCTATACGCTTGCCGACTTGGCCAGCATCGTGGGCACGCTTGAGAACAGCTACGAGAAAAACGGCACGACCATCAACGAGACCGTGGGTGTGACCGCCGACGGCGATGTGTATACCATCACCATTCCCACCGGCCTTGCCGAGGGTGTGACGGGCATCGGCTACGACGACAACAACATCGTGCTGTCGAAGAACTATCTCACACTGGTTGCCGGCAACGACCTGGTGATCAACGAGGGCGAGACGCTGCTGTTTGCCGGCGCTGCGCAGCTCGAGATGTCGGGTGCGTTGACGGCCACCGGTGCCACCTTTGGTGCCGCCGAAGGCTCGGAATCCACCGCTAAGGGTTTCCGTGTGTATGGCGACAACACCTCGGCAGCGCTCACCAACTGCACGTTCAACTATGTGGGCATCAACTTCGGTTCCACCAATGGTCAGCTGGTGGCCACCAACTGTGATTTCAACAATCACAATGCCAAGGGCGGCAACTCGGCCATCAACTTCACCAGCTCGTGCGTGGGTAACGAGGTGAAGGACTGCACGTTCACCAAAGGCCAGCTCTCGGGCGTGGCCAGCGGTGCCAATGTGGGTGTGGGCATCACCATCAGCGGCTGCGAGTTCACACGCGACTTTGCCGTCAACCGACTGTATCCGTTCATCAACATGTCGCTCAGCGGCGACCGTGACGTGTATATCGAGAACAACCGCGTGGTGGGCGCCAAGGAGACTTGCCGCACGGGCGGCATTGCCGTGAGCAACCTCCTCGGCAGCCCCTTCACGGGCGTGGTGTATGTGCGCAACAATTATGTCGAGGGCAACTCCTATGGCATCACCCTCACCGGCGGCGGCGACATCGTGCTGGAGAACAACCAGGTGGTCGACAACAAGTACATCGCCAATGCCATGCAGGGCGGCAGCGGCATCAACGTGACCTGCAACGGCGCCAACTCGCTGGCCAAGGCCTACATGCGTGGCAACCTCATCGAGGGCAACCTGTGGGGCGTGACCGTGATTGGCAACGTCGACATCAACGCTGGCAAGACCGAGAACCCCAATGCCGAGGACTACAACCCGGGCGAGAACGTGTTTGTGGACAATGGCAACGATGGCGTGCTCTATGACTGGTACAACAACACCACCGCCACCAGCTATGCACAGGGCAATACTTGGAATGTGGCCGACCAGACCCAGGAGAACATCGAGCAGGTGATTGTCCACGTGGTCGACGACCCCTCGCTGGGCGAGGTGATTTTCATGCCTCCCTACGACCCCAACACCGCCATCACCGACGTTGACGCAGCTCCCGTGGCTGCCGACTCGCAGTACTACAACCTGCTCGGCCAGCCCGTGTCGCATCCCACCACTGGCATCTACATCCACAATGGCCAGAAGGTGCTGGTGAAGTAAACAACTAAGCTTATTGAGTAAGCGGGCACACAAATTGGCAGGCCCTTTGGCTGTCGAGCGTTTCGCTTCTCATTCGACAGAACAACAAAAGTGCGAGGCAAGAATGCTTGCCTCGCACTTTTAGTTCAACACCGCACGGTTCAAATCGGCCTGGCGATTGAGTTATGGATTGCTCTTGCCCATCAAGATGTTCACCATTTCGTTCACATCTTCAATGTCTATCCGATAGTCGCCATTCAGGTCGTGCAGGAAGAACGTCAACCCATTCTCATAAGGCTTACGAATGCGTTTCAGGATTATGTTTATCAACCGATTGAGGTCGTCGATGTCGGCAACGAAGTCGTTATTCACGTCCCCTATTGGGCCTATTTCCTCGATATTAAACGCATTTTTGTATCCCCCCTGGTTATAGGCATCGACCGAACCCTGGGGGCAATGGAGTGTGCATTTTGTATCAACATACGAGACCATGTAGTTATACCAATCGCGAGGTCCGGGCGGAACGGGCGAGTAGGAAATCAGATGACTCAATTTGAGGCACGAGTTCAGGATGCCACCCTCCACAGCCTCCACATCGGCCGGTATGTTGATGATGCTCAGGGAAGAATTGTTGCTGAAAGCACCACTACCGATGTACTTCACGGTGGCGGGTAAGCGCAGCGTTTTCAAGTTCATGCGATTGAATGCAGCCCTGCCAATATAAACAAGTCCTTTTGGCAAAACCACCTGCCTTAAGTTTCCGTTCCAAAAACCGCCATCGGCGATGCAGCGCGTGCCGTGCTTGATGCGCAGGTACGAGTCGCTGAAGCCTTTGCTGAACGCCACGGGCCCTAGATACACCACGCCATTGGGCTGGCGCTTGTACCAAGCGATGTCTGTGATATCGCTCTTCCAAACCTCGATGCCTTGTGGCACATAGATGGAATCGAGCGTGACGCAACCCTCAAATACATGTCTGCCCACCTGCTTGACCGACTCGCTGAGCACCACGGTCGTGAGCTTGGTGCAGTAGTAAAAAGCATTGTCGGTCACTGTGACCACACCATCGGGCAGGCGCAGCTCACCCGCCAGCGCACCGGGACAGCACACAAGCGTGCCACACCCGCTGGTGAGAAGCATGCCACCGATCGAGGTGTAGCAAGCATTGCCCGGCGCGACATCGATGGCCTCAAGATAGGGTGTGCCGACAAAGGCTCCCGTTCCCACATAGCGAGTGCTGGCGGGCAGCGTAACGGCCCGGAGCGGAGTGAAAGCAAAAGCCCCTTCGCCAATGGTGCTGATGCCCTCGCTAAGCTCTGCAGCCTGTAAATCACTTTTGTAGAAGGCATTATTGCCAATGTATTGCACATTTCCGGGAATTGTGATTCGTGACAGCGCACACGAGGCAAAAGCCCCTGCCCCGATGCTCGTGAGCGAGGGAGGCAGGTCGCCCACATCGGTGAGCCAGAAGCAGTCGGCAAACGCCTCACTGCCAATCTCACGCACCGACTGGCCTAATTGCAGCTTGGTGATATCCGTATAGGTGAAGGCACGGCTGCCAATGACGGTCACGCGGTCGGGGATGACAAGCGTGTCGGTTAAGTAGGTTTCGCCAAAGGCCCCCGAGCCGATAGCAGTGAGCGATTCGGGCAAGTTCACTTGCTGAAGCGCACTATAGCGAAACGCCGCATCGCCTATTCGGGTGAGGCCATTGGGGAGCGTGGCACTCTGTAGCTCGCTCAGGTAGAAAGCCCCGTTGCCAATGGCGGTCACTCGCCATTCGATGCCGCCATCGGTCACCATAGCGGGAATGACTACCGACGTGAGCTCATCTTGCGTGGCTGGCGAAGCCACCTCGACGGTGCGTGCCACCGAATCGGTCACACGATAGTTCAGGTTGTCGCAGGTAAACTGCGCCGATTGCTGGGCCGTGGCCGACAGAGCCGATATGGCCATCGCGGCAAACAGGATGTGTAATGATTTTTTCATTGTGTTGAAATTTAGATGTTTATGTTTCTTTTTGTGGTTTCGCAAGTGGCAACATTTCCATTAATGCCACAAAGGTAAACAAAAATTCACAAACCATCCTACCTGTAGTGTTAAAAATGCCCTTAGTATAGAAAATGTTTGCAACTCTGATTGCCAGAGCCGCGCGGCACCGCCATGAAAGCCAGCTTTACAGGATTCGGCAACACCCGAAAAAAAACATCCTTCAGGAGGGGTTTGGAGAGGCCTTTTCAGCTACAAGCTACGAGCTACAAGTGTCGCAATGCGGCTTTCGCATCATGATACAGCTCTACATGAGTCGGTTACCCGTGTCCTGTAGAGCCGCTGCACGCAGCGGCTTGTATATTCGTTTTGCATCGCGGCCACCATGCGGAGGGCAATGCCACGACATTTGACACCGACGAAGTTACAAGCCGCACCATGGTGCGGCTCTACAGGACGCAGAAACAAAGCCCCTCCTTCAGGAGGGGTTTGGGGAGGCCCCACGAGGTTAGGGGAGGCCTTTTTAGCTACATGCTACATGTCTCGCATCTCGCGTCTTGCATCTTTTTTGCGTTAGCAGCTTGGTTCTCGGCTCTTGGTTCTCGGTTCTTATTTCAGCATAGTGCTGATGACGATGTTCACGTCGTCGATGTCCACCACGCCATCGCCGTTCACGTCGGCGTTGTAGGCCGGGGTGTCCACGCGGCGCACACGGGCCACCGTGGGCGTGCCGTTCACCT
>JAFYCU010000075.1 GCA_017545095.1 Muribaculaceae bacterium | reverse complement strand
ATCGCCATCTTCTCGCTCGAAATGAGCAACCTGCAGCTGGTGAACCGACTCATTAGCAATGTGTGCGAACTCGAAGGTGAGAAAATCAAAAGCGGCCAGCTCTCGCGAGCCGAATGGGAAAACCTGATGACACGCGTCAAGAGCCTCTACTCTGCACCGCTCTTCGTCGACGACACACCATCGCTGTCGGTGTTCGAGCTCAACACCAAGGCCCGCCGCCTGGTGAGCGAACATGGCGTGCAGATGATTATCATCGACTATTTGCAGCTGATGAATGCCACCGGCATGAAATTCGGCAGTCGCGAGCAGGAGGTGAGCACCATCTCGCGCTCGCTCAAGCAGTTGGCCAAGGAGCTGAACATCCCCATCATCGCCCTGAGCCAGCTCAACCGCAGCGTGGAAACACGCGGCGACGACCGCAACGGCAAGCGGCCTCAGCTCAGCGACCTGCGCGAGTCGGGCGCCATCGAGCAAGATGCCGACATCGTGTGCTTCATCCACCGACCTGAATACTACACCCGCAGCAGCGAGGACGCCGAGGGCAACGACATTCGCGGACTGGCCGAGTTCATCATCGCCAAGCACCGCAGCGGCGGCGTGGGCGACGTGAAACTCCGTTTCCGGCACAAGTTTGCCCGATTCGAAAACTGGGACGAGAGCTACAACCTCACCGGCGAAGCCACCTACGAGTCGAAGATGAACAGCTCCGACCCCCTGCCCCAACCCCCAGGCTTCACCCCACTGCCCGACAACCTCGACTACAAAAACGACCCCGGCGAAAAAGCACCGTTCTAATTTCAGTCAACGAGTAAACTAGCGTTTCAGCTACAAGTGGCGCAATGCGAGTGTGTTTCGCAAGGCGGTGCCTTGCGACCTGCCGACTGATTGTGCTTTGGCTCTTGGTTCTTTGCCAAAGTTTTCGTAATTTTGCAGCGAAATGGATAATTGATAATAGACAGTCGCTTTAACCAAAATGAAAAGGATTCTGATTATTGTTTTTGCCGCTGCGGCGGTGCTGGCGGCTTGCGCTGCCGATGTAGTGACCTCGCCCAACGGACGTATTGCCGTGACATTCAGCTTTAGAAACGGACAACCTTGTTATTCAATGACCATCGACGGCATCGAGGTGGTGCGCTCCAGCCGGTTGGGATTGCGCCTGGCCGACGGCACGCTGGGCAACAACGTCAAGGTCACCGCCCGGCATCGCGACAGCCGCGACGAGCGGTGGGTGCAGCCCTGGGGCGAGGACGACACCGTGCGCAACCACTACAACGAGCTGTCGCTCGACCTGCGCGAACGCCAGAGTGGGCGGCAACTGCGCGTGGTGATGCGCGTGATGGACGACGGCATAGGCTTCCGTTACGAGATCCCCAAGCAGACCGCCTTGGGCGAGTTTCAAATCATGGACGAGCTCACCGAGGTGCGTCTGGCCCACGATGCACAGGCATGGTCGATACCCAGCAACCGCACCGAGTATTTCGAGGGTATCTACAAGTGCTCGCCGCTCACGGCCAAGGACACCGTATGCGTGCCGCTCACCGTGGAATACGGCCCCGACCTGTTCCTGGCCCTGCACGAGGCCAACCTCACCGACTATGCCAGCCTCAACCTCACCCCGCGCCGGCAAGCCGACGGCTCGGTGACTCTGCTCGCCGCGCTCACTCCCTGGCAGAGCGGTGTGAAGGTAGAGGGCCACAGCGGCATGGTCACCCCTTGGCGCACCATCACCGTGGCACACACTGCCGGCGACCTGCTGCTATCGCGACTCACACTCAACCTGAACGAACCCTGCCGCATCACCGACACCTCGTGGATTGAGCCAGGTCGATATGTCGGCATCTGGTGGAGCATACACAAAAAGCAGCACACCTGGGAGATGGGTCCTCGACACGGAGCCACCACCGAGAATGTGAAACGTTACATCGACTTCGCCGCACGCCACGGCTTTGCCGGCGTGCTCGCCGAGGGGTGGAACCCCGGCTGGGGCCAGGGCGAGCGGGTGACCTATCTGAAAGCCTATCCCGACTTCGACATCGACGAGGTGTGCCGCTATGCCCAGGACAAGGGGGTGCGCTTTATCGGCCACATGGAGTCGTGGGGCAATGCCGCGCTCATCGAGCGAGAGATGGACGAGGCCTTTGCCTGGTACAGCCGCTTGGGCATCCGCGCCGTGAAAACGGGCTATGTGGGCCACCTGCTCGACGGCAAAGAACTGGCCAAGTCGCAATATGGCATCCGCCACTACCGCCGCGTGATTGAATGCGCCGCGCGCCACCACATCATGATCGACAACCACGAGCCAGCCATGCCCACGGGCCTGCAGCGCACCTGGCCCAACCTGATGACGCAGGAGGGCGTGCGCGGACAGGAATACAACGCGTGGAGCGCCGACGGAGGCAATCCTCCATCACACACGGTCACGCTGCCGTTCACCCGCGGCCTGGCGGGTCCCATGGACTTCACCCCGGCCATCTTCTGGCAGGGCGACGACGTGGTGCCCGGCACTCACCCCCACTCCACCCTGGCCAAGCAGCTCGGCGAGTTTGTGGTGCTCTACAGCCCGCTGCAAATGGCAGCCGATGCCATCGAGCACTACGAGGGCCAGCCAGCGCTTACCTTCATCGAGAGCTGCCCCACCACCTGGAGCCGCACTGTGGTGCCGCACGCCAAAATCGGAGAATATGTGACCATAGCACGCCGCGAACGCGGCGATGGCGGACGGTGGTTTGTGGGCAGCATCACCAACGAGCAGTCACGCACGCTGCAACTGCCGCTCAACTTCTTAGATCCGGGAAAAACCTACCGAGCAATGATTTATGCCGATGCCACCGATGCCGACTACGAGCGCAACCCCTATGCCATGGAGGTCAAGCAGCTGACCGTCACCGCCAGCGACACGCTCACCCTGCGTCTCGCCCGCAGCGGCGGCTGCGCCATCAGGATTGAGCCCTGAGGTGAGAAACGCCATCCTCATGACCTCCCCAAACCCCTCCTAAAGGCGGGGCTTACAAAGACGCAGAAAGTAGAGCTGCACCCTGGTGCGGCTTATGACCGAGTCTTGTAGGGTCTGCACATATGCAGGCCGGATGACCGAGCCAAGATCTGATAACGATAACCTTTGTTTTCTCGCGCTATTCACAACCGGCCATTATCGAGATAGCTGTAGTACTTTCCGCTGCGGCACACGATGATGTGGTCGAGCAGCGGAATCTCCACCGCCTTGCACGCGGTGGACACGCGACGGGTAAGCTCATCGTCGGGCTTGCTGGGGCGCGGGGTGTCGCTGGGGTGGTTGTGCGCCAGAATGATGCAGTCGGCCAGCATCTCGATGGCCGGCTTGAGCACCATCTTCACATCCACCGGCACCATGGTGGTGGAGCCGCGGCTCAGGCACTCGCGGTGGAAGATGTGCTTGCCACGATCGAGCAACAACACCCAGATTTCCTCCTGGCGCTGATAATTCATATGGCGCCGCAGATAGTCATACACCATCTTGCTGTCGGTCACCAGCGGCAGCTCGTCGAAATCCTCCATCTGGCAGCGGCGGGCCAGTTCCAGGGCGGCGAGGATCTCGATGGCCTTCACCTCGCCGATGCCCTTGTAACGCGACACCAACTCGCGATAGTTGCGGCGCGCAATCAGAAACAGTTTCTCGTCGTGGTCGAGCAGGATGCGGTTGCACAGCTCCACCACATTCTCGCCCCGACTGCCGCTACCGATGAGAATGGCCAGCAGCTGCGCGGTGGAGCACGCTTCTACGCCCTCCTTCATCGCCAGTTCACGCGGACGCGAGTCCTCGGTGAACACTTCCTTCAATGCTCGCGACACGTTTTCCTCCATCTCACTTCCCTTTTCGCATGGCTATCTCCTGATCGATGTCGCGGCCGTGGCGCAGCAGGATTTTCCATACCCAGGCGCGGATGAAACCAGCACCATAGCTCCACAGCTGCACAAAGCTGGTGACCACTGCCATCGATGCAATCTTTAAGCTCTTGGTAGCGACCAGCGCACTCACCCAGAGCAACACCGCATAGATGGGAATGGGCAAAATGGCCCACCAGCGCCAGCACAGTGCCAGCACCACCAGAGCGGCGCACCCCAGCGTGAACAACGCGGGCAGCGTGTGCACGAGTTTCAAGCTGTCGGGGTACAGCAGCTTGAGGGTGATGCGCGACATGCCGAACACGTGGGTCTGACGCGCAAACTTGGCCAGACTCGTGCGACGCTTGTGATAGACAAACGCTTCGCGAATCAGCCGGATGGCGAACCCTGCCTGACGGATGCGCGTGCTCATGTCGATGTCCTCGCTGAACATCTCACGGAATCCGCCCACCTGCTGCCACACCTCGCGGCTGTAGCCCATATTGAACGAGCGTGGCACGAACTTTTCGAGCTGCACCTTTCCGCCGCGTATGCCGCCGGTGGTGAGAAACGCGGTCATCGAGAAGGAGATGGCTTTCTGCAAGTCGGTGAAATCGTCGCCCGCCGCATCGGGGCCGCCAAAGCAAGGCACATAGTCGCGCACAAGCGCGTTGCGCAGCTTACAGAAGTAGTCGCGAGGTATCACGCAGTCGCTGTCGAAAAACACAAAGTAGTCGCCCGAGGCACGTTCGATACCATAATTGCGAGCCACACTGCGACCCTCGTTGTCTTTATAATAATAGTGCACATCCACCTGACCCACATAGCGGTCCACGACCTCCTTGCACGGCACAGTGGAGCCATCCTCCACAATCATCACCTCGAAGTCGTGGTCGGTCTGCTCGACCAACGACCGCAGCAGGTCGTCGACCTCGGCAGGACGGTTATATACTGGTACTATAACTGAGAAATAAGGCATATTCAATAAGTTGACACATCAAAATGCAAAAGCGCGAAACCCATTCTACACTTTCGCACTGCAAAAGTAATGCCTATTTTCCACTTGCGCAACTTTTCGCCCTGCGAAATGCGGGCAAAGAGGAGATAGGTGAACTAGGGGGTCTAGGAAGGAGTAGGGAATCTAAAGTCTCTAAGGGGGCTATGGGCGCGATGCGCAGCCCACCTAGAATCCTTAGAGGCTTTAGATTCCCTCATTGGCATCGGCCTTGTGCGTCAGCCCGCTCAGGCCTTGCCCAAGATGATGTTGATGATGGTGTTCATGTCGTCCACATCCACTTCGCCATCGTGGTTGATGTCACAGGCTTCGTTCAGTTCGGTCTTGCCCAGAATCATGTTGATGATGATGTTCAGGTCTTCCACATCCACCACGCCGCTGCCGTCGATGTCGCCAGTTACCGCAACGGGCACAGGCAGTATCTCGATTTCGCCGGTGAAATAACTGTTTGAGCCGGCAGCGCACAGGCTTCCCCTGTCCACATAACCGCCCTCGGGCTTGCTGTTCTTATGTCAACTCGAGTCAGATGCTTTTGTCCTTATGTCTTTTTTGCTGTATTTTTGCTGCTTTGTGGACGCTTTTGCAGGATTTTTCCGCTGGTGTTTGGCCATGCGGAGAATAATGCTTAAATTTGCCGCTTGAATGAATTTTAAGACCGAAAAGCGATGAAACCTCGACTACTCCTCACCACGATAGCTGCAGCTTGGGCCGCACTCACGCTGGTTCACGCCGATGCGCCAGCGGGCTACTACTCCACCCTGAACGGCAAGAGCGGACAGGCACTCAAGGATGCCGTGCACGAACTCACCAAACACCGCACCGTGCACAGCTACGGCAGCCTATGGTACTACTTCCGCGAGACCGACCGTCAGGCCAGCGATGCCTCGCGCGTGTGGGACATGTACAGCGACAAGACCTACTACTTCACCAGCAATGGCACCGGGGCCACCAGCGGCATGAACAAGGAACACTCCGTGCCCGAGAGCTGGTGGGGCGGATATAACGAGAACCAAGGCTACTTCGCCTACACCGACCTCAACCACCTCTACCCCAGCGACGCCGATGCCAACTCGGCCAAGCTCAACTACCCCTTAGGCGAGGTGGAAACGGTGCATTTCGACAACGGCGTGAGCAAGACCGGCACCCCCGTTGCTGGTCAGGGCGGCGGCTCTAGTGTGGTGTTTGAACCCGATGCACGCTACAAGGGCGACTTTGCACGCACCTATTTCTATATGGCTGCATGCTACCAGGACTACACCTGGAAGTATAAATATATGTATACCGAGGACACCTGGCTCACCCTGAACCAGTGGAGCATCGACCTGCTGCTGCGCTGGGCACGCGAAGACCCGGTCAGCGACAAAGAGAAAGCCCGCAACGAGGCCGTGTACCGCTGCCAGAACAACCGCAACCCGTTTATCGACAACCCCAACCTGATTGAGTACATCTGGGGCGACCGCCAGGGCGACGTGTTCAACGAGGGTGGCACCGACGAACCCACAGGGGACCCGGAAATCCTCTCGCCCACCAAGGACATGTACTACGACCTGGGTCAGGTGGCTCTGGGCCGCTCGCGCAGCATCACCTTCCCCGTCAAGGGGCGCGGACTCACCAGCAACATCAGTGTGACCACCTACCGCTACGACACCGAACTGTTCGTCCCCAGCGTGACCAGCATCGACCGTGCCACGGCATGCAGTGCCGACGGCTACCCGCTCACCGTGACCTACACGCCCGACTCACTGGGTCAGCACCGCACGCGACTCATCTTCAGCGACGGCGGCATCACCGGCAGCTTTGGCATTTGGCTCATGGCCGAGTGCCTTGAACAACCCACCCTGAGCCGACCCGTGGCGCTGGATCCTGAAGAGGTTTCCGACACCGCCTTTGTGGCTCGGTGGGAACCCGCTACCGAGGAAATCGACTTCTATATCGTGAACCTCACCATCTATGACGCCAACCATCATGTGGTGGACAGCGAGACGCTCACCACTGATGACGCTCAGCAAACCTCGATGGTGATCGACCATCGCGAGCACGGACGAGCATATGCCTACACCGTGCAGACAAGCCGACTGGGTTATGTGAGCGAGCCGTCGAATGCCATCGTGCTCGACATCACCGGTGTGAGCGATGTGCAGGCTGACCTGCCCTGGGCTTTCATCGCCGGCGAGGGATATGTGCTCGTCAAGTGCGCCAAGCCGCTGCTCAACGTGAATGTCTACAACATGTCTGGGCAACTTATGGCACACTTCGGCACGCTGCGCAACGACACCGAGCTGCGCCTGCCTCGCGGCATCTATGTGTTCACCACTGCCAGCTGCCGCTACCCCGCCAAGCTCGTGGTGCCGTAAGAGATGCGAGATGCGAGATGCAAGATGCAAGAACCGAGAACCGAGAACCAAGCCACAGTCGGTGGCGTATGCTTCGGCTGTGCCGCAGCCCCCTCATTCCTCATTCCTAATCCCTCCCAGCGAGCGCAGCGAAGCGGTCTCCCCACTACCCACTACCCACTACCCACTACCATGACCCTCACCCCTCTAACGGCGGTCTCGCCCATCGACGGCCGCTACCACAGCAAGACAGCCCCGCTGGCGCAATACATGAGCGAGGCCGCACTGATTCGCTACCGCGTGCAAGTGGAGATCGAGTATTTCATCGCCTTGTGCGACTTGCCACTACCCGCCTTGGCACACCTCACCAGCGAACAGAAAGAGTCCCTGCGCGACATCTACCGCCACTTCTCGCTCGACGATGCAAAAAGCGTCAAGGACATCGAGGCAGTGACCAACCACGATGTCAAAGCCGTTGAGTACTTCATCAAACAACGTTTCGATGCCTTGCAACTGGCCGAAGTCAAAGAATATGTCCACTTCGGGCTCACCTCACAGGACATCAACAACACCGCCGTGCCCATGAGCTTGCGCGACGCTCTTGCCCACTGCGTGGCACCGCTCCTTGAGCAGCTCATAGACTGGCTCGAGACCCACAGCACCGAATGGGCACACGTGGCCATGCTGGCCCGCACACACGGCCAGCCCGCCTCGCCCACACGATTAGGCAAAGAGATGAACGTCTATGCCTACCGGCTCGAGCAGCAACTCACCATCCTGCGCAGCGTGCCCGTGAGTGGCAAGATGGGCGGTGCAACAGGCAACTTCAACGCTCACCACATCGCTTTCCCCGCCATCGACTGGCCAGCATTTGCCAACCGCTTGCTGAGCGACCGTCTGGGCATCGAGCGCGAACAGTGCACCACTCAAATCTCCAACTACGACAACCTGGCCGCGCTGCTCGACGCACTCAGGCGACTGGCCACCATTGTCATCGACCTCGACCGCGACATGTGGATGTACATCTCGATGAGCTACTTCAAACAACGCATCCGCGCTGGCGAAGTGGGGTCGAGTGCCATGCCCCACAAGGTGAACCCCATCGATTTCGAAAACAGCGAGGGCAACCTGGGTCTGGCAGTAGCCATGTTCGAGCATCTGGCGCACAAGCTGCCCATCTCACGGCTGCAGCGCGACCTCACCGACTCCACCGTGCTGCGCAACGTGGGCGTGCCCATCGCACACCTGGTCATCGCGCTCAACAGCACGCTCAAAGGACTCGACAAACTCATCCTCAACGAGCAGGCCATAGCCGCTGACCTCGACAACACCTGGAGCGTGGTGGCCGAAGCCATTCAAACCGTCTTGCGGCGCGAGGGCTATACCAACCCCTACGAAACGCTCAAGGCACTCACGCGCACCAACGAAACCGTGGACCAGCAGCGCATCGCACAATTCATCGACACGCTCCACGTGCCACAGGCAGTGAAAGACGAGCTGAAGCGCATCACACCGCACAACTACACCGGCTTGTGAACTCCGTTTTCCGCCTATTGCATTCTCGGGATGCTAAAAAACGCTAAAAAGCGCGCCCTCGCTTGCACAACTGCCACTTTGTGACTAATTTCGCATCGCAAAAATGATTTCAAATTAGAATAATCATATTGAGCCGAGAGGCTTGATTGAAATATTTACATTTTTATAAGTCTTAGAGCATCTATTCAAATCTAAAAAAACATCAACATCACAATGGAGGAGAATTTAGAGAAGAAGCCTAAACGCCCGCGTATCGGCGGAGGCACTATCAACATGGAGGACAACGGCTCTGGCGTCGACGCCAACCCTAACACCGACCAACCCACCAATTATGAAAAAGTAGACTACACTGCTCAGGCAAGAGAGGAACAACCCATCGAACAAAACGATTTCTCCCAGCAGCACGACGACTACCAGCCTCGCTATCAGCAACGCGGCGGCTATCAGCAGCGAGAATACCAACAACGAGGATATCAGCAACGCGGGTACCAGCAGCGAGGATACCAGCAGCGAGGATACCAGCAACGCGGTTACCAACAGCGCGGCGGTTACCAGCAGCGGGGATATCAACAAGGTGGATATCAACAAGGTGGATATCAGCCAAACTATCAGCATCGCAACTTCGACTCGGATGCCGAAACCACATCCGAGAACACGACACCACAAAACGAGAACAACCAGCAGGGCGAATACCAGCAGGGCGGATATCGTCAGCAAGGCGAGTATCGTCAGCAAGGCGAGTATCGTCAGCAAGGCGGGTATCGCCAGCAGGGCGGATATCGCCAGCAGGGCGGATATCGTCAGCAGGGCGGATATCGTCAGCAAGGCGGATATCGCCAGCAGGGTGGCTACCGCCAGCAGGGCGGGTACCGTCAGGGCGGATACCAACAAGGCGGATATCGCCAACAGGGCGGATATCACCAAGATGGATTCCAGCAAGGGGGATACCATCAGGGAGGATTCCAGCAAGGTAAACCCAAACGCCAAGGTCCTAAGCAGCAGATGCGTTTCACACCTCGGCCTCAACCCGTTGAGTATGAACCCTCACCCATCGATCCCGATATGCAAATCCGCCTGAACAAATATCTGGCCAATGCCGGACTTTGTTCGCGACGCGAAGCCGATGAACTTATCACCAAGGGGCTGGTCAAGGTCAACGGTGAAGTGGTCACTGAACTCGGTTTCAAAATCACTCCCAAAGACACCATTGAGTACAACGACAAGATTGTCACCTCCGAGAAGAAGTGCTACATCCTGCTCAACAAGCCCAAGGACTGTGTCACCACCAGCGACGACCCCAACGGACGCAAAACCGTCATGGACCTGGTGAAAGGTGCCTGCAACGAGCGCATCTACCCCGTGGGACGGCTCGACCGAAACACCACGGGCGTGCTGTTGCTCACCAACGACGGCGACCTGGCATCGAAACTCACCCACCCCAAATATGTGAAGAAGAAAATCTACCAGGTGTGGACCGACAAGCCCATCACCGAGGAAGACATGCAGCGCATTGCCGATGGCATAGAGCTGGACGATGGTCCCATCCATGCCGACGCCGTGAGCTATGTCAGCGCCACCGACCACAAGCAGGCCGGCATCGAGATTCACTCGGGGCGCAACCGCGTGGTGAGGCGCATCTTCGAGTCGCTCGGCTACCATGTGGTGAAACTCGACCGCGTTATTTCGCCGGACTCACCAAGAAAAACCTTTCACGCGGCAAGTGGCGCTACCTCACACAGGAAGAGGTCAACTACCTCAAGCAAGGCTCGTTTGAATAATTCCATTAGCCGCATCATCATCTTAAACAAAGACAAATCAATGAAACAAACAAGAATAGCTCACATCTTCACCGCTCCCGAACTGGTGGGACGGCAGGTGTGTGTCAAGGGCTGGGTGCGCACCCGACGGGGCAACAAGCAAGTGCAGTTTATCGCTCTCAACGATGGTTCCACCATCAAGAACATCCAGATTGTGGTCAACACCGAGCACATCAACCCCGAATTGCTCAAGGACATCTCCACCGGGTCGTGCCTGTGCGTGATTGGCCAACTTGTGGAAAGCATGGGACAAGGACAGAGCGTGGAAATCCAGTGCGAGAGCATCGAGGTCTACGGCCTGTGCCCCAGCGACTACCCCATGCAGAAAAAAGGCCAAACCTTTGAGTAT
>JAFYCU010000074.1 GCA_017545095.1 Muribaculaceae bacterium | reverse complement strand
GCTTCGGCCATCAGCCGCATCATGATGCGGCTCTACATGACGCCGCCATTGTCCTGTAGAGCCGCTGCATGCGAGGCTGGTGGCTTCATTTGCGCCAGCCCAGTGCGGACATGTGCGTTAGCCAGCTCGTTTCTTGCATCTTATGGTGCTTCGGCCATCAGCCGCATCATGATGCGGCTCTACATGACGCCGCCATTGTACTGTAGAGCCGCTGCATGCATGCAGCGGCTTGTGGCTTCATTCGCGCCAGCCCAGTGCGGACGAAAAAGTTACAAGCCGCACCATGGTGCGGCTCTACAGGACTCGGGCATTGGAGCCGCCATGTATTGTTAAAATGAACTTTTTTTGCTGTGTTTTGTTTCTGTTTGAAATAAGATGCTTAACTTTGTCGTTTCAAATGCAGATGTTCCGCTTGCCAGCATTGCATAGCGAGAGGCATTTTTGCTGTTTTTATTTCATAACTGTGTTCAAGTGTGAATGTGACGGGTTCTTTTTCAAACTCACGTTGTTGACGGCTTGCACCGACAGCGGCGCAAGAACCATCAAGCGGGTTATAAAACGATAAAGCGAATTGGTATTACCCAACGGCTTTCGAGCTGGCAGACTTCTCAAGTTGTGCCGCAAAGGTGTGGCAGTCAGGCGAATTTGAATTATTTAAAATAAACACATAAAGAAAAGATGAAAAGAATGGTTTCACGGCTCATGTTGCTGCTGGGCTTGTTGCTGCTGCCCATGGCTGGTTACGCCATCAGCGGCTATTACTCGGATGCGGGCGGCGGACAGTATTGGTGCAACGTGGAGGTAGCCACCACGAGTGCTGGCAAGAGTTACGGCTGGCTCACCGGCGACGACCCGAACACGGCGATGAACAGTTTCCGTGGCTTCGAGAGCGAGCACGATGGCACCATCAGCACCGAGAATCCCACCATCAGATTCAAGATGCGTTATCACAACAAGCAGAGCAAAGACTTCGAGTACAAATCGTCGAAGCAGGATTTCCGCGTGATAACGCGCGACGGGGTGGTTCACACGTTAGGCTATTACCAGCGGTACAGCTGGACGCTGACGCAGACCGACTACACCTACGGCGTGCTCAAGAGCGGGTCGCACGACGACAACTGGATCACGGTTCACTTTGCGCCCAACGAGAAGGGCATTGCCGATGTGAGAGCCTTTGAGATCGACGGTTACTCCTATTACCACCAGAGCAACGCGCTGCATCAGGACTATGACTTGAGCATCCACTACCAGTACACCCGCGAGCTGACGATGAACGTGTCGCCGGCACGGGAGGTGACGGTGAAGTGGACAGCACCGGGATGGTTGAAGGTGAGCGCCGACAACAGCTGGCTGCCAGCGAAGATTGGCAACGGCGTTGAAAACTTTGAGTATGTGAGTTCCTACCAGGTGTACGTTGTGGTGGGCAACGATTCCTATTCAGCCAAGGTGCTTGAGGTGAGCGGCCGCGGCTCGGGCTCGGTGGAGGTGGATGTTCCCATTGACAAGGACTTCGCGTTGTGGGTGGACCGCCGAACGAAGACCACGTTCAAGTTCAACGGCAAGGAAGTGTCGCAGGAACTGAGGGGATGGGAGCGGACAGTCACACCCTTCCACACCACGCCGCCCAGGCTCTCGGCCTCGTTCAACCAGGTGAACGGCGAGATGAAACTGGAGTGGGATGTTGACGCCAATGTGACCAACGATGGCGAGTATCAAGTGTATCGCACCCAGATGAATAGAGACGGCGCATTTATCGGCAATCGAGAGTTGGTTGGAACGACGAAGAAAGATAATTTCACCGACAATGCAAGCCGGGGCTTGGAGTATGGCAAGTACTACCGCTACGAGGTGTTCCAGCTCAAGGACTCGTGGGGAGATGTCACCATCCCGTCCAATCCCGAACCATTGACGGTGGTAAGAGCCAGCGATGTGCGCTCCAACACCATTCCGGTAGTGCCCCTGCACTTGGTGCGTGACAATAAAACAACCGATAAGATTAAGTTTGACTGGGAATTTGGAAATATTCCCAAAGTGGAGAATGATGTGACCTTCAAGGTCCACCGCATTGATCCCGACGGCAATGTAGTCCAGAATTACCTCACGGTGACCGTGCCGCGCACAGCCGGCAAGGCCTCGTTTGTTGATGACAAGCCCACGAGCAAGTGCGACATCTATGGCTACTATCTGCAACTCGACCTGATCGACAACAAGATACACGCCTACAGCGACACAGTTGTGGCGCATGTGATTGATGGCACGACCGTGACTGGCATCGAGGCCACCAAAGGCATCAGCGGCAACAATGTCAAGATTGAATGGACAGCCCATCAAGTGGGTACTGCCAAAACGCCGTTTGTCATCAATCGCCGCCTGATAGGCACCAGCGAATGGATCAAGATAGGACAAGTGGCGGGAATCGACGAAAGCTACAGCTTTACCGATGAGAATATTGAGCCGGGGCGCTTCTACCAATATAAGGTTATTGCCTATGCTCCCGACTGTGACAATACCGGCCTGATTGAGAGCAACTCAATGGCCGACACCGGCTTCGGTCAATCTTCCGGCGTGGTGAGTGGACGTGTGTCGTTCGACACCGGAACCGCCGTGAACGATGTGCGCATAACGCTGAGCCGCGAAGAAGATGAGGTGAACCAGCCTCAGGGCTATTGCCGCCACATGCTGGAGTCGGGCGATGGACTGGAGTGGCATCTCACCAAGGATGCTGCCAATAACCTGTTCCGCCTCGACAAGCCGTTCACCATCCAAATGTGGATCAATCCCGACCAAGTAACGGACTCGATGAACCTGTTCGGCTTCGAGGGTGACCCAACCGATGACTATGACTATACCTACTATTTATTCTTGGAAAAACTGCCGATTCAAGGCGTTACTGGTCTAGGGTTGAATATGACAGTTTTACGGGGCGAAGAGCATAATGCAAGAAGGTTTTGGAATCAAGATTTGGGTTATTTGGCAATCGAGCCCAATGAATACACCCACCTGACCTTGCGCAACAATGGCGATGGCACCGTGGACTGTATCGTCAACGGCAAAAAGGATGCGCTCTACACCGTTCATTGCGCCAGTGCCACCTTTAACCCTTACGGCGACATTCCCACCAACGAGGAAGGCATAGTCAATGTGGGGTTCTTCAGTGATAAAGTAAATGTCAACTCGTCGTTCCAGGGCCACGCCGATGAGCTCAGGGTGTGGAACCGCGCCCTCGGTGAGAGTGAAATCGCCACCAACTACGACCGTTTGCTCAGTGGCCGCGAGAATGGGATGAAACTCTACTGGACCTTTGACGAGGGGCTCGAGGAATACGCCTACGACTATTCTCGCACCAATGGCCAGCCCAATAGCAACCATGCCATTATTGGCTCCAACAGCCGTCCGTCGACCAGGGTTCCCAACGACAGTCAACTGTCGTCCTACGGCATCACCAACGACAAGGGCGAGTATGAGGTTCGCGGCATCCCGTTCACGGGCAGCGGCACGCGCTACAGCGTGTATCCCAGCAAGGGCATCCACAGCTTCACACCCACGAGCCGCTCGGCGTTTATCGGAGGCACCTCGCTCAACATCAACAATGTGGATTTCACCGACGTGTCGAGCTTCAAGGTGAGCGGCTCGGTGCACTATGCCGGCACCACGATTCCGGTTGACAGCGTGAGCTTCTATATTGATGGCACACCGTGCAACAAGAACGACAAACTCATCATGACCGATGCCAATGGCGAGTATGAGATTTCGGTGCCTATCGGCAGTCACTACATCGAGGCTCGCCGCAACGGTCACACGTTTGTCAACAAAGGTCGTTATCCTGCCGATGAAAGCCAGACTTACGAGTTCCTTGCCGACACGCACATCGACTTCACCGACAACACCACCGTCGTGCTCGCCGGGCGCATCACGGGCGGCAACACCGAGGGCGAGAAACCGCTTGGTTATGGGGTGAGCGTCAACAACATTGGTGCTGCGACCCTCAAGCTTTCGGCGCTCGACCACCCGCAGCGCATGCTCAACGCTGTGGAACGCATCGATGGCACCACGCATGAGTGGGTCCCGAACCCCGAGCAAGTGGCCATCGAATCAACCAGCTCTGACATCAACAGCAGCGCTTATCGTGCCGGCGGCGACATCGATGACGTGAAGTACATCTTCATCACCACCGACGCCGCGACTGGCGAGTTCAGTGCCGCTGTGCCACCGCTGCGCTACATGGTGGAGAGCGTGCAATTCCCCAACAACCCCACCGTGGAGCAAAACGAGATGTTCAGCCGCGTGCCGGCTGTCAACTTGTCGAACCCGCTTGACTCCATCACTCCCGACACGATATTTGTCGATGCCGACAAAAAGGAATATCTCCCGCTGTTCAAGTGCAACAAGAAACTGATGCTCACCTACCGTTCCAATCCGGTTATTGAAGTCACGCAAATGGGTGTTCCCGCGGGCGCGTTCGGCGAGGAGGTAATCACCGTCATCGACCGCGAGGAGGAAATCGAGCTGCCGGTGTTTACCCAAAATGAGATTTCGGGCGAAATCACTTATAACTATGGCAACCCGATATTCTTACAGCGAAAGCAATATGAATTCAAGGTCAAAGCCTATGAGCCCTACACCAATTTTGACAAATATTCCAGTGGTGTGCTGTATAAAGATATGCTGCGCGACTCGGTGGTGACTTTCGACAATGAGATGGGGGGTGACGCGCTGGTGGCTGCAGCCGACAGGACGACACCGGAAGGAAAGACCATCAAGCGCGGAGAGATGGTAAAACTCGAGACCGGGCAAGTGCAGCTCGACTCGGTGGGCGAGGCATCCTACAAGTGGGTGGCAGGCTTCCCCATGCTCGCTCCGCCTTATACACGCTCGTTAAACGCTTCGATGGTCATCAACAACCAGACCAAGCTGTGGCGAAACAGCGGCTTGCAAGGTGTGGTGAGCGGAACGCTCACCACCGGCAACAACTTTATCACGGCCGGACCCAGCTATGTGCAGATGGTGCTTCGTGACCCGCCTGGCGATGCCTCGAATGCCTCTTGGCAGACCGATACCATTACGACCGAGTACACCTATACCGCCCGCGGAATCCATCAGGGCACCGAGGGTTCGGCTTCCATTGGCGGGGCCGTGGAGCTGGCCACTGTTACCGGCACGTTGTGTTTTGCCAAGATTACCTACAACACCGTTGTTCACGAGAACACCGCATTCGGTAAGTATGAAATCAACAAGACCTGGGACAACCGTACCTACACCACTTATACGAACACGAACACCGTTTCGACCAGTCCTCTTCACTGGCAAGTGGGTCGTGATGGCGACGTGTTCATTGGGTATTCAACCAATTATATAATCGGTTCCGCCGAGAAGATTGGTCTGTTCAAGCAAGAAGACGGCTCGTGGGCGATAGGGCACGACGAGGTTATGTCGATAGACGAGAAATTCGACACGCATTTCAACTATTCACAAGTATTTATCGAAACCATACTCTTCGACAACATCAAGCGCACGCGCAATTCCATGCTCGTGCATGTGAACAGCATGGACGAGATTCTTGAAAACCCGTCGAAACCCACCTACTACACCTTCTTGAGCACGGAGGACCCGCGATTTGGCACAAGCAACGACGACGAGGAGGTGTGGGGCAGTCAGGCGCAACCCGATGCCACCGCCGCCGTCCAGCCAAGCTACTACTTCCGCTATCCTGACGGATATGCAGGCTGCGACAGCGTGAAGTGGTGCAACCAGATGATTAAATTGTGGCAAAATGTGCTGGCCGATAATGAGAAGGACAAACTCGACGCGTTTTCCAAATCCCAGTATTTCGTGCGCAATGAATCGTTCGAGACAGGCAGCACCGTCACCTATTCAAGCACCGACAACAAGCGCACGCAGAGCAATTCGGTGTTCACTTTCTCGTCAACGGTTGGATATAAGGGCAAGCATGGCTATCTGCTGGACAAGGCGGGATATACTTTCAACGTCAATGTGGGCATAGGCTACCACTGGACAGAGTATGGTGTTGACGAGACCAACACGGTGAAGAAGTTTTCTTACACGTTCAACGACACGCAGCGCGACAATGCCCACACGGTAGATATCTATAACTCTCCCAAGGGATGGAGTCCCATCTTCCGCACGCGTGGCGGCCAGACACGATGCCCCTACGAGGGAGCTACTTACACCAAGTATTACAAGAAAGGCTCCCAGCTCGACTATGCCACGATGCGCAGCGACAAACCCCGGATCAGCATGCCGGTGACCAACTTCACCGGTATTCCCGCCGGGCAGACGGTTGCTGTTGATATTGAGTTGACCAACGAGAGTGAGACCCATGATCCCTACATCGCAGCAATGCTCTATGCCAATCCAGTGAGTAATCCCGATGGACTGATTATAAAACTTGACGACAAAACCATCTTTAATGGTACCGAGATTTGGCTTGAATATGATAAGCCATTGACCCAAACGCTCACAATCAAGCAGTCGGACCCTTCCGTCTTGGACTATAAAAACATAGAGTTGTTGCTTTATAGTGATTGCGCTGGTCTCGACGACCCGCAATCGGTGATGGATGGAATTGTGGAACTCGACAAAGTCACGTTTAGCATACAATTTGTGCCCGCAGCGCCACCCGTGACGCTCAATCTTAACAAAACAGTTCTTAATCAGCGTGCTGTGGCGGCAGAAGAGGAAATAACAGCAACCATCAGCGACATTAACCGTTTGTTCACTGGCTTCAAGGGCGTGCGGCTGAAATATCGCTTTGCCGGCAACGACAAGTGGATTACCGCCCATGAGTGGGTCACCGAACCGAAGTATCTTGAAGGTGGTAAGGAGAACGAAACGCAGACGTTGCTGCCTAACGACGATGCCAACATTACTTACAAACTGAAGTTGCCCGACATCGACGGCAACTATGTGGTGGTTGCCGAGTCGATGGCCATGTTTAAAGACGAGGTGGTGAACACCACTCCTGAGCAGACCGTGATTCGCGACACCCGTGGACCCAAGTTGCTGGGACAGGCTTATCCCAACACGGGCACCCTCACGCCCACCAGCGACATCCGCATCAAATTCAACGAGGCCATCCGCGAGAGCTATCTCACCAAGGAGAGCAACTTCTTCATCACCGGCTCGCTCAATGATGCCCAGGTGAGTCATGACGTGTCGCTGCAGTTCAACGGCAATCCCGTGGAGACCGATGCCTACCTGCCCATCAGCAACACCAGCTTCGCGTCGTCGCTGTGGCTCAAGCGCAAGGGCGGCGGCACCATCATCGAGCATGGCACCGAGGGCAATATGCTCAAAGTGGCCATCAACGACCAAGGTCAGGTCGAGGCCGACATCAACGGCACCACGGTGACCTCGAAGGAAAGCATCCCCATGGACAAGTGGGTGTTCCTGGCGATGAATTATGTGAAAGGTTCGGTGGAAAACCAAAACACCCTGTCGATGCTCATGGCCGAGGATGCCAACGAGACGATGCTCTTCGACGAGGCCATCGTGCCCGACTACAACAGCAACGGCCGACTGACACTGGGACGCAACTTCACGGGAATGATGCACGAGTTCGTGCTATGGAACAAGAATAGCCCCGTGCGCACGCTGCTGGCACAGCGCGACGAGGTTGTGGCTCCTTACCTGCCTGGACTGGTGGGCTACTGGAAGATGAACGAGGGACACGGCACCACGGTGACCGATTATGCCCGTTCGCGCAATATGCATCTTGCCGCCGAGACATGGAACATTGAGAACACCAATCTGGCCGCACATCTCGATGGCGAGCACACTGTCAAGATTCCGATTGGCAACATCTCACCACGGCCTTCCGACAGCTACGTGGTCGAGACCTGGTTCCGTGGCGAGAAGGACAAGAACGCACGTGCCACGCTGCTCTCGGTGACCGACCGTGTGTCGATAGGCTTCGACTACGACAACTCGATGATTCTGCACATCTACAACGACAGCCTGCCGTCCTACACGACCAACGGCCTGCCCATCGTGCTGACCAACGAGGACTACAACGACGGCAACTGGCATCACCTGGCATTGAACGTGCATCGCGGTGTGAGCGCAGTGGTTTATATCGACGGCAAGGCGGTGAAGACGCTTACCGAGCAGGAATTGCCAGCTCCCGCAGGTGATTATATCTATGTGGGCAGCATCCTCAAGCGCACCCATGAGCAGGAAGTGCCCGTTGAGAGTTACAAGTTCACTGGCGACATCGACGAGCTGCGGGTGTGGAACGCGGCATGCGATGGCACGTCGATTATCGCCAACCGCTACAATCAGGTTGACACTACCGGCATTACTGAAAGCCTCATTGTTTACTGCCCCATGGAGCGCAGTGCACTGGATGCCAGCAACAATATCGTCACCGAGTTCTGCGTCAACAACATTGCACCATTGGCGCTTAAGTATGGCACCGACGCTGTCATTGCCGACGGCACCACGCAGGCTGCCACGGCACCATCGCTGCGCAAGGCTCCGCTCAGGCAGAACGTCGACTTTGACTACACGGCTTCGGATAAAGAAATCTACATCAACCTGAACACGTTGCCGTCGCGCATGCAGGGCAACCTGCTCACATTCGTTGTCAAGAATGTGCGCGATATGTGCGACAACCTCTCGGAAACCGTCACCTGGAGTGCCGTTGTTGACTATAACACGCTGGAATGGGACGTGGACGAATACCCAATATGGAAGAGCCGTCTAACCGAGTCCTCTATTGAGGTGATGTTGCAAAATAAAGGTCGCGACAACGACCGATTCCACATCACCGGTCTGCCCACATGGATTGAAACATCGGAAACAACGGGCGTGCTGGGAACCAACGAGTCGATTCCCATCAAGTTCACCATCGGCGCGAATGCCCCTGTGGGAACCCACCATGTGTATGTCTATGCCGTCAACGACGTTGACATCTGCGCTCCATTGATGCTCCATGTCACCGTTATGGGCAACGAGCCAGAATGGTCGGTCAATCCCGACGACTACGAGAGCTCGATGAACATAACCGGACAAATCTACTTCGAGGACAAGATTTGCGCCAATCCCAACACCAAGATTGCCGCGTTTGTCGATGACAATTGCTGCGGCGTGGCATCGCCCAAGCTTATGAGCAGCCGCGACGCCTATTTCGTGAATCTGACCATCTACGGCGTGGAGGATATCACTAAAGAGCAACCCATCACGTTCCGCATCTATGATGCCGATCAGGGTGTGGTGCTGGGCAATGTGGTCACGCACCACAAAGGAAAGCTGTTGAACCTGACCTACCGTCCCAATGACCTGCTGGGTGACTACGACAACCCCGTGATTTGGACGGCCGATGACCAGATTGAGCAGTTGCTCAACCTCAGGACGGGCTGGAACTGGATTTCGCTCTACGCACAGCCCGACCTTGAGAAGGCCGACCTGGAGAGCGTGTTTGGTCACGCCAGGGCGTTCAACACCATCAAGGGCAAGGAAGGTTTTGCCTTGAACAGTGGCACCCGCTGGACCTCAACAGGCCTTGATACGGTGGCCGTGGGCCTCTTGTACAAAATCAAGATGAAAGCCGACATGGACTACAGCATCGCTGGCAGCCGCATCGATACCCGCACGGCCACACAGACCATCTATCCTGGATGGAACTGGATTGGTCCGCTGTCGATTTACAACCTGAGTCTGGGCGAGGCATTTGCTGATATGCAACCCGCCCGCGGCGACGTGGTGAAGAGCAAGAACCAGGTGGCCTTCTACGACGGCTACAAGTGGGAGGGCGACCTGGGCGCACTGGTGTCCGGCGCAGGCTACTACTACAAGTCGAATAAGACCCAGGCGGTCACTTTCCGATATCCCACAATCAATGCCAACTACTATCGCGCTCCCTTGATGGCCGCACCTGCGCAATGGAACCCATTTGTGCCCGTCGACCATCACCAGTTCAGCGACAACATGAATGTGGTGGCCGTGGTCACGCAGGGCGGCCTGCCAATCGACACGCTGTGTGTGGCGGCCTTCATCGGCGACGAGTGCCGAGGTGTTGCACGAGCCACCGCCGACGGGCTGTATCTGCTCACCGTTGCCGGCAACGCCGATGAGAGCAACACCGCTGTGCGCTTTGCCACGATGCTCAACGGCAAGGTGGTGTGGATGCGTGAGCAGCTGTCCTGGATGAGCGATGCCATCTATGGCGACCTGGATGCACCGCAGCAGCTCACCATTCCCAGCAATGAGAATGCCGTTGACGATATGTTTGCCTCGGGCACCATCCTCATCACCCCCATAGTGGTGCGCGATGTGGTGCGTGTGCGGGCCGATGAGCAGCTGGCACAGCTACGGGTGTTCTCGGGGGGAGGCGCTTGCCTTGAGAAGCGCGATGTGGCCGACAATGTGGCAACCCTCAATCTCAGTCATCTGGCTCCGGGAATCTATCTCGTGGAGGCAACCACGGTGAACGGATACCGAGCCATTAAACGTATTGTGAAAGAATGAAACAGCTGATTATAAGTACAATCTTGGCCGTGGTGGCACTATTGCCGGCCGGGGCCGCCGAGGTGGTCGATGGCGTGGCCTACACCTTGCGCAACGGCAATTACATCGTGAGTGGTTGGGACGAGGACAATCCCAGTCCCAAAATCCACATCCTTGGTGAGGTGAATGGTCTGGATGTGGTGGCCATCGATGCTTGGGCCTTTGCCGACAACACCACGTTGGAATATGTGATAATTGACGAGGGCATCACCAGCATTGGCTACAATGCTTTCGACCGCTGCGCCGCGCTCAAGCAGGTGTTGATGCCCGAGGGGTTGGAAACCATCGGCGAGGAGGCGTTCGCTTTCTGCTCCGCGCTCTCCACTGTGGTGGTGCCCTCGACGGTGATCGATATCGCCTCGCACGCGTTTTGGCAGTGCACGGGGGTCACCGATGCTTATTTCCTGATGGATGAGGTTGAGACCCTGGAGCGGTTTGGCTGGTGGGACGGCGTGTTCCCGCAGCCGGGCGAGGACGAGCATGGCGGCATGGAGTTCAACACAGTGGAGCACACGGTGCTGCACGTGCCACAGGGGATGCTGGATGCCTATGTCGAGTCGGGCAAATTTGAGGCCTGGCTCGGCCATATGCACGAGGACGATGGCACCTATCCCCTATGGTGGATCGTGAATTATGGCACGGTAGGGCGCAGCTACACCGTGGCCGACCCATTGCTCGCCCTGCATGTGGATGTGAACGGCGACCTCTATGCCAAGGACGACAACCGCTGGCTTATGCCCGACAAGATTTACGACGGTGAGGTGGACTACATGAGCAGCACCGACTTGATGTCGGGCCGCACCTACGACCAGAGTAACTGGGTGCTCTTGCGGGGGGTGGAAGCCCCTCAGGCCTTGCTCACGCACTGGCTGGATGGCGGCACCATTACCGGCACGTTGGCCGACTGCCGAAACCCCGTTATCGAGGTCACCGAGGCAGCAGCCATTCAGGCAGGGAGCGAAGGCAGCTATGAGCCTAACGTCTACATTCCCGCCGCGCTCATGGGGCGCACGCAGCAGGGAGCCGATGAGGTGACTTATGCTTTCGTGCAGCCCAAGCCACACGAAATAGTCACCATCGACTGGGCCGTGTGTGCCGATGACTATGGCACCGCCTATGCCCAGGCTGAGTTCTATATGCCATTGCCCGATGGCGAATCGGTCAACCCCGAGGGTCTGAGTGGCGGTTTCAGCATCGACGATGCCCTGTATGAATCAACCGAACGTCCTGACCTGCTTCAGGGCGAAACCTATCATTTTGGAGCCATTGTGCGCCTTCGTGCAGCCGACGATGAGCAGCCCTCGTCCGTCAGCCGGCGCGTCACGCCCTATGCCGAGGGCGGACTCACGGAGCGTTTCCAAGTCTTCCCCCTGTCGTTCGACGAAGGCGTTGTCACCGGCCTGCGCCATATCCAAGCCGCATCTGCTGCAAGTTCCAATGCTGTTTACGACCTGCAAGGCCGTCGCGTGGCCTATCGCGAAGCCCCCGGCATCTACATCCACAACGGCCGCAAAATTGCCGTAGCACGGTGATAAGACACAAGATGCAAGAGCCGAGAACCAAGATGGCTAACGCACGAATGATGCGAGAGTTGCATTGCAGACTTGTAGCTGAAGAGACCTCCCCACAGTGAGATTCGAGATTCGAGATGCAAGAAGCGAGATGGCTAACGCACATTATGCCGCATCGCGATAACTATGAACTGTGAATTATGAACTATGAACTATTTCATCGCATTGCGCACCGCATTGCGCCGCTTGTAGTTCGTAGCTAAATAATTGTGCATTATCCATTGTCCATTAGCCATTATTTCGTACCTTTGCAATCTCAAACCATCGGCATAGCAACATGGAACAGCAACAGCAAAAACCCAAACGGCTGCCCTACGGCATGCAAAACTGGGAGGACGTGCGCCTCGACAATTACTATTACGTCGACAAAACGCACTTCATTCCCGAAATCGAGGATGCCAACCGCTTCTTCTTCTTCCTCAGGCCCCGGCGGTTCGGCAAGTCGCTGCTGATGAACATGCTGCGGCAGTATTACGACCTGAACAAGGCCCACCTGTTCGAGCGGCTGTTCGGCGACCTATGGATTGGGCAGCACCCCACCCCCGACCACAACACCTACATGGTGCTCTACCTCAACTTCTCGGCGTTCTCCGGGTCGCTCGACACCTACCAGCAGCGCATGGACGACTACTGCAACATTCAGTTCCGCACTTTCGTGGAAAGCTATGCCAGCTTGCTGCCTGACAATGCATTGGAAGAACTCGGCAAATTGAGAAGCGCAGCAAACCAGCTGTCATATCTGATCAGCATCTGCTATAAGGCCGGCCAGCGCGTCTATCTGTTCATCGACGAGTACGACCATTTCACCAACATCATCCTCTCCAATCCCGACACCGAGCCGAGCTACAAGCAGGAGACCCACGGCACCGGCACCTACCGGGGCTTCTTCAACGCCATCAAGGCCGGCACCGACAGCGCCATCAAGCGGCTGTTCATCACCGGCGTGAGTCCCGTCACGCTCGACGACCTCACCAGCGGGTTCAACATCGGCTCCAACTACACCATGCAGCGCGAGTTCAACGCCATGGTGGGGTTCACCGAGGACGAAGTAGTGGAAATGATTGAATACTACCGCCAGTACTACCCTTTCAGCCACACCACGCCGCAGCTGCTCGAGGTGATGAAGCCGTGGTACGACAACTATTGTTTCGCCGAGGAATGCATCGATGAGCCACCGCTCTACAACAGCGACATGGTGCTCTATTTCCTCTATAACTACACCAAGAACGGCGGACGAGCACCTAAGAACATGCTCGACAACAACATCCGCACCGACTACAACAAGCTGCGCATGCTCATCCGCAAGGATCGCGGTTTCGAGCACAACGCCTCGGTCATCCAGCACATCGTGGAGACCGGCGGCATCACCGCCAAGCTCAAGGACTCCTTCCCCAGCGAGACCATCACCGCCCCCGACAACTTCGTCAGCCTGCTCTACTACTTCGGCATGCTCACCATCACCGGCATCTCGCGCGGCATGACCCGTTTCGGCATCCCCAATCAGGTGGTGCGCGAGCAACTCTACGGCTACCTCACCGAGACCTACAACGAGAACCACCTCTCGCTCGATGAGCGGCACCGCTCAGAGCTGATGAACGCCATGGCTTTCGACGGCCAATGGCGGCCCTACTTCGACTATCTGGCCGACATGCTGCGCCGCTTCGCTAGCAACCGCGACAAGGCCAAAGGCGAGGCCTTCGTGCACGGGTTCACCCTGTCGCAGACCTGCCTCACCAACCTCTACCTACCCGTGAGCGAGCTCGACGCCGGCGCACGCAGCACCTTCGACGGCACGCCATCGGGCGGATATGCCGACATCTACCTCCAGCCACTGCTCGACATCTACCCCGACATCGAGCACAGCTACGTGCTCGAGCTCAAATACATCGCCCCCGGCGCAACCGACCACGAGCTCGCCCAGGCCCGTGAGCAAGCCACCGCCCAGCTCCTGCGCTACGCCCAGGGCGAAGTCATCCACCGCACCGTGGGCCACACCACCCTGCACCGCCTCATCCTCGTGTGGCGAGGCATCGACCTCGCCGTGGCCGAGGAGCTGTGAGACCCCTGTGAAGCCGGTATCATCCACACAAAGCAAAAATGCGGCCAACCACCGTTAAGAGGAAAAAAACACGGTGAGTTGCTCGAGTGAGTTGTTTGCGTAGCTTGTAGTTCGTAACTCGTAGCACTTCTTGCTTCTCGCATCTCATTAATACCTCAATTCGGGGTTTGCCAAATTGCGTC
>JAFYCU010000073.1 GCA_017545095.1 Muribaculaceae bacterium | reverse complement strand
TGCATAGGTCAATAAAAGGGCTAGCGGGTGGTGGGCAGTAATCAATTTTCGAGATTAGGCAGTAGAGCTGATAGCCGAATCAAAAACGCCTCACCAACACCATTTCAATTGACGCAATGGCTGCGTTTTGCGTTTTTTTCGGATTTATTGCGAAATATCTGCATTCTGACGGATAAACGCGTTTTTGGGGCACTTGTGATAAAATTGCCATCTTTGTCCTGTGGATGCGTTTTTTCGTCGTTGCTGTAGAGCATGTCGCGCTTAATCATCTCCTTGCGGTGCCCTCGTAGAACAGTACCTGCAGGTGTCCGTCAACCTTGCGTGTCACGGCAAAGTGCTCGCCATCAAGGCGCTGCTTGAGCAATGCGCCCTCCACGAGCATAAACTTGTCTGTCGGCGAGTGTTTCTTAATCAACCCGGTGTTGACCATCAACTGCCGCAGCCATCCGGACTTCATTGGGGACAACTTGTGGTGGAATCTATAAATTGCAAAAATGAAAGGCAACTACCTAGAAGTTGTCCCCACAATGAATGTTTTAACAGCTCCCCCTCTAAGTTAGAGGGGGCTGGGGGGGGTATGATTCCAAATCGCTGATAACCAATCGTTTTGTTATACCCCTCAGTCACTTCGTGACAGCTCCCCTAAGGGGAGCAGCTAAAAGTTCACTATTTTTGTTGGGGACAACTTCGCGGTAGTTACCAAAAGAAAAGATCACAAATACGGCGACGCTTGCTCCGTTAGGGTGCTTGGGGGCTGAAGGTGGCAGTGATGGTGTAGCGGCGGCCGGCTTTCATGGGGGCGTGGAAACGGACGGCTTTCACGCCTTTGTTTTTGTTCTCGTAGGACGTGGGCGGCACGGCATCGGTGATTTCCCATTTAATCTTCAGGTCGGTGTCGATGCGCAGCCACATCACCTTGCCCCGCTCCTCGAGCTTGAGCGTGTTCTTGTCGACCTGTGTCACCTGCTGCACCGGGGTCATCATGTTCCACCACAGGGTGTTGGCTCCGCTGGCCGTCACTTGGTCGGTGATCACACACCGGCTCTTGTCAACCAGAGCATAGGTGCGCTCGTAGCTATTCACCTGTGTGCGGTAGAGCGGTGCGAGGTCGGCTTTCACCCATTGGTTGTCGGGGTCGTCGCTCCATTCGGTGGCGGTGATGGTGGGGGCCACAAGCGGGTTCTCGCGACCGAACGTCACCAGGTTGTGGTTGTTGGCGTTGTAACGATACACATTCCATCGTGGCGAGGTCTGGCTCATGTTCCACTGGTTCACCTTGTTGCGGTCGAGGGTCACATAGTTCTCCGACCCCAAATCGGTGGCCCACGTCACATAGTTCCAATCGATGAAAAAGCTGCCCACATCCATGTGTCCGTGCGGCTCGGCAGCCCGGCCGAGCTTCACACCCAGGAACATGGCGTTCTGCTTGTCCCATGCCGAGCGCATGGTGGCCACAGCGTTGCCACCGCCGTAGAAGAACAGTTTCTCGGGCATGGGAATCGCCTTCCAGTCGGTGTGTGCGCCCCAAATCAGGATGGCAGGAGCCAGACGGTTGTCCTTCACCCGTGCATAGCCCAGGCGGTTCATGGCCACGCGCTCGCTGTAGAGCACCGAGGCATCGCCGGTCTTGTGAGCGAGCCAGAAGATGGCCGGGGCCACATCGGTGGTGCTGCTGATGCCGTTGTCGCTATAGCAGAAGTTGTGCGCCGATGGGGTGAGCATGTTCATATAATAGGATCCGGTGAGCATGAACCCCGGTGCCTGCGACAACCCGAAGTCGCTGCCAAAGCACCGCTCCAGCGCATCGAGCAGCAGCACGTTGAAGTTGGTGCCATAGTTCCAGTAGTTGCTGCCCTCGGGATAAACGCCATCGGGGGCGTAGGATTTCATGGCTAATGGCACATGCTCGATGGCACGGTTCACCACCATTGTTGCCAATTGGCTGCTGCTTTCCCACACGGCCAGTGCCCCCATCACCAAACCGGCATGGCACACCTGGTTCCAATTGTTGGTGCGGGTATCGAACTGCTTCACGTTGGCGGCCTCGAGCGAGGGCTGCAAGCCCTTGTCGATGATGGCGCGGCCAATGGTGTTGCGCTCGTCACGCGGCAGCTGGTCGTAGAGCCAGTCATAGCCGATGGCCATGGCGGTAGTCATCTCGGCCACATCGAGGAAATGAGCGGGATGCCAGTCGGTAAAGGCGGCCGCCGAGGCCATCTCGCGACGTGCCTGCTCGGCATATTGGCGCTCACCGGTCATGCGATAGGCATAGCTGAGGAAAAAGATGCGGCGCAGATATTCACGCGACACCCCCAACAGGGACTTGCCCACCAGCTTGTAGGCTTGCGGCTCCTTCCCGAGCAGCTTGTCGGCCTCGGTGATTATGGTCTTGTGCACACCGGCCCAGTTGGGGCTAGCCTGGATGTGGATGAGCAACGAGTCCTCATCACCCGCACTCATGAGCAGGCGTGGATGCGCGGGCAGCTTGGCGGTGGCTTCCACTTGCGCACTGGCGGAAACGGCAATCGTGCACAGTACAATCGTCACCATCCACGCTGCCAGCCGATGAAAAGTAGCAGTCATGGCAAATTCAGGATAAGGGTTCTACGATTACGATTGAATGGAGCGAATCTGTCGCTGCAGCTCAAAGGGGTGCTTGATGTAGTGCATGGTGATGCTGCC
>JAFYCU010000072.1 GCA_017545095.1 Muribaculaceae bacterium | reverse complement strand
TGCGGCTCTACTGGACTCGGCCTTAGGCCGTTAGGGTCACTCTCCTTCGGGCTGCTGTTGCTGCTGGAGGTGCTGCTTGAGCTGCTCGTAGGCGGGGTCGACGTAGGCTTCGGTAGAGGAGCCGCTGTAGGCCGGGGTGACGTCGGCGGCTTTGCCGCGCTTGAAAGTGCCGGTGAAGCCTTCGACCTTGATGGTGTTGCCATCGAGGAGGCTCATGGTGCCGAACTCTTCGTTGTCGTCGCTGTAGGTGCACACGAGTTTGCCGCCTTGCAGCGTGCCGGTGAAGGGGCGTGCCTCGCCACTGTCGTTGGTGTGCGTGCCGGTGCATGTGCCGGCAGCGGAGTCGAAGGCGATGGTGAGCAGGTGGGTGACGGTGCCTCCCACGCCGTCGCTGTAGCTGTTGGCAAAGGTGCCGGTGTAACACTCGGGGGTGACTGCCGATGCGGCGGCTTTGGCACGCGGGGCACGGGCTTTTTTCTTCTGAGGTGCGGCTCCTGCCACACCCATGCCCAGCAGCATGGCTGCGATGAGCAGGTAAAGGGTCTTTTTCATTTGCTTTTAGTTATGCGTTATTGAGTGATGAGTGACGAGTTATGAGTGAGGGGGGGAGCGAGACTTCGTCCCGCCGTACACCGACAAGGGTTAGTTCTCGGTTTTGCAAAGTTAGGCATAAAGTGGGCCAATGGTGTGGATGGGGGTGGTTTTTTATCGTTTTTTTGCAATTTTTCGCCTATGTTTCACAGGCGTAGGCGCAGTGTGGCGCCGAGCGATCGGCCATGGGCGCGCTGGAGGAACTCGTGGCCGATGGAGACGAAGTAGAAGGTGCGGTAGTGGGTGTTGGTGAGGTTTCGTCCCCATAGCTGGAGGTCGTAGTGCGGTGTGCTTAGTGTGACGCTGGCTCCGAGGAGCGCATAGAACGGCTGACTGAGGGTGTTGGCCTCGTTCCAGTGTATGCGCCCCGCCCCGGCCACGTTAGCGTCAAGGGTGAGTGTGCGGACCCATGAGCTCGTTTGACTCAGGATAAAGGCATGAGCGGCCTCGGCCCAGAGCGTGTGGATGGGCGCATAGGGGAGGTAACGGCCGGCATAGTCGGTCTTGCCGTCGTTATACTGCTTGAAGGTGGCGTGGGTGTAGGCGTAGGATGCGTTGAGCGTGGTGCCGCGCAGGGTGCGCAGTGCCAGTGCCAGCTCGGCACCATAGTGGCGTGTGCGTCCGGCATTGGTCATCATGCGCCCCGTGGTGAGTCCCGGCGGGAACACGGTGAGTTGGCGGTCGCGGCAATCCATCCAAAACAGGCCGGCATCGATGGTGAGGCGTTGCTGCCAGGTGGTGATGTGTGTGCCCAGCTCGGCGTTCCAGGCCTTTTCGGGCCGGTAGCCCACCACGTCGGCCACGTTGTAGACGCCGCCGATGCCCATCATGCGCATGAGCCGTTGCTGGAGCACGTCGCTGAACATCTGAGTGTTGAAACCGCCCGCTTTGGAGCCACGCGCCAGCGTGGCATAGATGTCGGCCTGGCCGCGCTGCCCGCCCAGATGCAGAGTGGCCGTGAGCCGCGGCAGCAGCTGCACGAAGTGCTTGTGCAGCGTGCCCCGGTCGTCGATGTCGATGGGTTCGTGGCTGTAGACCGTGCCTGTGGAGGCCTGGATGATGCTGTAGCCCGTGTGGGTGTGGCTGTGGTAACGCAGGCCGGCATACTCGTAGTCGAGCCGCAGGCCTGCGGTGAGGGTGAGTCGGCGCCAGTCGAGCGAGGCTTGCGCATAGAGTGCCGCGCCCGCTGTGGGCATGGTGAAATCGCTGCCGAGCACAAACTCGCGCGTGTCCCACTCCACGGGATAGGCCGGCAGGGCCTCGTTGACGTGCCGCTCGATGAGCTCGGCGATGCCGGTGTCCTTGAACGTGACGGGTGCCTCCATGGTGGCGTGGCGAAAAAAGCCGAAAGCACCCGCGAGCCAACTGAGGCGTTGGTAGCTGTGGCGGCCGCGCACCACCAAGTCGTGGGTCACGGCATGCTCGTTGCGTGCCTGCGTGAGGGTGAAATAGGGCTGCGGGGTGAAGTCCTGGTCGAGCGTCATGTTGTCGTTGAGATACTGGTAGGAGGTGATGCTCGACAGAGCCACGCGTGGCCACTGCTTGGTGAGCGTGAGGCCGTAGTTCACACTTGCGCGGCGGTAGAAGCAGGTGTCGTTGTAGGCAATGCGACCCACGGCCACCTGCTCGTAGGGGTAGCCTCCTTGCCGGCTGGCCCCGAGGGAGAGCACGTGGCTCATGAGCAGCGATACATCGGGTTGCCACTCGAGTTTGAAGCGTGCGCTGCTCATGCGCTCCCAGTCGGTGCGACAGCCGTTGTGCTGGTTGCGGAACTCGCCGGCCGCGCTGCCGTAGTAACCGCTGGCGCTGATGGCCACTTGCTGGCTCAGCCGCTTGTAGTGGCTCAAGGCGGCACGCAGCGTGCCATGCGAGGCGGCGGTGAGCTGGGCGCGTGTGCCTTGCCAGTTGAGGGGCGAGAGGGTGTAGATGTTCATCACGCCGCCCAGGGTGTTGCGGCCATAGAGGGTGCTTTGCGGTCCGCGCAGCATCTCGATGCGTGCGATGTCTGGGATGTCGGTGTCGTAGTTCTCCTTGCACATCAGCGGCACGTTGTCGACGGTGAGTCCCACGGCGGGCTGGTCGATGCGCGTGCCTATGCCGCGCACATAGATGGTGGAGGTCATGCGGCTGCCGTAGTCGGGCTGGAACACGCCGGGCATCATCGCTGTGGCATCTTTCACGTTGACGGTGCCGTTGCGTTCGAGCTGCGTGCGCCGCAGCACGGTGGTGGCGCCGTAGTCGAGTTGCAGGGCGGTGTGCTTGATGGCGGTGACGGTGACATCGGCCAGATGCACCGAGTCGGGCGCGGGCGACTGCGCCTGCGCGGCACTACCACACAGGCCAAGGGCCAGACACACAGTGGTGGCTATTGCGGATGTTTTCATGCTGCAAAATTACGAAGAATGGCGGAAACGTGCAATCACTATTTGTTGTGATTATTGAGTGATGGGTGACGGAGTGATGAGTGGGTGCCGCCAGGCGGCACAGCCGACGGATGGCCGACGTGATGGCGAGGGCATCTCGCATCTCGCATCTTGCATCTTTGCATCTTGCATCTCGCATCTCAAAAAATTGTGGATTGTGCATTGAGCATTGCGCATTATTTTGTACTTTTGCAGGCTTTATTACTCCCAACATGATGATAACAATGAGGAATACCTTATTAATTATTGTATTAATCGCGTTGCTGGCCTCGTGCAATGGCAACCGCTTCGAGGTGGATGGCCGCATCGACGGCGCGAGCGACTCAACGCAGCTGGTGCTTGAGACGTCGAGCAACGGCAGCTGGTTTCTTGTGGACAGTGTGGCGGTGAACGGCGATGGCACGTTTGCGGTGAAGAGCGAGGCTCCGGCGTTTCCCAACATCTACCGTCTGCGCATTGGCGGTGACGTGATTTGCTTTCCCATCGACAGCCTGGATCACATCACGGTGACCACATCGCTGAAGGGGTTTGCCACGGACTACACGCTTGCCGGCAGCGACCACGCCGTGCAGGTGATGAACATCGACAAAGAGGCGATGAAGCTGGCTGGCGGAGCGGGCACGCCCGAACAGCTTGCGGCCTTCAAACGCAAGGTGAGCGAACAGATTGTGACCGACCCTGCGGGCATCGTGGCCTATTACGCCATCAACAAATACATCGGCGGCAGGCCGCTGTATGACCCGCTGAACGATGACGACCTGCGCATCATCGGGGCCGTGGCCAACGCGTTTTACTCGTTCAAGCCGCAGGATCCGCGCACCGACTACCTAGTGAGTGTGCTCACCGCCGGTCAGCAACGCCGCCGCGCCGCCATGGGCACCGACACCATCTTTGCCAACGAGACCTCGCTGATTGACATCGATTTGCAGGACTATGACGGCAAGCGTTACGCGCTGAGCGAGGTGGCCGCCTCGCACCGCGTGGTGCTGCTGAGTTTCACGATGTATGAGGGCGACTTCTCGCCGGTGTATAACAAGATGCTGAACGACATCTACACCAAATATCAGTCGCAGGGGTTGACCATCTACCAAATCAGCCTCGACAGCGACCCCGTGGCGTGGCGTCAGGCCGCGCAGAACCTGCCGTGGATCACGGTGCCGGAGCCTGCTGGGCCGAACTCGGTGGCCGTGGGTGCTTATCAGGTGGCAGGTGTGCCGAGCACGTTCATCATCAAGGGCGGCGACATTGTGGAACGCGTCGACGACCCATCGCGCCTGCAAGCGGCCTTGGCACGCTGGATGTGAGCGAGCTACGAGTGGCGCAATGCGGGCGTGTTTCGCAAGGCGGTGCCTTGCGACCTGCCGACTGATTGTGCTTTGGCTGACTTGGTTCTTGGCTACGAGATTTTTTCCCAGAAATTGAGATAACGCTGCGCCACCACTGGTGCGGCGTTGTGTTTTTCGACGAAAGCTCGGCTGCGCTCGGCCCACGCGGGGAGTTCGTGTCGGCGCGCGATGATTTGCTCGAGCTGTGCCTCGATGTCGCCCTCGACCATGGGATTCACGTTGACGATGGGCTGATTGTCGTGCTCGCCTATGAGGTCGTAATACTCCGGCTCGCCCCCCGACACGGCCACCAGTCCCTGCGCCATGCCGATGAGCGCGTTGGTAGCAGGTGTGTAGCTGTAGAGTTGGTCGAGAATCACATGGCACGAGCGCATGCGTCGGGTATATTCCTGATAAGGCAGCCGCTCGGCCACCACCATTTCGCACTCGCGAGGATGGCGGTCCACCACGCGTTGCAGCGCGGCCAGCATGCGGTCGGTGCCCTTGATCACGGTGCGGTCGGGCTGGATGCCGATGAAGAAGCGCACCTTGCCGGGCACTTGGTCGAGGGGGCGGAAGGTGAGATCCTCAAGGTTGATGGGAATACCCGCGTAGGCCAGGGGCTGGTAGCCGATGCTCTGATAGGCGGCAAAATACTCCCACAGGCAAGCCACCACGCCATCGACGCGGCTCAGGATGTGCTCGCTGTGCCGGCGCATGAACGGAGCCTCCCAGTTGTGCTGCTGCTGAGCCTCATACTCCGCACTGCCCACATAGGGGGATGGCTCGCTGCCCAAACGGTAGTCGCTGTAGCGATAGGTGTGGCCATCGTGGCACGCATTATAATAGGTGACATCGGTTCCCAGGGCCGAGAGCACCACGCGGCGGTTGTGGCGACGCAGGTAGTCGAACACCCGGCGCACCTTCTCGGGCCGCAGCGTGAGGAAGATGTAGCCGGCAAGCTGCACCACATCGTAGCCCCGCATGCGTGGCAGCGCCTTGGCAATGTCGGCCAGATAGCGCACTGCGCCCCACTT
>JAFYCU010000071.1 GCA_017545095.1 Muribaculaceae bacterium | reverse complement strand
GTGGAGGAGGGGCAGCGCTACTACATCAACAACATCTCGTGGGTGGGCAACACCGTCTACCCCACCGCCCTGCTCGACGACGTGCTCGGCATCCGCAAGGGCGACGTCTACAACCAGAAGCTGCTCAACAAGCGCACCCAGGAAGATGATGACGCCGTGGCTAACCTGTACCTCAACAATGGTTACCTCTTCTACCAGCTCATCCCCATCGAGACCAAGATCGAGGGCGACAGCATCGATCTGGAGATGCGCATGTTCGAAGGCAAGCAGGCACGCATTAACAAGGTGGTTATCAACGGCAACGACCGCCTCTACGAGAAGGTGGTGCGACGCGAGTTGCGCATCCGACCCGGCGAGCTGTTCTCGAAAAACGACCTCATGCGCTCGGCACGAGAAATCGCGCAAACCGGACACTTCGACCCCGAGAAGATGGACATCCGTCCCGAACCCAACGAGGAGAACGGCACCGTGGACATCATCCTCAACCTGGAGTCGAAAGCCAACGACCAGATTGAGTTCTCCCTGGGATGGGGACAGACCGGCATCTTGGGCAAACTGAGCTTGAAGTTCACCAACTTCTCAATCAAGAACCTGTTCCATCCATCAACCCACCGAGGCATTATCCCTCAGGGCGATGGCCAAACGTTTACCATCAGCGCACAGACCAACGCCAAATATTACCAGGCCTACAGCCTGTCGTTCCTCGACCCGTGGTTTGGCGGCAAACGCCCCAACTCGCTCTCGGTGTCGGCTTTCTACAGCCGCCAGACGGGCATCAACTCATCATACTACAACCGGCAGTATTCCAACTACTACAACAACATGATGATGAACGGCGGCTACTATAACTACTACAACAACTACTATGGCTATAACGGCGCCAGCTCATCATATTACTATGAGAATGCCTACGACCCCAACAAGTGCCTGCAAATGGCCGGACTCACCGTGGGCTTCGGCAAGCGACTGAAATGGCCCGATGACTATTTCACCTTCATGGCCGACATCAGCTACCAGCTCTACAGCCTCAAGAACTGGGAATACCTTTATTATATGCAGAATGGTGTGTCTAACTCCATCGTGCTTGGCTTCACGCTCTCGCGCAACAGCATCGACAACCCACTCTACACACGCAAGGGTAGCGCGTTCTCACTGAGTTTCCACGCCACACCGCCTGCTAGCCTCTTCGGCAAGAAGAACTGGAAAGCACTCAGTGAGTCCACACTCGATACCGATAAGAAGGAACTCTATAAGTGGATTGAATACTGGAAGCTCAAGTTCCAGGCCAAGACCTACACGCCGCTCACCGACCCCGACGGCCGCTGGACGCTGGTGCTGATGACACGTGCCGACTTCGGACTGCTGGGCAGCTGGAACCGCCACATCAAGTCGCCCTTCGAGACATTCTATGTGGGTGGCGACGGCATGAGCGGAAGCTACACCTATGCCACCGAGACCATTGCCCTGCGTGGCTACGAGAACGGCGCGTTCACGCCGTGGGGCTACGAGGCATACGCCTACGACCGATTTGTGATGGAGCTGCACTTCCCGCTCATGCTCTCCACCAGCGCAACCATCTATCCTCTCGTGTTTATCGAGGGCGGTAACGCCTGGACGAGCGTCAAGCAGTTCAATCCCTTCGACATCAAGCGCTCGGCAGGTGTGGGCGCACGCATCTTCCTGCCCATGATTGGCATGATGGGTATCGACTGGGGATATGGTTTCGACAAGGTGTTCGGCAAGAAAGGTGGAAGCAATTTCCACTTCGTGCTCGGACAGGAGTTTTAAACCTTTCACTACCATCGGTGTCAAACGAACAAGTTTTTTATTCACACTCAAATCCTATATTGAAACACCAACATGAAAAAGATTGCTTTAGCATTGTTTGCCGCGCTGGCTTGCATGTTCACGGCCCATGCGCAGAAGTTTGCTCTGGTCGATATGGAGTATGTGCTCAAGAATATCCCGGCCTATGAGATGGCCAACGAGCAGCTCAACCAGGTGTCGCAACGCTGGCAGCGCGAGGTGGAGGAACTGAAAAAGGAGGCCGACACCATGTATAAGAACTTCCAAAGCGACATGGTCTTCCTCACCGACGAGCAAAAGAAGAAAAAGGAGGAGGAAATCATGGCCAAGGAGAAAGAGGCCACGCAGCTGCAGGCCAAGTACTTCGGTCCGCAGGGCGAGCTGTTCAAGAAGCGCCAGTCGCTCATCAAGCCCATTCAGGACGACATCTACAACGCCGTGAAGAAAGTGAGCGAGGAACGCGGCTTCCAGGTCATCTTCGACCGCGCATCAAGCCAGAGCATCATCTTCGCCAGCCCACGCATCGATGTGAGCAACGAGGTCCTCGCCAAACTCGGCTATGCCAAGTGACCCTAGAAGTTCTAGAAGTTCTAGATTTTCTAGATTTTCTAGATTCCCTAGTTAACAAACCAAATAACCCTATAACAAAATGCTTAAGAAATTATTGCTCGCAGTCGTCGTGGCTGCCCCCATGTGCCTGATGGCGCAAGCTCCCAAGTTTGGCTATGTAAGCCCCATCGAGATTTTCAACGTGATGCCTGAGCGGGCCACCGCCGAGAACACGCTCAAGGCCACCGCCGACAAATTCGAGGCCGAGGCCAAAAACCTGCAGGAGGCTTTCCAAAAGAAGATGCAGGAATATGAGACCCAAGCCAAGGACCCCAGCACACCCGATGCCATCAAGCAGCGGCACGATCAGGAACTTCAGTCGGAGTATGAGAAAATCATGAACTTCCAGCAAACCGCTCAACAGGAGGTCCAGAAACAGCAGGACCAGTTGCTCGCTCCCATCCAGCAGAAGTTGCAGGACGCCATCAAGGCAGTGGGTGCCGAGGGCGGGTACACCTTTATCTACGACTCATCCACACTGCTCTACACCGGCAACGGCGCCGAGGACATCACGGCCAAGGTGAAGGCCAAGTTGGGAATCAAGTAAACCGATCGGTGAGCGATGACACTCAAGAAATTGACACTCGCGATGGTGCTGTGGGTGCTGCCCTTGCTGGCAGGCGCACAGGCCATCGCCGTTTATGACGGACAGGCGGTGTTCGATGCCATGAGCGAGAAAGCCGAGGCCGAGGCACAGCTGCGCCAGGCCAGCAGCCGCTTGCAGGCCGAGCACAAGCAACTGCAAGACGAGTTCAACCGCAAGTATGCCGACTACCAGACCCTGGCAGCCGACCCGGAGACTCCCGCAAGCATCAAGGAACGCCGCATGCAGGAAATTCAGGAAAGCGACAAGATGATTCAGGCATTCCAGCACAATGCCGAGGCCGAGCTGCGACAGCTGCGCGACCAGCTCACCACGCCGCTCCGCGCTGCCATTCAGGCGGCCGTGAAGGAAGTGGGCGACCAGGCCGGATATGCCATCATCCTCGACCGCTCACAAGCCGGCGTGAGCTACACCGGACCCACAACACCCGACATCACCCAACAAGTGAAGGCCAAACTCGGCCTTTAAGGCGATAGTACGACGATTTCGACGAGTAGATAAGCATTTTGCCACGAAAAATGCTTATCTACTCGTCACTTGTTTGAACTTGAACTGTTGTTAGTGCCGCAAATGTTATTATCTGGCTGCAATATTTGCAGATGTCGATTTTTTTTCGGATATTTGCACCGTGAGTTTTAATGCGAGGATTTAATTATGACCACACAAGTGTTGCAACAAACCATAGCCGACTACTTCATATTTCAGCCTATTAGGAAGGCTTCGCCCAACAGGAGAAAGCTAAAGACATGAATAAGCAAAGGAATGTCATACAATCGGTAAGGTTGTGGTTGATCAAGCTGGACCAACGCCAGCGAGAGACCACGATGCATACGGTTAAAACTGATGAACAGCATACGTGTGCCAATTGCGGAACGGCCTTTGTCGGTCGTTTTTGTCCACAATGTGGCCTAAAGGCCGACAATCATCGGTTGACATTCAAAAACGTTGTGCAAGGTTTCCTCGACATTTGGGGCTTTGGTTCACGGCCCATGTTGCGTACCATTCGTGAACTGTTCTGGCGGCCAGGATACATGATTCGCGACTATTTGCACGGACATCAACCGCTCTTTTTCCCCCCGTTCAAGATGCTTATCATCATGACGCTCATTTTTGCGGTCGTCGCTTCCATTCGTGGTGTGACGTCGACAGACGAGGTGTTCATCTATGGCGATGTTTTCCAGCGATATGGAGCCCCGGAATGGGTGATAAGTGTATTCGAAAAAATTGATGCCGTGCTGCTCTGGCTGCATCGAAACCCTGCTTACTCTGCAATATCAGCCGGAATATTCTACATCATAGCTTCATGGCTGGTATTCCTGAGGCGCATGTCGTTTATAGAGGTGTTTTTTTCGCAACTCTACATATCGAGTCAGATGCAGATCGTGGGCACACTTTGGGTGCTCATCACAGGCAGCGAGGCCTACTACAACATGCCTCCATTCGCCGTGCCTTTTGTTATCGGCATACCACTGCTGTGCTACGACTATTCGCAACTCTACGAACTGCGCCTGTGGCCTACCATCTGGCGCACCGTGCTCACATTCGCACTGATGCTGCTGCTGATGATGCTTGTGGGCGGATTACCGATAATGATGGTGAAATTCTTGTGAAATTTAAAAATATAAATGATTATGAAGAAGGTATTTACATCTATTACTGCTGCGTGCAAATGGACAATCACTTTGTGCGTGTGCTGTGTGGCAATGACGACACTCACGGCTTGTGGTGGCGATGACGACGAGCCCAAAAAGACCGACGACTTGGCCTATTTGAAGCAGCGCATCGCCCCTGAAGGCGATTTGGTCTATGGCGTTTATCTGGGTGAAAACACCGAAGTGCTGAACCGTCCTATCCAAACCGAGGATGATGCTTTGAAGGAGTTCTACATGCTCCTGTCGGACGGAAGTTCCCATAAGGGACTTAAGACCGAAGCCGACGGCACGATCTCCTGTCGATTAGCCGGAGCTGACGGGCAATATCAGGGCACCATCACGTTCAGCAAACCGCAGGGAACATTCCCTGGTTACTATGCCGAGGTGATATTCAGCAACGAAGTGACCGCCGCAACAGGCTTAACCCAGATACATTTCATCTTGGCCGATATGTGGCCGCCTACTGGATTCGTATCAGATATCTTGGAAAGACTAAAGAAGTAGCATATCTCGTGTATGGAGGCCACAGTACGCAACAGGTTTTTCAACTTCCACACCAACACGAAAGTCCTTACCGGATAGACAAGAACCGCCGATGTTGTAGGGGCTTTAGGGGCTGTTGCCTCAATTGCCGACATTTACTCAACATATGATTCTGGACACCGTTCTGTGGCTTACATTAAGGCTGGATTGGCTGTTACCGAGACAGTTTTAACGTTTTTTGTTCCTGGCGGCGCAGTTGTTGCAGCGGGAATTGCCTTAGCAGAATTTTGCATAGGAGATTATGTATATAGCCAATTTATCGACCCAACATATGAACAATAATGATTTTATTTGACTATTTGTTTTATAATTGCTATAAGGCATCTCTGAAAAACAATCAAAACTCTTCTATCGTAACTCCTTGTTTTCCTTTTTCTATATGTATCATTCTAATGATGATTTCTATTGCGGCATTATGCAGATACTTCAAGCTTGATGTCGTATTAAAATGGCTCAACATTATATTTTTAAATAAAATATATTGTATATTATTGTTTGTTATGGTATATATTATATCCGTAATTTATTATAGAAATAGATTTGAGTATGTGATAGAGAAATTTGATGAAACAAACTTTCAAATGAACCCTATAATTGTATATATATTATATTGTATGGTGAGTTCTTTTGGACTGTTTCTACCTCTATCTGAGTGATTATCAAGATTTGTTTCGCAGATAATTTGATTATATACACCAAGTCTGTAGAACACACTGGCAGGCAACGCGATTGGGTGCTGCCTGCCAGTGTAATTGCTGTTATGGCTCGACGGGATGTCGGCGATGTTGCGCTCTTCTCGCTAAATCCAGCCCATGGAGTGGTACAGATAGGCTACGAGATAGCCGGTTACGCAGGCCACGAAGGTGTGGAGCAAGCCGGGCATCATGAAGGAGTGGTTGAGCAGATACTTGCCGATCACCGTGGTGCCGGTGCGGTCGAAGTTGACCGTGGCGATGTCTGAAGGATAGTTGGGGATGAAGAAGTAGCCATAGACCGACGGGAACACGCCAAGCAGAATCCACCCGTCGATGCCCAGCTTGTAGGCCAGCGGCAGCATCGCCACCACAACGGCTCCCTGCGAGTTCACCAGCACCGACACCAGGAAGAAGGCGAACGCGATGGACCACGGGTATTCCTTGACCATGCCGGCCAGCATGTCCTGAATCTCGGCGAGGTAGTTGGCGAAGAAGGTATCGGCAAGCCAGGCAATGCCATAGATGGCCACCACGGCCACCATGCCGCTCTGCCACACTGGGCCTGACACGGCTTTCTTGGGCGACGCCTTGCAGAAAATGATCATCAGGGCGGCCGCCGAAATCATCACAATTTGGATAACGATGTTCATCTTCAGCGGATTGGCTACCACTTTGGTCACGCCATCGATAGTCAGGCCCAGTTTGGCAGCTTGTTCGGGCGAGATGGTGAGCTGGGTGCCCATGAGTTCGATTGATGCGGCATCTTCCACAGCTTTGATGGCGTCGTAGCTCGGCAGCAGCTCTTGGAAGATGGCGAAGAACACAATCACCAGCAGTGCGCCGAAGAAGATGTAAACGGCACGCTTGCTCTCGGGGGCAATCTTCTTGTCGAGTGTGGTTGCGTTGCCACCATAGATGTATTTGCGCTGTTCGGGATCGGCGAGCTTTTTCTGGAACTCGGGGTCCTTGTCAAGGTCCTTGCCGCGCTTGTAGGAAGCAACGGATGCCATGATGATGCCGAGCAGACAAGCCGGGAAGGTGACCATGATCACCTCGGGGATGGTGATGGAATAGCCATTGGCCCCCGAGATGGTGATGAAAGCCACCACGGCGGCGGCGATGGGCGAGCAGGTGATGCCGATTTGCGACGCTATGCTGGCGATGGCACAGGGGCGCTCGGGGCGGATGCCTTTCTTGAGCGCGATGTCGCAAATGATGGGCATGAGCGTGTACACCACATGGCCCGTGCCCACAAGCACCGTGAGCAAGAAGGTGCATATCGGGGCCAGGAAGGTGATGCGTGCGGGATGCTTGCGCAGCATCTTCTCGGCCAGCTGTATCAGCCAGTCCATGCCGCCCGAGGCTTGCATCACACCAGCACAAGTCACGGCGGCAATGATGATGTAGATCACGTCGGTGGGTGGGGTGCCGGGTTTCATGTTAAAGCCGAACACGAGTATCGCCAGCCCGATGCCGGAGATGGCTCCCAGGGCCAGACTGCCATATCGCGAGCCCAGCCACAGCGCAGCAAGCACGATGCATAGCTGCAAAATCATGATGAGTGACATAACTTCTATCGTATTGAGTGGTTAATATTCTTTTTATATGGAGAACCGAGAATCAAGAGTGCAATCCGTCGGCAGGTCGCAAGGCACCGCCTTGCGAAACCCCGCCGCATTGCGCCGCTCGTTGACTCGAAAAGCTTATCTTCTTAGTATCTTACGCTTAGCTGCACAAACACGGTGCTGTAGTTATGCTTGTTGAGTGAGCGGTCGTTGGTGAGGGCATACTCGGTTTGCACTTCCAGGTATTTGCAGAACCGGTAGTTGAGTCCTATCTCGTAGTTGGTTTTCGCCGCCACCGATGTGGCCGTGGGGCGGTAGAGGTCGTAGCGGCCTTTCACCATCAGCTTGTTGGGGATGATGGGCACAATGGCCAGGGCATAGAAGCCATCGGCCTTGTCGTTGGCCACCTGGTTGCCGCTTTCGTCGGTATAAGTCTTGATGGTGAGGTCTTTGGAGTCCTCGTCCTTTTGGTAGGTCTTGGCAAAGCCGAGCCCGGTGGAGTGGATATACTCGGCGCGCAGCTGCAGGTCGCCTTTTTTATACTCGGCGCTGAGGGCATAGCGGTGCTTGTTCAGGCTCACCGTTTGGTTGCCGCTTGTGCGGGCATACGAGCCCTCCCAGCCAAAGGCCCCGATTCGCAATCCGGTGATGGGCATCACCCACACACCGCCAATGATGTCCTTTTGGTTGTTGACATCCTTCACATTGATGCCCTGCCCGTTGAACACGCCCACCTGATAGTGCAGCAGGTATCGTCCGCTGGAGTTCTTGACGAAATCGCCTTGCAGCTGCAGACCAATGTCGCGGCCATTGCATGCGTGCTCGCCACAGCGGTCACTAAACCCCGAGAGCTTCGACACGGGCTGGGAGTAGGACATGAAGCCTTGGTCGATGGGGTTCATCGGGTTTTCGAAGGTGAATGGACGTTTGAACTGGCCCAGCTTGATTTTCAGAAAATCCAGCTTCTGCCATTCCATGAAGTAGTCCACCAGCCGTGGACTGCTGCCCAGGGTGGACTGGTTGCCATTGAGCTGACCTTGGATTTTGTAGTAAAAGTCGTTGAGAATACGCCCCTCGATCGAGGCACGCACTAAGCGCACGTCGAAGGAGTTGCTGTTGCCCTCGTCCTTGAATGTGGCTTGATAGGAGGCCATGGCAAAGCCGCTGAACTTGGGCATGGTGAACACTGGAGTCTTGTCGCTCGGTTCGGCAGCGACGCTGGGCAAGAGCGATAGCAACAAACACAGAGTTAGGAGCAAACGTTTCATAATGGTGTCGTTTTGGGGTGGGTGATGTCGAATTGCTTGCAAAATTAACAAAATAATTTCAAACAACCATCATGTGTGACGCGTTTTCGCTCATTTCGCTTCCGCCTCATGGCACAAAACATCCCTGCGCAACCGGTAGTGCCCAAATTGCGCAGGGTGTGTGGATGCTGAGGATGGATGATTCAGCGAGGGGTCACTCTTCGGTGGTGACTTCTTCCTCGTCGATGCCGAAATCCTCGTCAAGGCCTTCGGCCATGATGGGAATCTGGCGCTTGAACACTTCTTTGAAGGTGATCAGCGTCTCGCTGCGGGCCACGCCCATCTGCACCATCTTGTCGAGCACGGCGGTCATCAGGTGCTCGTTGTTGTGGGCATAGAGCTTGACAAACATGTCGTATTTGCCCGTGGTGAAGTAGACCTCCACCACTTCGGGGATGGCTTTCAGGCCGGCGATTACCTCGTCGAATTTCGAGGGATCGCTCACAAACAAGCCCACGAAGGCGCAGGTCTCATAACCCACCATCACGGGGTTGAGCAAGGTCATAGAGCCGTTAATCACGCCCATGTTTTGCAGCTTTTGGATGCGCTGGTGAATGGCTGCGCCGCTCACATTGCAGGCGCGGGCAATCTCCAAATAGGGCTTACGGGCATTGACGGATAACATTTTCAGAATTTTGTAATCAAGCGTGTCGAGTTTTGCTGCCATAATTCGTTGGGGTTAATGAATAGTGTTGTTAGGGTGTTGGATTCTATTGCTCTACAATGTTATGTAAATTGGGACTGCAAAATTATAAAATATTTTTTGAATATGTAATAATTTATTACTTAAAAAAATAAAATAATGCACATTGTTTTTTGCGAGAGGCTTTGTTGCTTTAATTGATTAAGTTCGGCTCATGGTGCGGCATGGGATGAGGGTGGCCATGGCCGGTGTGGGCATCCGCCAATGCGGCGTGCTGGGTGGCTACTTCATTTTTTTCGTTTTTCGCTTTGTGCTCTCGGAAATCTTAGCTAATTTTGTGGGTTGATTAACGACCGAACTTTTTAACCTATTAATATTAAGGACACATGTACGGAAAATTCCAAGAATTTCTGACCGCCGAGCTGGCCGACATCCAGGCCGCCGGTCTGTACAAGAACGAGCGTATCATCACCACTGAGCAGCGTGCCGACATCAAGGTGCGACCCAACAGCGATGTGCTTAACTTCTGCGCCAACAACTACCTGGGTCTGTCGAACAACAAGCGACTGATTGCCGCCGCCACACGCGCCATGGAGGACCATGGCTACGGCATGTCGAGCGTGCGCTTCATCTGCGGCACACAAGACCTGCACAAAGACCTCGAGGCTGCTATTGCCAAGTATTTCAAGACCGATGATGCCATCCTGTATGGCTCGTGCTTTGATGCCAACGGTGGCCTGTTCGAGGCACTGCTCACCGACCAGGATGCCATCATCAGCGATGCCCTGAACCATGCTTCGATCATCGACGGCGTGCGCCTGTGCAAGGCAAAACGTTATCGTTATGCCAATGCCGACATGGGTGAGCTGGAGAACTGCCTCAAGGAGGCGCAGGCACAGCGTTTCCGCGTGATTGCCACCGACGGCGTGTTCTCGATGGACGGCAATGTGGCCCCGATGGACAAGATTTGTGACCTGGCCGAGAAATACGACGCTCTGGTGATGGTCGACGAGTCGCACTCGGCCGGCGTGGTGGGTCCCACCGGACACGGCGTGGCTGAGCAGTTCAACCTCTATGGCCGCATCGACATCTTCACCGGCACGCTGGGCAAGGCATTCGGCGGCGCCATGGGTGGTTTCACCACCGGCCGCAAGGAAATCATCGACATGCTGCGCCAGCGCTCACGTCCCTATCTGTTTAGCAACTCCATCGCTCCAGGCATTGTGGGTGCCAGCATCGAGAT
>JAFYCU010000070.1 GCA_017545095.1 Muribaculaceae bacterium | reverse complement strand
TGAATCCAATGTTCCACACTTTTGATACACCTTCGGGTGCCATGGGGATGGCGGTCACACTCTGCGACGGGTCTTGTAGAGGGCCAACAAACGAACAATTCGCTCATTGTCAAAGCTATGCAACCTGCGAAACTTGAATAAGGGATAAGTGGCGGAATGCGGCACTTATCCCTTATTACTTGCTCCCTTGCTCACTTCAATCAAATGTCTTTCCCGGCGGTGGGCACGAACACGCGCAGGGCGGCCGGGTGGCACTCGATGTGAAGCAGGCGCGGCATCATCAGGGGTTCACCGTCGAGGTGCATCACGTCGTCCTTCTCGCGTTCGATGTAGATTTCATGCCCGCGGTAGATGCTCACGTGGCGGTCGCGGTCGATGTTGCTCGTGAACAGGCGCGCACCCAGCAGCGCGGCCTCGCCCAGGTTGAAGTGGTGGATGATGGTCATGTCGATCTTCCCGTCCTTCATCGAGGCGCGTGGAGCCATGAAGGCGTTGTTGCCATACTGCGCCGCGTTGCAGCAGGCAATGACAAACGCCCGCTCGCGCAGCTGCTGGTTGTCGATGCTGATGGCATAGTCCTGCGCTTTGTAGCGGAAATATTCACCTATGGTGGTGCGGATATAGGTCACCAGGCCACGTGTGTCCTCGTTGGCAAACTTATAGCTCACCTGAGCGTCGAAGCCCACGCCGCAGGTGCAGAAAAACGGCTGTCCGTTCACCGTGCCATAGTCCACGGCCTCCACGATGCTGTCGTTGATGATGGCGAGTGCCTTCTCCACATTGATGGGGATGTGCAGGTGCCGCGCCAGGCCGTTGCCCGACCCGCACGGTATCACGCCCAGCGGGGTGTGGGTGTCGCGCAGCACGCGCGCCACCTCGTTCACCGTGCCGTCGCCGCCCACAGCCAGCACACCGCTGTCGCCGTGCGACACCGCCTCGCGAGCCAGTTCGGTGGCATGGCCGGGGGCCTGCGTGAACACCACCTTGGCGGCAAACAGCGTGGGGTCGATGCATTTCTCCACCAGTGCGGGCACGCTGTCCTTGCTGCCCGTGCCCGAAATGGGGTTCACAATCACGGTGATATGTCGGTTCGATGCCATGGCGATTCAATTTTGAAAGTGCAAAAATACACATTTCTTGCGAAATATTTGCCACATCGCGCCGAAAATGCTAATTTCGTGGCCGAATTTGAGGAGAGCGAAACGCATTATGCCACTTGTGGCTCGTGGCTCGTGGACGTGGCAGGCTGCGTCCCTACAAAAACGCTCGTTTACTCATGACTCCTCACTCATGACTAAAAAACAAAACCCATATGAAACGACTTAGTATCAACCTATTGACCAATGTACTGCTCCTGCTTGTGGGCATTGCGCTGATTGTGTTTTATTCGCTCACCGATGTGCTGTGGTGGGTGGCAATGGTGATGGGCGCGTTGTTTGCCGTGCCGTCACTGGTCTATCTGTTCAAGGTGTCGTTCAGCCATGCCGACACGCGTGCCAGCAACGACTACATGGGCGTGGTGCCTGCCGTGGGCGGGTTGTGTTTCGGCCTGGTGATGCTGATCAAGGCCCACCTGTTTGCCGGTGTCATCACACTGCTCATGGGAGTGCTCCTCGTGGTGCTCGGCATGTTTCATGTGCTCTATCTGCTGCTGAGCAAGCGTGTGATCAACGTGAGCGGGTGGTATTTCCTGGCCCCGCTTGTGGTGATTGGCACCGGAGCGGCAGTGCTGTTCTCGCCCGAGCTGCGCGAGCAAGGCGGCAAGGTGGCCATGCTCACCGGCCTGGGGCTCCTGCTGTTCAACTTCACCAGCCTGCAGGAATACTTCGCCGAGCGCCGCAAACGCAAAGCCGACGCTGCCGAACAAGCCCTTCCCGACCAACCCGCCAGCCCCGCCGACACCACCGAGCCACACTACGAGCTGTGACCCAAGGCACGCCCGGCAACAGCACCCCCGTGCGCCTACTGGCCATCATCTGCAAGGAAACCAGCACTATCCAAGACTGGCTGTGCGAGTTGTGTGGACCAAATGCCAACATCAATATCGGCAAATCGCCACTCGCGACGATTTGCCGATACTTTCTGTAATTAGACTTGAAAAACTGCCTGGTTATTTTACCAAGCGCAGACCCAAATCAGGGTCGGGGCCAGTTGGATGTCCAGTTGCTGAATTTCCGTTATCGCGACGCGAAACACGACAATCAATACGAGGACTGTAATAACTGCTGCCACGATCCACGTGGATGGAACCAGTTGCAGGCCCCGTGGGGTTGACTTGTGCCACACTACTGTAGCTGCCATACCAGTCATAACAATATTCCTCAACATTGCCAGCCATATCGTACAATCCAAGCTCATTTGGTTTTTTCTGAGCAATGGGATGGGTTGAGCTAGTGTTGCCACTGTACCACGCCACCTCATTCGCATCGTTGCTGCCAGGATACTTATATCCTTGGCTCTTGTTGCCACCGCGAGCAGCATACTCCCACTCGGCTTCAGTCGGTAAACGGAAGTTCTGACCCGTCAACTGATTCAGTTTCGTAAGGAACGTTTGGCAGTCGTCCCAAGTTACATATTCCACTGGTAATTGCAGATTGCCAGTCCAGTAACTCGGATTACTACCCATCACAGCCAGCCAAAGGGCTTGAGTTACTTCAGTTTCACCGATGCTGTAAGTACTTAGTGTCACTTGATGGGCAGGATATTCATCACTATCGGCATCGCTGCCTTGCTCAGGAGTCGCCCCCATGGTGAATGTGCCACCCTCGACCTTGACCATCTTGAACTCCACGCCGTTCACTTTGTAGGTGGTAATGTCGTCGTGCCAGTTGGTGCCTTTGCCCAGCATGAGGTTGATGATGGCGTTCAGGTCGTCGATGTCGACGTTGCCGTTCTGGTTCATGTCAACACGCGGCATGTAAATCTGGTTGATCTTCAGCGTGTTCTTGCCCAGGATGATGTTGATGGTGATGTTCATGTCGTCCACGTCCACCACGCCGTCGAGGTTGGCATCGCCCAGCAGCAAGTCGGAGTCGACAAACTTCACGGTGGTGAGCGTGGCGTGGTCGTCCTCGGTGCCGATGGTGTGGCTACGATTGTTGCTGTCGACGTATTTCACGTAGACGGTGAACTCACGCTCGCCCGGCTCGAAGCCCGGGTCGACGGTCACGTTGAGCGTATACACGTGGCAGGGGTTGGCGGTGTTGGGGGTCTGCGTCACGTTGGCTCCCACAATCATGTAAGTGGGCCAGTTGTCCTCCTCGTCCATGTTGTCGGTGAATGAAACCACCGGGACCCGGTTTTTCATGGTGATGTCGTCGCCAGCGAAGCCGTAACAGCCGTCCTCGTCGAGGATGGGCCGCATCCCCTCGGGGAAGGTGACCTCAAACTGAATCTGGGTGAAGTTGCCGCCCTCGGGCATGTGCAGGGTGAGCGGCAGCTGCATCACGCGTCCCACGTCGGCACGTCCCACGCTCAGTTCGGGAGCGGTGATGGTGCTCGGCTCCTCCGGCTGCTCACCGGCGGGGATGTAGGTGAACACCGTGTT
>JAFYCU010000011.1 GCA_017545095.1 Muribaculaceae bacterium | reverse complement strand
GAGTAGGTGAGTCCATTGTGAGATGTTAGATTGTATGTTATTGAATAAATCTTATATTGTATATTATAGATTGTATCTGAAAAACGCATGTCTACTCGTTTATTTGTCTACTCGTTTGCTCTAAAAACGCTTGTTTCCCATTGCTTGTGATGAATGCGAGCAAGAGCATGGTGAGCAACCCCCACGATTGCATGAGTAGCGTGCTGGCCACGCATTCGATGAGCATAAAGCAGATGATGATGGCTGCCAGCGCGTAGTGGTAGCGATATCTGGATGGGGATTCGCGCAGGAGCCGTTTTACGGGTGCGAAAGCCCATACAAAATAGGTTACAAACAACACCACGCCCACCATACCAAATTGTGCTAGACTGGGGTAGAATGCATCGCAGATAAAGTCTCCGAAATCTTCCGAGAGGCCATGAATCTTGCTGATGCCATACTCATGATAGAGCTGTGAGTAATGGGCTTGCGAGGCATAACTGGCAAATGAAGCCAACCCCGACCCCAACGGAATCTCGCTGATGAGAATGAGGCCGCCGGTGGCATAGAGCACGGGGCGTGCAAACGACTCGATTACTGTAGGGTCAAGTGAGTCGCTGTTGCCAGTGATGAAGTAATAGGAAATCTTGTTCCAGCTCACCGCCACTACGGTTGCCACCATCGCAATGGCCAGCAGCCAGTGGGCGGGTTTGGCACCGTGGAACATCCGGGGACGGTACAGCAGCAGGAAAAACACTACCACCACAGCCTCGCCATAATACTTTGCCCGCGTGCATCCCAATCCAATAGCCAGCATGGCGAGGGCAACGGCCATATCGCGTCGTGAAACGTGGCCTTCGTCGTCGATGCTGCAATAGATCCACACCAGCATATTCACCAGGCATGAGGCTCCCAAATACATGATGTGCATCTCAAGGGTGTATTCACGGAACATGGTCATGAAGTAGAGCGCGATGACCAAGGCCGTGTTGAGCAGGGTCAGCCCTTTGAGGATGGATTTCTCTCCTTCGGTGATGCGCGGCTTGATGGCCACAACCACCATGAGCGGCACGAAGGGCTTAAGCTCGATAATCGCGTCCATCACTATGTAGGGCAGCGTGTTGTAGGGCTTGAAACACGAATAAACCACATAGGCCGACATCACGGCCAGTGTGAGCAATAGGGGCCGGTAGACACGCCAGCGGTGGTTCACCACGCAGTCGAGCAACCCAATCGCGAGCAGCGTGTAGCACGCCAGCTCGTCAAGCCACTTGACCAGCGAACCGCTCCAAATCATGCCCGCCAGGCACACGATGAGCGTCCATGTGCATATCTTGTCGAGGCGTATCACTTCACGGTCAGGGCAATCACCAGCGACGCTATCACACTGGTGGCACTCACAACGGTGGATATCACCGACAACTTGAAAGCATTGTTTTGGTTATACTTGGAGTTGTCGATTTTAATCTTGTTTGGCTCCACATACACCACATCGTTCTGTTGCAGGAAGAATGCGGGTGAGTTCATGAGTTGGGTGTCGGCCAGGTTCAGGCGGTAGTATTCGTTGCCGCCGTTGTGCTCCCTGATCACCACCACGCCGTCGCGTTGGCCCCACTCGGTGAGGTCGCCGCACTCGGCCAGGGCATCGAGCACGGTGTAGCGCTCCTGGGCCACGGTGATGCGCTTGGGCTGGCGCACCTCGCCCATCACATTCACATAGTAACCAACTAAGCGCACTTGAACGTATGGATCTTTGACTTGTGCGGCTACTTGGGTGCGGATGGTCTCTTCGACCTGTGCGGTGGTCATCCCTGCCACGTGTAGCCGCCCAATCACAGGCAGCTCGATGCAGCCCTGCTGGTCCACCACATGGGTGGCCAGCCGGGGTGCCAGCGTGGTGCTCACATCACCGCTACGGGCGGCATTGCTCTGCGGTGCGTTGAACATCGCTGTGGCCTCGGGCACCAGCGACGACACGGTCACCGTCAGCTCATCGGCCGGACGCAGGGTGAGCTCGGGCGACACACCGGCTGGCAGCGTGCCCGTGGATGCCGACGGCAGGTTCTTGAAATAGGCCAGATTGTTCTCTTTCACTGTGCTGCACGACAGCAGCAACAAGCCTAACAACAAGGTGGTGATATATCGTTTCATCATGTGGAGCGTGGTTAATAGATAAATAACGCGTTTCAGTCTATTTTATTATGTGACCTCCTGCAAGTTGCCGCAGTTGCTTGATGAGTTGTCGGGTTCTTGCTGGCAGCGACCACAACGTGCATCCCAGTGCGGTGAGGGCCAGCACGATATACACCCATGTGGGCAACGACAGATTGCCCGCAACGCCCACCATCAGCATCATCGACACAGGCACCAGCACACGCCAGCCGGGTCGAAGCGCAAAGTAACGCCGGGTGTCGAAGTAGCGATAGATGACCAAGAAGGAGAAGGTGCCCAGCGAGGCTGCAATCACACCCCACACGCCCATGAGCGGCGCCAGCACCAGGTTGAGCAGCACATTCAATATGCCCGTAATCACACTGGGCACCAAGGCACGACGTGTGTCGCAGGCACACTGATAGCCCATTTCCAAGAAGCTGGCCAGCGAAAACAGTGCAGCCGTCATGGCCATGGGAAACACGTAGTCGATGCTCGTTGCATAATGGGCTTCGACCAGCCAGCCGTAGCATAACTTAAGCATTACAACAAAGGCGATGGCAATCAGAGAGATAATATAAATGAATGCGGCAAACACCTGCGAGAAGAACCGGTCGCGGTCGGCACTGCCATATTGCAGAATGGCGGTTTCCTGCCAGGCCTGCTGGATGATAATCGTGAACGTGTAGATGACGCCGGTCAACCGTGCGGCCACGGCATACACGCCATTGGCCTCGGCTCCAACGAACCACCGCACAAACCAGCGGTCGCCAAAGGTGAGCACCCACCAGATGAGCACCGTGGGCAGCAGGGGTAGCGTGTAGTGCAGCAGAGTGCGTGCGGTGTCGCGCCAAGGCAGGTGCCACGACACCTGTCGGCTGGCTGGACGCAACCACAACTCCACCACCAATGCCGGCAAGAGTCGTGCGGCGGCGTTGGCGATAAAGATGCCGGCAATGCCCATGTGGAGCCAGCCCACAAGGGCGATACTCAGCAACACGATGAGCCCCGCCGTAGCTAGCCCCATGCCGGCAAACACTTTGTTGAGCCCCAACCCGCGCAGCATCTGGCTATATACATCGTTCACGATGATGCCGAGGAGCAACAGCAGCACTAATGGCCAGTAGCGAATGTGAACCACACAGGCCAGCCCAATCAGCACGCACAGCGACACCAGTAGCAGGTGTGCAAGCACACGCGTGGTGGCAGTCACCACGCGCTGCCGCGTGGCATCGTCGGGGGCGTCGAGCAAGAATCGGAACACACCGTCGCGCAGGTCAACGGTGACTAAAGCCGAGAGCAGGAACGTGGCCGTCAGGCTGTTGTCGAAGTAGCTGAAGTCGGCCGGGTTGGGGACGAAAAAGGTGTAGAGCGGCACCATCAGGAACGTGAGCACCTTGGCTCCCAGCGTGCCCACGGCATAGATGCCTAAGTCGCCGGCAAACTTTTTCCACCGTCCCGTAGCGGGTGCTGCTGTTCGATCGCGCTCCATCCCAAATGATTTTTAAAGGTCCACATCAAAGGTCACGCGGGCAAACGAGCCGTCGCGCGGGTCGCGAATGCCGAAAAAGCCTGGTTCGTCAACAATCTCGGCCTCCGAGATGGTGAGAAAGTTATGCTCAATCATGTTGCGCAGCTCACTCACTTTGTCACGCGCCGCTTGCGCATCGGCAAAATGGAAGGTGTCGCTCGCGCTCTCGCTGCCCGTGTAGCAGCTGAATGTGACTTCGTAGCGTTTCATATGGCAAAGGTAGATGAAATTCGGGAATGATGTGGTGTAAAAAAGACGTTAAAAGAGACATACGAACATAAGCCTTTGATTGTGGTTGCCATAAGAAACATAAGCATGATGTCAATTTAGTAAATGTGAAAACTTAATAAAAATCGGGTGCTTGATTTAAGTGAGGCATGCGAGGATAAAAGAAGCACAAAACACATTGAAGGTAAGATTCTTATGCTCTTTTGTCAACCGCAGTCGAGGGCTTATGTACTTGTGTCTATTTTTCCTAACTTATTATTCATCACATATCAGTAGTTTTACTCATTTGTTTTCAGTGCATTTCAAATTGGGTTCTAAGTGCTGGCGTTCCACCACAATCACCCCGGCGAGGATGAGCACACAGGCCAGCAGTCCCAGTGCGCCCACGCGTTCGCCAAAGGCGATGGCGGCCACCAGCATCGAGATGGCCGGACCCAGATAGAGGTAGTTGTTGGCGGCAATGGGTCCCACGCCCTTGGTGACGATGCCCCAGGCGAAGAACGCAGCCATCGAGCACACCAGCGACAGATAGAGCAAATGACCCAGCACGTCGGGGCGCAGCCAGGTCGACAGCGGGGTGGGGTGGCCTTCCCATAGCATGAACGGGATTGCGGTGACGATGCCGTAGAAGAACGTTTTGCGAGTGATTACCATGGTGCTGTAGCGGTTGTTGATGCGCTTGAGCACCACCGTGTAGATGGCCCACACAAACGCTCCGAGCAACGCCAGCAAGTCGCCCAGCAGGCCGTCGCCCCACACAAAGCCGCCACGGAACGTGATCAGCGCCACACCGGCGAAAGCCACCACCGAACCCACCACCTTGGGCCAGGTGAGCCGTTCTTCGCGCAGGAACACCGCTGCCAGCAGGATGGTGAACAGCGGGTTGGTATCTACCAGAATGGCCACATTGCTCACCAGGGTGTGTTGCAGGGCCACGTTTTGCGCAATGAAGTAGGCCGACCCGCCCATAGCTCCCAGCACGGCCATGCGCAGCTCGTCGCGCCAAGGGGCGATGTGCACGCGGAAACGGCAGCACGCCAGCAGGCACACATAGGAGATGATGAAGCGGTAAACATACAGCTCGATGGGCAGCACGCCGGCATCGAGTAGCACACGCGTGTTGATAAACGACACCGCCCAGGCCACCACAGTGACAAAGGCCAGCAAGTGATATTTCAGGTGTTTGGTGAGCACTCTCGATTTCATGCCGCAAAATTACGGATTAATCATCTACCAGCATCGGTCATTAACAATTATTATTGCCACAAGGCACGCTCCATGTTGGCAAAAATGCCTATTTTTGCAGACAAAAACTCGGTGAATCTTCCGATGCGAACCTTGTATGTAAGTGATTTGGACGGCACATTGCTTGGGCGCGACTCGCGGGTGAGTGCGGCCAGCGCGGCGTTGCTTAACCGGCTCATCGACGAGCGCGGAGTCCTGTTCACGGTGGCAACGGCGCGCACGCCCGCCACCGTGGTGCCGCTCATGCAGCAGGTGCATGTGCGCCTGCCGCTGCTCACCATGACCGGGGCAGCCTGGTGGGACGCCGCTGCCGACCGATTCACTCGTACGCAGGCTCTGCCCACCGATGTGGTGGAACAGGTGCAGGCCATATTTGCCAGTCACGACTTGCACCCGTTTGTCTATCGCCGTCGTGGCGACCGCTTGGAGGCCCATCATGGCGGCAGGCTCAACGATGACGAGCAGCACTTTGTGCGAGAACGCATGCACCTGAGGATCAAGCGGTTCCGACTCGGTGCCGAGGCCGATGCCGACAGCTCCGACGAGGCATTGCTCATCTTCGCCATGAACGACTATGACCGGCTGGCCCTTGTGCACCGCGACATCATCAGCACGGTGCCGTGCACTGCCATGTTCTACCACGACATCTTCGCCCCCGCCACCGGGTTGCTCGAAGTGTATCGCCACGGATGCACCAAGGCTGCTGCAATGCGAGAGTTGGCCGCGCAGCTCGGGGCCGACCGTGTGGTGGCTTTCGGCGACAACCTCAACGACCTCGACATGCTCCGGGCTGCCGATGTGGCCGTGGCCGTCGCCAACGCCGTCCCCGAGGTCCGCGCCGCTGCGCACATTGTCATCGGTGACAACACCACCGATGCCGTCCCGAGGTTTATCGAAAGCTTTGAATAGCCCTCGCCAGTTCTCGTTTCATGGACGTGGCAGACCGCGTCCCTGCAGGTTCTCGCGCGAGCACAGTACATTTTTAGGGATTTATGGGACTTTTTGGGTAAGCCCCTCTTTTTGGTGTGGTTTACGTGATGGGCCGCACCCAGCGCGACTGATGGTTTGGATGGCACGTGAGGTGTCACCGTAAACGCTCAGACCCCACAAAAATCGGTAGTTTAATCTTTTTTAAGAGCAAAAAATTGTACTTGTCTCGCAAACTATAGCTAATTTTGCATTTTAATAGTACCCGTGCAAGCGAGAGTATTGATAAAAAGCCGAAATTGAGAAAAATATTCAACGAGAATAATAACAATTGCTGTTAAGCTGATGCCTTTTCAGCGACATAAACTTAAATTATATGCATTATTTTTCACCACCCTTAAAAAGGGTATCGTTATTCCTTTTGCTGGGCCTGTTTTTTGTTATGGGCCATGCTGTTCCAGCTAAACCTGGATTCACGAGTGTTACTCAAAGTGATGGCACTACTATTCAAGTGCAGACTGTAGGCGATGAGTTTCATCACAATTTTGTTACAACTGATGGTCTGACTATTGCTTTTGGCGATGATGGAGACCTCTATTATTTGTTGCCTGATGGCATTACCAGTGTGCGTGCACATAATGAAGGTGCTCGTAATGCCACTGAGTTGGTGTTCTTGGCAACAAACCGTAACAATCTCACGGTGTCCGCTCAAATCGAAAGTAGAGAACGTAGCGGAATGATGCGTTCTCGGCGTGCGCCAGCGGGACCACTCCGTGCCACTCAGGTTCCTAACAATGGAACGCCGCGAGTTCCCATCATTTTGGTTCAGTACACCGATAAGGCAATGTCGAACACGAAGGCGCAGTTTGTTTCCCACTACACTTCGTTGGGAACAAAAAGTGTGCGTCAGTATTTTGTCGACCAAAGCAATGGATTGTATGATCCACAATTTGATGTTTATGGCATATACACACTTCCCAGCAATCGTGCCACCTATGGAGGCAATAACTCGAGTGGCGATGACAAAGGCGTGGCAAAGATGGTAGGTGATGCCATTTCTAAAGCTGGCAATGACATCGACTGGAGCCAATACGATAATGATGGTGATGGCGAAGCTGATGTGTGCATCGTTGTATATGCTGGCGTTGGTGAAGCGCAAGCATCACAGACTGTACCTAGTTCTGTATGGCCTTGCCAATGGAGCCTTTCATCTGGAGCCTATTATGGTGATGGTAGCGGTGCGGTGACCCGTAACGGCACTAAAATTGACAAGTTTGCAGTGTTCAACGAGGTGAATGGCAGCAGCGACAGCGGCACAACGATGGATGGCATCGGCACCTTCTGCCACGAGTTTTCGCATTGCCTTGGCCTGCCTGACTTCTATGAAACCACCTATCGTTATGGCTACTACGGCATGGGAGGATGGAGCTTGATGAACAGTGGTAGCTATAACGGCATCACTATCGATGGTGATACGCCTATTGGTTATAGTGCGTATGAGAAAAACTTCATGGGCTGGATTGATTATATCACTCCAGTGGAGAATACTTACTATACCCTGCCTGTGTTTAACAGCAAGAGTCTTGAGAATGACCAGGCTGTCAAGATTACCGCTTTGAATGCCAATGAGTATTGGGTTTTGGAGAACCGTAAAAAACAAGGTTGGGATTATTGTATTGCCGATGAAGGTGTGCTGATTACTCATTTCACCTATGTGGCTGATCGATGGACTGCCAACACGGTCAATAATCAATCTGTTCAGTTGGCGACAATCATTCCGGCAGATAATTCGTTGAGTACTAACAACGAAAACAAAGACCTCTATGGTGAAACCAATCACGCCTTTACAACGACTTCATCTCCGGCGATGAAAGCCAACATGAGTGCTAATGGTTCACTGTCTAGTTCAACGGGAGGTGCAGGAACGGTTAACAAACCTGTGACAGAAATTACTCTAAATTCAGATGGTTCAGCATCGTTCTGGTATATCAAGGGACAGATTCCTTCGCTCTCTGCCCCTGTGCTTGCTGATGCAAGTGATGTTCAGTATACATCGTTTGTTGCGACTTGGACGCATACGCCAACTGTAAGTTGCACTTATACGCTTCAAGTGTTGCAAGGAAATACTACCGTGCTCAACCAGACTGGCATCACAGCAAAAAATTACAACGTAACAGGCCTTGAGGCAGGCAAGACCTACACATTCAAGGTGAAAGCTGTTCCCGTCAACACTTCCCAGGCCACTGAAAGTGCTTGGAGCAATGTGAAGACGGTAACTTTGCCAGAGATTCCAGTTCCCACCATCACCGCCAACCCCACTAGCCTCTCCTTCGGTACTGTAAACGTGGGCAGCAACGGTCAGGCCACATTCACTGTGACCGG
>JAFYCU010000069.1 GCA_017545095.1 Muribaculaceae bacterium | reverse complement strand
CGGCACCGAGGTGGACCTGTGGGGTGTGGTCACCAACGACGACACCCAGGAAAAGATGGGCTTTGGCTCACCGTTCATCTTCCCGCACACGGCCATCGTCGACCCCGAGCTCATGCTCACCGTGCCGCCCATGCTCACCGCCTATCAAGGCTTTGACGCATTTTTCCACGCTGCCGAGGGCTACATCAGCCAAGCTCACTCACCCATCAGCGATCTCTATGCGCTAGAGGCCATCCGACTGCTGTATAAATACCTGCCGGTGGCAGTTGCCGACGGCAACAACATGTGGGCACGCATCAAGGTGGCGTGGGCCAGCACGCTGGCCGGCATGGTGGAGAGCACCAGCTGCTGCACCGGCGAGCACGCCCTGGAGCACGCCATGAGCGCATTCTACCCCAAGCTGCCGCACGGAGCCGGACTCATCGCCATCAGTGGTGCCTACTTCAAGACGTTCAAGAACGACGTGATGAAACGCTATATGAAGATGGCCGAGAAAATGCGGCAGGTGAAGAGCGCACGCCCCAGCGACTTCCTCGATGCCCTGGAGGTGATGAAGCGCTCCTGCAACGTCGACAACGTGAAACTCAGCGACTGGGGCATCACCATGGCCGACTTCGAACGCTTTGCCGACAATGCCATCGCCACCGGAGGTGCCATGCTCGACCTCGACCCGCGATTCCTGAACCGCGAGGAACTCATCAACATCTACCTGGAGTGTTACAAATAGCCTTCGGCACAACCGCCGCCACACATCCAACCACATCCAACCACTGCATTGCACGATGATCAAGGAACTCGACTTCAACGACGTGCCCACCATCAATGCCAACGTAACGCGTTACTACGACGGCGAGGTGTTCTTTGCCGACAACATCACCAGCGCACCCAACTTGATGCGGGTGTTCAAGGTGAAGTTCCTTGCGATGGTGTTCTGCCTGCAAGGCGAGCTGGAAGTGCGGCTCAACAGTCAGCTGCACCGCTTGTGCCAGCACGAGGCGTTGTTTGTCAATGCGGCGACGGTGGTGGACCTGGTGCACCACACGCCCGACTTCATGTGCAAGATTTGCGCTGTTACCCCCGACATCGGGTTCAACTTCATCAACAAGAGCATCTTCGATGCCGCCATGCACATCTATGAGCACCCGGTGATTCATTTCACGCCCGACGAGGTGTTGCTGATGCTGAAATACTACGAACTGGCCGACTTCAAGCTCACCCATCCCGAGACCATCTACAGCCGGGAGTCGGTCAGTTTGTTGTTGCGTGCCTACGCCTTCGACCTGCTTAACTGCGTGAACCATCACCTGCAAGCCGATGCCGACCAGGACATGCTGCGTCAGGGCGACAAGCTGTTCCGCCACTTTCTGGCCTTGGTGGCCGACAACACCCACTGCTCACGCAGCGTGAACTGGTATGCCTCCAAGCTGTGCGTGTCGCCCAAGTATCTCACCAGTGTGTGCCGCCAGCGTGGCGGCAAAACCGCCAGCGAGTTCATCGCCATAAGCATGGTGCAACGCATCAAGCAGATGCTGCTCTACAGCGAACGCTCCATCAAGGAAATCGCCGCCGAGCTGGGGTTCAACAACCTCTCGTTTTTCGGCAAATACGTGAAAAAGCACCTGGGCCAGTCGCCAAACAACTACCGCCGCGCCCACAGCTTCGGTCGCTGAGCAGGCCGCGCCGCCCAACCTCGTGGGAGGGCAGTACACCCCCTCGGAGTCGTAACGAAATCCCCTCTTGGCTACCATTCCCACCGACAAGCGGTTTGAGCATGTCGGCAATCAGTGTTTTTTGCTTAATATTTAATAAATACCATCCAACAAAATTAATAAGTTTTAAAAATAGGGGGGGTAATTTGATGTTATAAATATTTTACATAACTTTGCGAATGGATTTACAAACAACTAAACAACCATTGCATTATGAACACGAACATCAAACTTATTTTGTTTTCGCTGGTACTTGTTTTTTCCAGTATCATGGCGCAGGCCGGCAGCAACTACCTGCCGCTGGTGCGCGAGGGCGTGAAGTGGGTGTATTATGATGATTGGGAGTTCTATAACTACGACGGACTTTCCGAACCCACGCTTGACTCCACTGTTGTGAGGAATTATTATATCGAGTTCCGAGGCGATACGGTCATCGGCGGCAGGAGCTACAAGAAAGCGTTCCGCACCGCAGACGTGAACCTGAACCATTGGGGGTGGATCACTTATTCCGGATCCATTCCCATCGGGTTTGCTCGCGACACCACCATTTATGGCAACCACTACGTTTACGCCATCCGCAATGTGAATGTGACCGGCCCCATGATCAACGAAGATGCATGGTGGGAATTCTATGGTGACTACTGGAATTTTGAGAACTACTGTCAAGGAGAGGAATACCTGCTCTATTACTTCTATGCCGACGAGAACCTGGAGCCGGCGGGAGATGTCACCGTCAGCGGCCACCAGTGCGCCGCCTACGACTGGAGGGGCATTCACTTTGTGGAGGGAATCGGCATTGACGGAAACGGGGATTTGCTGTCACCGTTCGGCACGTGCATGATGGACACAGAGGTCATCGGATGCGCAGGTTCGCTGCGCCATGTCGAGGATGCCGACGGCAACGTGATTTACAAAGGCCAGCACTACGACAACGGCGGCTGCGAGGCGGCCGACTTCGACCGCAGCGGAGCCGTTGACATCGATGACCTGAACGCGTGCATCAGCCGCTTGCTCGCACCGCCCAGCCCCGATGTGAGGCACGATGTGACCGGCGACGGACGCGTGGACATCGACGACGTGAACGCCATCATCAGCACCATGCTGAAGAGGTGAGAGCTGAAAACCAAGATGGCTAACGCACGACTGATGCGAGAGCTGCTGGGGTGGTGTGAAAAGAAAAGGCCTCCCCAAACCCCACATGTGGAGTGAGGGGGAGGCCGGACAAGCGAGTCGTGCCAAGGCATGCGTGCAGCGGCATGTGACCTCGTTAAAGCCGGCCACTACGGACTCAAAAATCACAAGCCGCAATGGGGCACAAATCTGCATTTCGCGCCTCTTCAAATGCCGCTTCGAAGAAAAAAAAGCCTAGAAACGCATTTTTTTTGAAAAAAATTTGGTCAGTTCAAAAAGTCGCCGTAATTTTGCACCGCATTTCGCTCAACGCGACGTGTGACTGCTTCAATAGCTCAGTTGGTTAGAGCACATGACTGTTAATCATGGGGTCGTTGGTTCAAGTCCATCTTGAAGCGCTCAAAGTCCCGGGCACAGGACTATAAACTGCTCACATGCTTCAATAGCTCAGTTGGTTAGAGCACATGACTGTTAATCATGGGGTCGTTGGTTCAAGTCCATCTTGAAGCGCAAAGCAAGAGCCAGACAATTGTCTGGCTCTTGCTTTTTTGTGCGACACGATGCGGTGGTATCCCGCCATGCACGCCTACTCGTCGCCGAGGCCGAAACAGGCTTTCACTGCATGACGGATGGCCTTGGCCTCGGGGCCATCGCCCTTGAGGATGTTGAACACACTGCGCAGGTAGTCGTCCTTGCGATGGAAACCGCACAGCGATGCCACATTGCTATCGCCCAGCATCTGCTTGTAGTTGAACACCCGCAACACGGCCATATAGTCGTGATTCTTGAGATAGATGTGGAACTCGCGACACAGGTCGTCATACATCCCTCGTGGGTTGATTTCGCGCACGAGGTCAACCATGTGTTCCTCCACATCGTTGATTGAACGGAACTTCATGTCGATGCGCATCTCCACGTTACGCTTCACGCGGTGTCGCACGTGTTCCAAAGCCTGCGCCTTGAGTTCGCGCGTGAACATCGTCATCACATTATGCATCACCTTGCCAGCCACCGAGTTCTCGTCGCGATGCTTGCTGCGTGCCACGGCACGTATCACCCCCTCGAGCATGAACAGGTTCTCGATTTCGGCCACATCGGGCACATAGATGTTGCGACGCCGCAGGTAGTCCACTTCCTGTTCGCTTCGTCGGTCGCGGTCGACGATGCCCCGGCTCTCGAGGCGATGGAACGAGCTTAGGTCGCTGAACGACCGCACCGACTCAATCACCTTGTCGCAGCTGCCCAGCGGCTTCACCGTGTATTCCGGGAAGATGAGCGGATACAGGCGCGAGTCGAGGCTGTGGCGGTCGTCGCCCTCCACAAACAAGATGGGCTTGCGGCTGCCAAGGATTTCATAGTAGAGGGCATCGCTCAAGTCCTGACTGGTGGGGGTCACCTCATAGTCCCACGCATGCCGCTCGGGGTCGAAAGCCTTGACCCACACACACTGGTTGTCGACGCGCGACGAGGCAAAGTCCACATCGTGGGTGTTGTAGATAAAGGTGCAATCGGGCCTGATGGCCTCAATCACGTTCCACAGCGTGTGCATGATGCTGTGGTGGATAAACGTTTCGGGGTCATCGACCAGTATCACGGCATCGGGCATGGCGTAGAGCACCGCCCCGATATAATAGAGCACAGCCTTTTCGCCATCGCTCAGCCGCAGCGATGGGTAAGTGTCGCTTTGACCCTCGGTGGTGAAAAGCAGTTTGCCGTTTTCGCGAAGCACTTTGTTTTTCGGAAACACCTCCTGCCACACACGCACCACGGTGTCGAGTCGGGTCTTGGGAAACTCCATGGATTCACCCATCAGGCGATGGGTTTTGAAGTTCATCAACTCTCGGAACTCATCGATGAGCATCACATACGACAGTTGGTCAAACTCGGTGTCGGCATTGTTGGTCACCTGCGGACTGGCCTCGTTCATGCGGTCGAAGATGGTCTTGATTGACCCAGGCAGCGGGTTCGCTTCCTTGACGGGGAACAAGGCCCTCAATGCCGATATGCGATAAGCCTTTCCGGGGCAGGCATCCATCAGCGCGGTGCAGAACCGGCTCTTGCCCGAGCCATTGGCTCCGATGATGGTGATTTGCTTGCTATCACGCAGCACGGCAGGGGCTTTGCCGTCGATGCGCGGGGGTAACTGAATCTCGGTGGGCATAGATTTGATGCGTTTTTAGAAATGCAGCGTAAAATTAGGCATTTTCTCACACACAGCCAAGAAAAAGCCATTATTTTTCGCACTCACCGCCAAAACAGCCTTTCACCCATCGAGCCAAGCAGGTTACGGCAAAACGTTAAAGAAAGTAAAATATATGCCATTTTGTCATATGCATCATTTTTTTTTGTACTTTTGCAACCCAATTAGAAAACCGACCTCATGAGCGAGACTATCAAACGCACCGTACTCGACTACGACGACATACGCCAGATGGCGCCGTTCTTCGACGGCAAGCCTCGTCTGGTGAACTGGCTGATGCGCTTGCTGGCGGTGGACAAGGTGAACTGGATTCACGACCACAACTTCGACACCCCCGGCGTGCCCTTTGTGCAGGGGTTGCTCAACGACCTGGAAATCACCATGCAGGTGCGTGGCCGCGAAGTGCTGGAGCAGATGCCCGCCGACTCGGGATATATCACCGTGTCGAACCATCCCTTCGGGGCGCTCGACGGCATCATGCTCATCAAACTCGTGGGCGAGCATCGGCCCGACTTCAAGGTGATGGTGAACATGGTGCTGAACCATATCACCGCCATGCGCCCCAACTTCATCGCCGTGGATGCGCTTGCGAGCAACGACCCGCAGCGGCGCGCCGTGTCGATGCAAGGCATTGCCGCCGCCATCAAGCAGGTGCGCGACGGGCATCCCCTGGGGTTCTTCCCCGCCGGTGCCGTGTCGAAGTTCACGCGCAGCCTGCACATCGAGGACCGCGAGTGGCAACCCTCGGTGATGCGCATCATCCAAAAGATGAAAGTGCCTGTGGTGCCCATCTATTTCCATGGACACAACAGCCTGTGGTTCACCATTCTGGGAATGATCGACTGGCGGCTGCGCACGCTGCGCCTGCCCGCCGAGGTGTTCAGGCGCAAGGGCGACACTTTCCGTGTGAGCGTGGGGCAACCCATCATGCCCGACACCATCGCCCAGCACACCACCCCGGAAGAACTGGGCACGTTCCTCAAGCAACAAACCTATGCAATGAAGAAGTGGAAGTGATCAGTTTTCCGTAGTCAGTATTCAGTGCGCTGTAGAAGGGCTTTTGCCCTTATGACTAATTACACTAAATAATTAATTACACATCATCTAACCCTTAAAACTTAATTCCATCATGCCCAACACTAACAACAACCGCATCCAGAGTGTAATGCTCAAATACTCCATCATTGGCAAGTCGCCTCTACTGATTAACGCCATCGACCGCGCCCTGCGTGTGGCCCCCACCGACTTCTCGGTGCTTGTGGTGGGCGAGAGCGGCACCGGAAAGGAGTTTTTCCCGAAAATCATCCACGACAACAGTCCGCGCAAACACAAGAAATATATCGCCGTGAACTGCGGTGCCATCCCCGAGGGCACCATCGACAGCGAGCTCTTCGGCCACAAGAAAGGAGCCTTCACCGATGCCATCAGCGACCGCAAAGGCTACTTTGAGGAAGCCGACGGCGGCACCATCTTCCTCGACGAGGTGGGCGAGATGCCCCTGAGCACGCAAGCACGCCTGCTGCGCGTGCTCGAGAGCGGCGAGTTTATACGCATGGGCGAGAACACGCCCCGCAAAACCAACATCCGCGTGGTGGCCGCCACCAACAAGAATATGGAACTCGCCGTGAAGGAGGGCCGCTTTCGCGAGGATCTCTACTACCGCCTGTCGACCGTCGAGATTGTCGTGCCCCCGCTGCGCGACCGCAGTTACGAACCAGATTCACAGGATAAGAGCGACCACGATGTGCATCTGCTTATGCGCAAATTCCTGCACGAATACGAGGATGCCAACCACTTGCCCGAGACGAGGTTCACCGACGACGCGAAACAGCGGCTGCAAACCTACCACTGGCCAGGCAACGTGCGCGAGCTGCGCAACGTGGCCCAGCAGATAGGTCTCTTCGAGGTCGGCACCTTGGTTGACGTCAACGTGCTCAACCAATACCTGCGCAACGGCGGCAGGCCTCAGCTGCCCGCCAACATCGATGACGGAAAATTTGACTACACCAAGGAGCGCGAACTCATCTTCATGCTCATCAAGCAGCTGCAGCACGAGATTGAGGGCTTGAAGGGTGCTTTGGGCGGTGGCGAGTCGGTGCCACGCGTGAGTGCCCATGTCAACGAGCTGCAACGCCCCATGCACCAGCTGCCCTCGGGTCAGCAGCAGGCCTACGACAACGCGGAATGGGTGCAGGCCGAACCCCATAACCTGGAGCGCAACAGCGGCCATCAGCATGGTATCCGCGACCTAAGCCATATCGACGAGGTGACTGCCCTAGAGGTGAACCCCACCCACGACCACAGCGAGCAGCATATCAAGTCGCTCGAAGACACTGAGCGTGAAGTGATTATGGAGGCCCTATACCGCAACAACGGCCGGCGTAAACGCACCGCCAAGGAGCTGAAAATCAGCGAACGCACGCTTTACCGCAAAATTAAGCAATACGGCCTTGAACGACGATGAAACGCTTGGTTACACTCGGCATGGCATGGCTGCTGCTCACGCTCACAGCCTGCTACACGTTCAATGGTGCGTCGATCGACTACAGCGTGTACCGCACCATCTCGCTGGGCGACTTCCCCATCCGCGCCGCACTGGTCTATCCGCCGCTGCAGCAGCTGTTTGAGAACCGCCTGACCGACATGATAGCGCAGCAAACGCGCTTGCACGTGATTGACAGCCCCAACAGCGACCTGCACATGGAGGGCGAGATCACGGGCTACAGCCTCTCGCCCCAAGCCGTGGGCGAGGATGCCTATGCCAGCCAAACGCGTCTCACCATCACCGTGCGCGTGAAATACACCAACAACCGCAACGAGGCTCTGTCGAAAGACCTCACCTTCAGTGCCTACCGCGACTTCTCCAGCAGCGAGATGCTCTCCGACGTGCAGGACGAGCTGTGCGACCAAATCAGCAAAGACCTCACCGACCTCATCTTCAACGCCACCATAGGCGACTGGTGATTGAGCATCAAGTGTATTAGATATTGTTATATGTAATGCAAGCTATGACGAAACAGGAAATGATTACCGAGCTGCGGCATCTGCTGTCCGACCCTCAGGCACCGGTCACGGCTGCGTGGGTGGATGCCATGCAGGCGGCCTACCCCTACTTCACCCTGCCGCTTCAGCTCTACCTCATGCGCAACGCCTCGGTGTCCAATCGCGAGGAGCAACTCGCCCGGCTGGCCATCACCTCGCCCGACCGCCGCACGCTGGCCATGCTGCTGGGCGAGGGCATGGAGCAGTTTGCCCACTTCTACCCCGATGAGCAACCTCCCGCCACGCCCAGCACCGACACCACCATCGACCAGTTTCTGGACAACTACGGCAACAGCAGCCCCAAGGAGATTGCCGCCATCGAGAGCGCCATCTTCAACCCCACGCCCGACTATGCCGATGTGCTTGCCGCGCAGGAACGCCAGCAAGGTGGCACTCACGACACGGCACACGATGAGCAGGACGAGCGCATCAACCGATTCATCGAGCAAAGCCAGCAACAAGCGCAACAGGCAGCTGCCGGAGCGGCAAAACAGCACATCGACGACAGCGAGAAACAGGAAATCGCCGACGCACAAGTGGGACAAGCCGGCCCCTCGACCGACGACTCCATGCTGTCGGAAAGCCTTGCCAAAATGTATATCGCACGAAGAAAATATTCGCAGGCTCTTGAAATTATTGAAAACATAAGTTTGAATTTTCCAGAAAAAAGTATTTACTTTGCAGACCAAATTCGTTTCCTTAGGAAACTTGTGTGGTTAGAAAATAAACAAAATACTAACGATAAAAGTTAAAATGTACTCAGTATTTGCAATTCTTATCCTTATTGCGTCGATTTTACTGGTCGGCGTTGTTTTAATTCAGAAGTCGAAAGGTGGCGGTCTGGCCTCGAATATGAGCGGCTATAACAAGTTTGCCGGTGTGAAGCAGACCACCGACTTCATCGAAAAAGCCACTTGGGCGTTGGCAGCCTTCATCTGCGTGTTGAGCATTGCCACTGCCTTCGTGAAGTCGCCCACGATGGTCGAGGGCGGTCCACAAATCAAGAAGCTGAACCAGACCGAGACCCAGGCTCCGAGCTTCCCCACAGGTGGCGAGGCTGAGCAGGCTGCCGGCGAGCAGGCTCCCGCACAGCAAGCTCCGGCCAAATAAGCAGTAATCGGGCAACAGCTGCCCCTTACTAAACCCAACAACGCACACACACCGCGTTTCACGCAATCGTGGGTGTGCTTTTGTGGTATAGTCACATCTCACATCACAACATCTCCCCCTTTATGATGAATTCCTTAGCCATCACCCTGTTGGCCTCGGCGGCCATCACCCTCACCGCCTGCGGCAGCACCGGCGACAAGGCCGCCACACCGGCTGCCAGCAGCCAGCCAGCGGCACGGCAGGTGACCTTTAACGCCGACAGTGCCATGGCACATGTTGGTGCACAGTGCGCCTTTGGTCCACGCGTGCCGGGCACCGAGGCTCACCGCCGTTGTGCCGAGTGGCTGCAACAGCGTCTCACACAATGGTGCGACACCGTGCACACACAGCAAACCCAAGTCACCACATTCGACGGCACAAAGCTACACATCACCAACCTGGTGGGCGTGGTGAACCCGCAGGCCGAACAGCGCCTCCTGCTCGTGGCCCATTGGGATTGCCGACCGTGGGCCGACCAGGACCCCGACCCGGCCCGTCGCCGCGACCCGGTGATGGGGGCCAACGATGCCGCCAGCGGCGTGGCGGTGATGCTCGAGCTGGCACGCCTCATGCACCAGGAACACCCGCAGGTGGGCGTGGACCTGCTCATGACCGATGCCGAGGACTGGGGTGAAGAAGGCGACGACGACAGCTGGGCCTTGGGCACGCAATACTGGGCCGCCAACCCACATGTGCCCGGATATGCGCCGGTGTTCGGCATCCTGCTCGACATGGTGGGAGCCGCTGGCGCACGCTTTGCACCCGAATATTTCTCCACGCAGTATGCTCCCAGTGCTGCGAAACTCGTGTGGGACACCGCCCGCGAAGCCGGCTACGGCTCGATGTTCGTTACCTCGCCGGGCGGAGCGGTCACCGACGACCACATCCCCATCAACCGCGCCGGAATACCCTGCATCGACATCATCGACATGCGCGGCGAGGGGTTCTTCGACGCCTGGCACACCACGCACGACACGCCCGAGTGCATCGACACCGCCACCCTCAAAGCCGTGGGGCAAACCCTCGCACAGCTCATCTACAACTACTGAACACAGCACAATTCACTGAACCCAACTTAAACGATTCAATTGCGTAAACGTCTAAAAGGGGTAAATGTATAAACCTTAAGTAAACGATGAAGGAGTATTACGTTATCATTGCCGACCAGCAGCGTGGTCCGTTCACGCTGGAGCAGCTGGCCGAGCTGGGCATTACGCCCGACACCGAGGTGTGGACGCAGGGCATGGCCGACTGGCAGCAGGCTGGCGATGTGGCCGAGCTCACCCCGCTGTTGCAACAGTTGGAGTTCCGCCAGCATGTGCATTCCACGCCGCCGCCCCACACGCCGCGTCATGCGGCCACCAGTGCGGCCCCCGAATCGGAGCCGCAGCCCGCCGCCGATGCCTGGCAGCGCATGGAGCAACCCGCCCCACAGCAGCCGCGCTCGCGCTCAGGGGTGAAATGGCTTGTGGCCTTGGTGTGCCTGCTGCTCGTGGTCACCCTGCTGGCCGTGACGTGCCCCACACCACAACAGCACAAAGACAAGGTCGCCAATGTGTCGAGCGAGTGGCTGAACGAAAAAGCCCACGCAATCACCAGTCCGCTCGGCGAGCTGGCCCCCATCGTTAACGGTGTTGTGGACATGTTTTCGAGCCACGGCATCAGGATGGTGCTCGACCGCACCATGGATGTCGACAACTATGTGGTATGCTCGCTGGGCCGCATCACCATGGGCGACAACACCCGCACCATCTCGCTGGGCGTGCTGGGCCATGTATTCACCTTCAACAAAGAGGATGTGGACCAGTTCCTTCTTAATGCCATCAAGGGCGAGCTGGGACTGAACGACAACGCCTCGTCGGCCCCGAAGCCACAGGTGATACCACCGCCATCCGACCCCGTGATTGAGGAAGACGACGACAGTTATCTGGCCGAACCCATCGAAGACGACTCCACCGCCATCGAGGACGACTCGAGTATTGCACAGGAAGTACTCGACAGTCTGGCCGCCACGGCCAAGCGCGAAGTGGTGAAAGGAGCCAAAAAGTGGGTCCAGAAACAGCTCGAGAAAGTGAAGTGACCCGCTTGGGTCCCAACCGCCAGGCGATGAAAGTGGTGATCATCAACCGCAGCGACGCACTGGGCGGGGCAGCCATTGCCTCGGCCCGGCTGTGCCTCGGCCTGTTGAAAGCGGGGGCCGACGCACGCATGCTGGTGCTCGACCGCCGCACGGGCAGCGACCGCGTGCAAGCGGTGGGGAGCAAGGCCATGAATCGCTGGCGGTTTCTTGCCGAACGCGGTGGCATCTTCCTGCGTAACGGCCTGCGACGTCGCACGCTCTTCCTCATCGACACCGCCACACATGGCGTGAACCTGACCAAGCACCCATGGGTCGGGCAGGCCGACGTGATTGTGCTGGGATGGGTGAACCAGGCGATGCTCTCGCTGGGCGATGTGAGGCACATCGCCAGTCTGGGCAAGCCCGTGGTGTGGGTAATGCACGACATGTGGAACTGCACCGGCGTGTGCCATCATGCCGGCACGTGCGAGGAGTTCCTCAGCAGCTGCGAGGCGTGCCCGTTGCTGCCATCAGGCAGCCGGCTGGCGCAACGCACCTGGCAGCGCAAACGCGACCTGTATGCACAAAGCCCCATCACCTTTGTGGCAGTGAGCCGTTGGCTCGAGCGCAAGTGCCGCGAGAGCGCGTTGATGGGCGATGCGCGCATCAGGATGATTCCCAATGCCATCGACGTGTCGCAGTTCGCCCACACCTCGCTCACGGGCAACCCGTGGCAGGTGGAGCCGGACCGGAAAGTGGCGGTGATGGGTGCGGCGCGCCTCGACACGCCGGGGAAAGGCTTCGATCGCCTCACGGCCGCGCTGCACTGGCTGGCCCAGAACCAGCCCGATGTGGCTCGGCGGCTCCACCTGGTGCTGTATGGCTCACTGCGCGACCACTCGCTGCTCAACAGCATCCCCATTCCGTACACCTATCTGGGCTACGTCACCGACTTGCAGCAAATCTACCGCCACGCCCACATTGTGGTGTGTGCCAGCGACTTCGAATCGTTTGGCTTCACCCTGATCGAGGGCATGGCATGCGGCTGTGTGGCCGTGACCACCGGCGAGGGCGGACAGACCGACATCGTGAGCCACCGGAAAAACGGCTACATCACCGCCGACCTGCGGCCCGAGTCGCTTGCCGAAGGACTCGCCTGGGCAGTCCTCAACGAACGCCAGCGCGAAGCACAGCACAACTGGGTGGCGCAGCATTTCGCGCTCGAAACCATAGCAAAACAGCACTTGCAGCTCTATCAACAACTGTTGCCCTCCCCCTAAAAACAGCAACAAAAACCCTAATCCCCCTAAAAAATCATGCAAACCGTATTATTCCACAGCACTGTGTTTGGCCCCATCCATAGCCGCCGACTGGGCATCTCGTTGGGCATCAACCTCATGCCCAACGATGGAAAGGTGTGTTCGTTCGACTGCCTGTATTGCGAGGCAGGGTTCAACGCGCAAGGTCCGGGACGCGACGGCATCCCCAGCCGCGAGGGTGTGAAGCGACAGCTGAAAAAGAAGCTAGAAGCCATGCAGGCCGAGGGTCAGGGCCTCGATGTAATCACCTTTTCGGGCAACGGCGAGCCCACGCTGCACCCCCACTTCGCCGAAGTGGTGCACGACGTGCTGCTGCTGCGCGACCGTTACTTCCCGCAGGCCAAGGTGAGCGTGCTGAGCAATGCCACCATGGCTGGCAAGCCGCAAGTGGCTCAGGCACTGCGACTGGTGGATAACAACATCCTCAAACTCGACTCGGCCATCGCCGCCACTATGCGAGCCCTGAATCGCCCCACCTCGCCCAACATCATCCCCGAAGGCGTAATCACCGACCTGAAGGCATTCGACGGGCAATGCATCGTGCAGACGATGATGCTGCGCGGCGACTACAACGGACAGCACATCGACAACACCACCGAGGCCGAAGTGAACGCCCTCATCGCCGCTTACCGCGAGATTGCCCCGCGCGAGGTGATGCTCTACTCCATCGACCGAAAAACGCCTGCCGAGCAGCTGCAACAAGTGCCTATCGACGAGCTCAAAGCCATCGGGCAACGCATTCAGCAAGAAACCGGCATCCCTGTGCAGGTGAATTGACACGACAGACTCAAGACTTCAAGGCCTCCCCAAACCCCTCCTAGGAGGGGCTTTTTTGTTGCGCACACGATACCCGACTCCAGTAGAGCCGCATCGATGCGGCTGATGGACGAGTCAAGAACCAAGATGGTCAAGAATTAAGGAATCATCGCAGTATCATGATGCGGCTGATAGCAGAGTCATGTAGGGCCTGCAGATGCGCTGACCGAGTCATGTAGAGCCGCATCATGATGCGGCTGATGAGCGAAGCAGGTGGAGGCTGCATGGCGGCAATTTTCAATGCGAATTACGCTAATTTTACGAATTACGCTAATTATTTCATCTTCCAATCATCTTCCTAAATTCGTGAAATTCGCCTAATTGACGTAATTCGCATTTTGACACTGAAGGAATAAACAGACAAAAGTGCGAGGCAAGTGGCGAGTCATGATGCGGCTGAGCCGAATTACACGGGCTTGCGGGCACAAAAAAAGCTGCCTAACTTCACAGTCTAGCAACTTTCCAAAACTATCACTTTGTACATTTAAATACCACTAACAATTCCTATTATTTCAAAACCATTCTTATGCTATTTGCTACTATTCTTGTCGTTTATTCAAAATCCGAAATATTGAAAATCGCGAATAATTATTTATTTCCGCCAAACATCCACAATTTTCAATCCCCAAAATTAGAATCATCTGATAGAAAACGCAAGTGTTAATGCCATAAAAATTCACCGCTTTCAACAAAACGGCATTTTTTATCAGCCAAGCGGCTAGCTGCCGCGCCTATATTACAGCCGTGTTACAAAAACGCAAAGCGGCAGCGTCACTTCACCACCTTTTGTCCAGCGTGAATATATATTCCCTTTTCGGTGGGTTCCTCACCTAATTGCTGTCCGGTGATGGAGAACCATCCGTCGGGGAAAGCCGCCGACTGCTCGAGCAAATCCTGCACGGGTGTGACCAGCGGGTCGGTGTCGTGTTCGGTGCACGCATTGGCCAACACGAGGGCAAACTCGGGCATGGCGTGTAGGCGAGCGACCACCGCGCTAGCCAGCGCACGTCCGGCCTGCACATCGCTGGCATAGGCATATCCGGCGATTTCGCGGCTGCGCCCCATTTCATGGCCGCGCTTGAGGACGGCCTCCTGGTGCTCGGGCATGATCTCGGCCAGGAGCAGTGCCACTCCCCACGCCACGGTGGCATCGACCGAGGGGTAGCACGAGGCGGCAGTGGTGGCCGAGTCGGTGGTCATGAGCGGCGGCTCACCCACCCGGACAAACGGGCGCGGCCTCACGGGCGACTGAGCGCTCAGCTGCTCGGCAGCCTCGACCAGGGCCGACTGCGACAGGCGCACCACGTCGTAGAGTGCCGGACGCAGCTCCTCGGTGTAGCGTTCGCCAGTGGCTGTGCCAAAGGTCTCGAGCAACGACTCGGGAGTGGTGCACGCGGCATCGTCGATGGCCTGTGCGCCCCGTTCGCCGTCACGCTCGGTCTTGGCCTGCCAGTATTGCGCTATGTCGGCAAAAAAGCGCGGGCTCGACTCGTTGATGGGTTGCTCCAGGAAGCGTTTGCCATCGGGCAAGCCCACGTCGCTCACGTCGAACGGGGAAATGCCACGCACGGTATAATATTCCTGACGAGCCGCCTCGAAGTCGGTGAGAAACTGCGGGCTGCGGTGCATGTGCGCCACAGCGGCAGCGGCGGTGAGGCGTGCAGCCTCCACATCGCTTTGCCAGTGGGCACCTACTATCACGCGGCTCTCGCCATACTGGAACGCCCGGCTCAGGATGGTGTCCTGAAAATTGGGGAACATCTCGGCCAGCACCAGTCCCACGGCCCATCCGAAAGCCGAATGTGCCGATGGGTAGGAGCCGTTGCCGCGCAGCTCGTCCTCGTCGTCATACATGCCCCAGGTGTGCTCACCCATCTGCTCAAAGGGCCTGCGCCGTTGATAGTTGAGCTTGGCCTTTTGGGTGCTCTTGGAGCCGGTCTCGCCCACCTGATAGATGAGTGTGATCATCTTGGGTGTGCGCGTGCCAGTCATCGACACCTTGAGCACCTGGCTCATGATGATCACCAGGCGGTTCAGGCCATACTGCGACTCACGGCTGGCCTGCGCGCCGCGATTGGTGGGTCGCACGTCTTTGCCCCACTGCCACTGGGCAAAGTCGTCGATAAACTTCGCAGCGGTGGTGTCGGGCGGTGCTGGCAGGTAATTCACGCCATTGGGCAGGGCATTGGCATCGGCATAGACGCGATTGGGGCCAGGAACGCCCAGCCATCCCACCAGCGTGCTGTCGTCGTCGCAGTCCTGTGCCACGCACCGGGGCGACAGCCATGCACTGAACATCACCACCATCAACAAGGTGGCCAACAGACGATTTGCACGCAAATGAATATCATGGAAATGCGTAGTCACTAACATAGGTCGATAGATTTTGAGGCCGTAAAGTTACAAATAATTTCGCAAACCATTCATTCATAATCGAAAAAAATCACTTGAAGATGCATTTCTGTCCTTCAAAATGGCAAAAACAGCCCTTCTCCGCCACAGTTGAGCGAAGCGACAGTGGCACCAAATGTGCAATTGGCCGACGTTACGGCCTCGACATCGTGTTCTTTCACATTAATTATCAATTCATCGGCAAGGGGAATCAATAAAATGCACTAATTTTGCACTTGAAAACCTAATCACACATCGATGAACAACGACAACCACACATCGACATTGAGTGGCAAAGCCGTGTATATAGTTACGGGAGCCACCGACAACATGGGCAGCATTATCTCGCGCCGTCTGGCCGAGCAGGGCAAGCCAGTGGTGCTTGCCTGCCGCAATTTGGAGAAAGCAGAAGCGTTTGCCGACAAGCTCAAGTCCAAGACGCGCAACAGCGACGTGCAGTGCCTGCTGCTCGACCTGAGTTCGTTTGAGATGGTGAACGACTTTGTGGAGCGTGTGAAGGCGCTGAACCGCCCCGTGGCGGCCCTGATCAACAACGCCGGCACGCTGCCGCGCCATAGCCGCATCTCGCCCGACGGCTACGAGCACACCATTCAGGTGAACTTCCTGAGCACCGTGCTGCTCTCGCTGGCCATCTACCCGCTTATGATTGAGGGCGGACGCATCATCCTGTCCACCTCCATCTCGCGCCACCTGGCCTCGCTGCCCTATGAGTTCCCCGCTGTGTCGCATTTCACCCAAATCGGTGCCTACGCCCAAAGCAAGCTGGCCCTCACCCTGTTCTCCATCTACATGAGCACGGTGATGAAGACCGGTCGCGTGAGCGTGAATTGCGTGAACCCCGGTGTGATCAAGACCGGCGTGCTGGCTCTGCACCGCTGGCTCGACCGCGCCGCCGACTACCTGGTCAACCCCCTTCCCGACCCCGAAGCCGGCGTGATTCCCACCATGCGAGCATTGGAGTCGAACGACACGGGTTTATCTTTGAGGGACGCGACAAGCAAATCAAGACATCAACGATGCTCAAGAACCGCGACGTGTTTATCAAGCTTTGCAACGACACGATGCGCATCATCAAGAAGCACCTGCCCCACGATGCAACGCCTCAGTGACACCGCCCGCTTGCCTATGGACACCCGCGTGGCCACCATTGGCATGTTCGATGGTGTGCACTTGGGTCACGCCACCCTGGTCGAGGCTCTGAAGCAGGAGGCTGGGTCACGCGGCCTGCGCTCGCTGGTGGTGACCTTTAACCGTCATCCCCAGCATGTGCTGAGCGCAAGCGACGCGCCGGTGCGCATGCTCCAGACGCTCGACGACCGTCTGCGAGCCATCGAAGCCTTGCAACCCGACGAGCTACTGGTGCTCGACTTCGACCGCACGCTGGCCGACACCAACAGTCAGGCCTTTATGCAACGGTTGCACGACCACTACGGCGTGAGCACGCTTGTGGTGGGCTACAACCACCGGTTCGGCCACGACCAGCCTATGCCGCTGAACGAATATGCCGCTCTGGGGCAAGAGGTGGGTGTGACGGTGGTCAAGGCCCCTGAATACCTGGGCGAGTATGCCCCAGTGAGTTCGACCATCGTGCGTGGACTGATTGCCGCTGGCAAGGTGAGCGATGCCATGCACTGCATGGGACGGCCCTACCGCCTCGCCGGCACGGTGGTGCATGGTTTCCACAACGGGCGTGGCATAGGCTTTCCCACCGCCAACGTGGGCAACATCGACCCTACGCTCATCCTGCCGCACAACGGAGCCTATGCCGTGCTTGTGCACCTGGATGGCAGCACGCATCAGGGCATGGTGAACGTGGGCACCCGCCCCACCCTCGACAACGGCATGCAGCTCTCGATTGAGGTGAACATCTTCGACTTCGACGGCGACATCTACGGCCACCCCATCGCGCTCGACTTCATCGGTTTCCTGCGCCTGGAGTTCAAGCTCGGCAGCATCGAAGAGCTGCGCCAACAGCTCACCCGCGACCGCGAAAAAAGCCGAGCAATACTTTTTAAGATGCAAGATGCGAGATGCGAGATGGCTAACGCACGAGTAGAGCCGCACCCTGGTGCGGCTGATGGCCGCGTTAACGAGAAACGAGAACAAAGAACCGAGAACAAAGCCCGACGCTTAGAAAAGTGAAGGTGTATCAAAATTAAAAAGGAACAACAAATTAAACAAATTAAAATTTCACAAATAATTGATTGACAGCGACTTGTAAATTCGATATTTATTGCATTTGCTTCATTTGTTGTTAATGATCAAACTTTTGATACACCTTCATTTAGTGGGCCACAAGCTCATCACCCTTAACCCATCATATGGAAATCATCAACTTGTGCAACCATCCGTCGCTTGTGAGCCATTTCATGGCTGAATTGCGCGACGCGCATGTGCAGCGCGACCGTCTGCGTTTCCGCGCCAATGTGCACCGTCTGGGGCAAATCCTGGCCTATGAGGTGAGCCAGCGTTTGTCGTACCAAAGCACCTCCACCGTCACCCCCTTAGGCACAGCCACCACCCAGGTGCTCAACACCCCCGTGGTGCTCGCCACCATACTCCGTGCCGGCTTGCCGATGCACGAGGGCATGCTCAGCTACCTCGACAATGCCGAGAATGCCTTTGTGAGTGCGTTCCGCCAGTACCGCCCCGGCAGCGACGAGTTTGACGTGCACATCGAGTATGTCGCCTGTCCGCCGTTGCAGGGCAAGACCCTCATCATCGCCGACCCGATGCTGGCCACCGGGTCCTCGATGGAACTGGCCTACCGTGCCCTGCTCACCCACGGCACCCCGGCGCATCTGCACGTGGTGAGCATCATCGCCACCGACCAGGCCATCGATTTCCTGCAACAGCGCCTGCCGGAGGACACCACCATCTGGGCCTGCGACATCGACCACCAACTCAACCAGCACAGCTACATCGTGCCCGGTCTGGGCGATGCCGGCGACCTGCTCTATGGCGAAAAGATGTAGCACCATGTCCGTTACACACCAGAAACATAATAATCAAACAACTATAACTAAAAAGATTCACAACAATGAAAAAGACAATGTTTTATCTGGCAGCACTGCTTTGCTGCATGACGATGCTGACCGCCTGCGGCAGCGACAACGATGAGCCTCAACAGGCCCCCACGGCCACCGGCACCTACACCATCACCTTCGGCACCGATTTCTTCAATGCCGCCAAGCACGTCAACATCTACTACAAGGGCGACAACGGCGAGCTCAAGAACGATGTGGTGACCAGCGGCACCACGTGGACCAAAAGAGTGTCGAGTACGAAGTTCCCTGCCGAACTGGCCTTCAAGGTTGTTATCGAACCTCGCGAACCAGAGGAGCTCACCCTGGACAGCTACAACGTGAGCATGAGCGGAGCCATTGCGGGAGCAGTGAGCACCGGCGGCAGTTTTAACAACTCCAGCTCCTTTATCTCATTAGGCACCACATCTAAAGACAAAGTTCTCGACCTGCTGAAGCGCCACAAAGAGAGTTACTACGGCTACAAGCTGGGTAAAGACGGCAACGCCACGCAGTACACCCCCTCGTTCTAAGTCTGCCCGGCGGGGCAAGGAATCAGGCATTTTCGTGCGGATTCAGAGCCCATTAAACGAAATCTCACCGCAAAAACGCATTTTTTTCGAAAAAAATTTGCACAGTTCAAAAATCGGCTGTACCTTTGCACCCGCAATTGAGGGACACCGATTGCACTCATTCCAAATGGTGCGTTAGTTCAGTTGGTTAGAATGCCTGCCTGTCACGCAGGAGGTCGCTGGTTCGAGTCCTGTACGCACCGCGTGGAAATGTCGAGAGGATGACTTGATGAAGTCATCCTCTCGTTTTATTCTATCCAACAGCGAGCCTCACTTCTTGTCGGCCTCCTCGGCAAAGCGGTTGGGATATTCGAGCTTCACGCGTGGCCGGCGCAGTGCGCGCACCACCAGCCAAATGCCCAGCACGATGAACGGGATGCTCAGCAGCTGACCCTGGTCGATGCCCCACGACTGGCGCATGGTCACCTCCCACGGCTCCTGCACATTCTTGACATACTCAATGAGGAAACGCGGCACAAAGATGCCAAGCATGAACGTGCCGAAAATGAGCCCTTCGCGCTCCTGAGCATTGCGCCGCCAATACATCCACATGCACATGCCAAAGGTGACGAGATAGCAAGCGGCCTCGTAGAGCTGCGTGGGATGACTGGGTGCGGTGAACACCGGCGCGGCCCCCTGCATCCATTGCGACACGTTTTCCACAAAGCTGAATGCCCAGGGCACCGTGGTGGGGCCACCGTAAATCTCGTGGTTCATGAGGTTGCCGATGCGAATGAGCGCGGCCACCAGTCCCACAGGCACCACCAGGCGGTCGAGCGTCCAGAGCATGGGCCGCTTGGTGACCCACCTGCTGAACATCCACACGGCCAGCAGGATGCCCGCCGTGCCGCCGTGGCTCGCCAGGCCGCCCTCCCACACCTTGGGAATCTCGCCCAGGTGATGGCTGTAGTAGCTCCAGTCGTAGAACAGCACATGTCCCAGTCGGGCTCCCACAATGGTGGCCACCACCACATAGATGAACAGCGTGCCCAGCCAGCGCTCCGGAGCACCCTCGTGCTTGAAAATGCGGCTCACCACCTCGTAGCCAAACAAAAACCCGATGGCAAACATCAAGCCATACCAGCGCACCGTCACCGGGCCGTCAATCAGATTCGGACTCATCGTCCATGTCACAAAATCGAGTTGCATCGTTGGTTAAGCAATTATAAATCAGCGGTTCGTCGCGTGCCGACAAAACAGCACAGCCACAACCATTGTGCAAAATTACTGCAAACCGAGCGAAGCGCAAAACAAATAAGGAACGAATTTGATTTTGCGCTTCCTATGCGCAGCGTAACTTTGCGCAAGCGCAACACTACTGCAAGTTGAGCGCAAATGCAAATTATTTGCAATTAGCCCGGGATGAAGCGTGATTTGAAATCATCACTCCTACAAAAAAAGGTTCCTGAGGACGTTCAGCAAATCGGGATTAAACTTTGGCACGGCTTTTGCAGTCTAACCGAGCAAAATGAGCAACCCACCCTGGCCCACAGCCAGAAAAACGAAAACCCAAAACCAAACCACCATTATGACCATTGTGATTAACCAACGCACGGTCCATGTCACGCTGCTTGTGGCTGCCGTGGCCGTGCTGGGGTGGCTGGGCTGGACGCGGCTGGCCCCCGGACGCACCGTCATCGGCGCCGAGCAGCTCGTGGCCCTCGACCCCGACAATGCGGGCATCAACATCGTTGTCACCCAGCCCTGGCTGTGCGACACGGCATTGGTGTTCGACGTGCGTCGCCCCGGCGAGCGCGACTACGATCGGCTTGACGTGACGCGATGCCTGATGCAGTGCGCCCAGCACCTGAAGAACGACAGCACGGTGTGCCGCGTGTTTCTGGCTCGCGATGGACAGCGGCTTTACTATATCGAAGGCCACGACTTCAGGCAGCTTGGCGAAGAATACCGGCACGGCGACCGATGGAACAACACCATGCTGGCCACCCGCATCCCCACCATGACGCACACGCTGGCCGACAGCCTCGCCTTTGAGCATCACGGCGGCCTGCTGGCTGCCGTGGACAACGCGCAAGACTGGAACACGCTCATGTCGCACCTGCTCAAGCACAACAGCACCTCGGCACTCGACCGCATCGCACAGATTGTGAAATGATTGTGCCTGCCGCAAAAAAATCACCCTCAATTAGCACTACTCGCAAAAAAAGACGTATCTTTGCAGCGTGAAACGCTGAACGAATTTATTCACCATCAACTAATAGCTAAAAAAACGAGAAATGAACAAATTAGACAAACCCGCCATTCTGGTTGTTGACATGCTCAATGACTTTGTCACCGGCTCTCTGGGCTGCGACCGCGCCCGTGCCATTGTCCCCGCCACCGCTCAGCTGCTCGATGCTGCCCGCGCCGCCGGTGTGCCCGTGGTGTTCTGCAACGACTGCCACCTGCCGGGCATCGACCGCGAACTGAAAATCTGGGGCGACCATGCCATCAAGGGCACTCCGGGTGCCGAGGTCATCCCCGAGCTCAACCTGTGTGACAAGGACTATGTGGTGCCCAGGCGCCGCTACAGCGGTTTCTTCCAGACCGACCTCGACATCCTGCTGCAGGAGCTGGGCGTGCACACGGTGGTGATCACCGGCCTGCACACCCACATGTGCTGCCGCCACACCTCGGCCGACGCCTTCTGCCTGGGCTACGACGTGGTGGTGGCCAAGGAAGCCACCAACGCCTTCACCGAGGAAGACTACCAGGGCGGACTGGAGTACCTCAAGACCTGCTACGGTGCCGAGGCTTACACCAACGAGGAACTCATCAAGATGTTCTAACCCCCCACCCATAGGGTTGAACCCAGCAACCGGGCCTGCCGACCGCAAATGATTTTGCACCGGCAAGCCCGGTTCATTGCCCTCGCCACAAAACAACCCGAAACCGCGACACACCAAGGAAACCACACAAACGTGGCAAGCACACCTTATCTAACTATCAATGAATTAATTGCACTCCAGCCGAGGCATATCCACGTGGATGATTATTCCGCCTCGTTGAGTAGAAACAACGCATGCCATTCGGTTACAGAGCCAGATTTATAATTGCAATTTTTTATTAATGTATGGCTCAAAATTTGGCATTTCGCTCGGTTTGCAGTACTTTTGCAGGATATAGCTCACAAAGCAACTATTATGGAAAAAATGGCTCCATTGCGCACGCTGGTCAACGGCTGGCGGCGATTCAAGCATTGGTATAAAGGACTGTACCGAGGCCGCCCGTGGTATGTGAAGGTGCTCTCGGCCCTGGCAACGCTGGTGGTGACGTTCATCCTCTACCTGATTGCCGTCGATGTCAACTTCCTGTGGCTGTTTGGCAAGTCGCCCAGCACCTACCGCATCATGCACCCCGACACCGCCATGGCCAGCTACATCTACAGTGCCGACGGCCATGAGCTGGGGAAATACTTCGACGAGAACCGCACCCCCGTGCCCTACGACTCCATCAACCCGGAGTTTTTCACCGTGCTCATCGACACCGAGGACGAGCGCTACTACAGCCACTGGGGCATCGACTTTGGCGGCTTGGCGGCAGCGGTGAAAGACATGGTGCTGCATGGCAAGCCTCGCGGTGCCAGCACCATCACACAGCAGCTGGTGAAAAACATGTTCCGCACCCGCGTGGACTACAGCACCGGGCTGCTGGGCTACATACCCGGTGTGAAACTGCTCATCATGAAGAGCAAGGAGTGGATCATTGCCACAAAGCTCGAGATGTTCTACGACAAAAAGCAGATTCTGGAGATGTATGCCAACACGGTGGACTTTGGCAGCAATGCCTACGGCATCAAGACCGCCGCCTCGACCTATTTCGCCACCACACCGCAGCAGCTCAGCGTGCAGCAAAGCGCCGTGCTCGTGGGGCTGCTCAAGGCCACCAGCACCTATAATCCGCGCCTGAACCCCAAGAACAGCCTCAAGCGCCGCAATGTGGTGCTGCACAACATGATACCGCACAACCACCTCACACAAGCGGAATACGACTCCATCAGCCGGTTGCCTATTGACCTGCACTTTTCGGTGGAGAATGCCTTCGACGGTCAAGCGCTCTACTTTCGCCAGGCCGTGGCCGACGAACTGGAGCAGTGGTGCCGCGACACGGGTCACGACCTGTATCGCGACGGGCTGCGCGTGTATACCACCATCGACACGCGCATGCAGCGTTATGCCGAGGAAGCCGTGAGCGAGAAAATGCGCCTGGTGCAGCGCAACTTCGACTCGCAGTGGGGTCAGCGCGACTGCTGGCTCGACGAGCAGGGGAAACCTATCCCCAACTTTGTGGAAGACAAGGCTCGCAACACCGACGTGTATCGTAGCCTGCTGGCCCGCTTCCCCAACGACCTGGACTCGGTGAACCACTACATGAACGTGCCCCACCGCGTGCACCTGTTCGACTACGAGAACGACACGCTCTACCGCGAGATGAGTTCGATGGACTCCATTCGCTATATGCTCCACTTCATGCACACGGGCTTCCTGGCCATGGACCCCGACAACGGGCATGTGAAAGCCTGGGTGGGCGATGTGGACTTCGCCACGTGGAAATACGACAAAGTGACGGCCATGCACCAGCCTGGCAGTACGTTCAAGCTGTTTGTGTATGCCGCCGCTATGGCTCACGGCCTCACGCCGTGTGTGCGCCGCACCGACTCGTATATCGACACGCTGGTGTATGACCGCGTGAAGGGCGAGATGGTGCATTGGCGACCCACTAACGCCAGTGGCCGCTTCACTAATGCGAGCATGACGCTGCGGTCGGCATTCGCGCAGAGCGTGAACAGCGTGGCCGTGCGCGTGGGAGCCGAGGTGGGCATCCCCATCGTGGCGCAAACCGCCCGCGACATGGGCATTGGCAGTCCACTCGACGAGACCCCGGCCTTGGCCCTCGGCTCGAGCGATGTGAGTCTGCTCGAGCTGGTGAACGCCTACTGCACCGTGGCCAACGGCGGCATGGCGCACCCGCCCGTGCTGGTAACACACATCCTGGACCACAACGGCAAGGAGATTTACCGCGCCAACACCGACGCACACCGCGCCCTGCCCTACCGCGCGGCCTTCCTCATGCAGCAGATGCTCATGGCCGGGCGCACCGATGCCGGAGGCACCTCGATGGCCCTAAACGGCTACATCACCAGCGGCATGTGGGACACCGACTTTGGCGGCAAGACCGGCACCAGCAACCGACATGCCGACGCGTGGTTTGTGGGCGTTTCGCCACACCTGGTGTGCGGAGCCTGGGTGGGCGGCGAATACCGGCAGATTCATTTCACCACCGGGGCTCTGGGGCAAGGGAGCAAAACGGCCCTGCCCATCTGCGGTGTGTTTCTGAACCGCGTGTTCAACGACCCCGCGTTCCGCAAACTGCACGGACGGTTCCCGATGCTTGAGAACATCGACCCGGCGCAATACAGCCAGTGCATCGACGAGCTGCAACCCGACAGCCTGGACTGGGCCGTGGACACGCTCGACCTCGACTCCATACCCACCGTCACCACCGACATCTACCCCGAGATGGAACCCGACACCACACAAACGACGGAGTGAGATGCAAAAAGATGCGAGATGCAAGATGCGAGATGCGAGATGGCTAACGCACGTTACACGGCATTGTGCATTGAAAAAGTCCATGACTCATCACTGATAACTGAAAACTCCAATGAAACAATCTCACGACAACCGACTGACGGAACTCGAACACGAGTCTGTGGGTCGGCTATTGTGGAAATATAGCCTGCCCGCTGTGGTAGGCATCATGGTGATGTCGATCTACAACGTGATCGACCGCATCTTCATCGGTCAGGGCGTGGGTCCCGAAGCCATCGCCGGGCTGGCCATCACGTTTCCGGTGATGAACGTGAGTGCGGCATTCGGCGTGCTCATCGGCGTGGGAGCCGGTGCGCGCGAGTCGATTGTGCTCGGCCAGGGCGACCGGCACGCCGCCGAGGAGATTCTGGGCAACAGCATCGTGATGACGTTGCTCTTCGGCACGGCCTATGTGGCGATGTTTGCCCTGTTTCTCGACCCCATTCTGCGGCTGTTCGGGGCCAGCGACACCACGCTGCCCTATGCCCACGACTTCATGATGTGGATGCTGCCGGGACTGCTCATCCTCAACATCACCTACTCCTACAACAATGTGATGCGCGCCACGGGCTATCCCACCAAGGCCATGGTGACGATGTTTATCGGTGCTGGTCTGAACGTGGTGCTGGCCCCCATCGCCATCTTTGTGCTGCACTGGGGCATCAAGGGAGCCGCCATCGCCACCGACATCTCGATGGGAGTGAGCGCATTGTTTGTGATGCGGCATTTCTTCGACAAGCGCAGCCTGATACACTTCACGCCGGGCACCTACCGCCTGCGCTGGGAGGTGCTGCGCCCCATCCTGGCCATTGGCGCGGCCCCGTGCATCGTCAACACCGCCGGCTGCGTGGTGAATGCCATCATCAACAACACCGTCTATGCCTATGGCGGCGATGCCGGTGTGGCAGCCATCGGCATCTTCATCACCACCACAGGACTGATTGTGAGCTTTGTGATTGGTGTGTGCCAGGGCATGCAGCCCATCGTGGGCTACAACTACGGTGCGCGCCGTTTCGACCGGTTGAAACGCACCTTCTGGCTCACCAGCGGCGTGTGCACGGCGGTGTGCCTGCTGTTCTCGCTGGCCTGTCAGGTGGCTCCGTATGCCATCTCGCGCATGTTCACCAACGACGCGGCCCTGCTGCAAGCCAGCCAGCACGCCCTGCGACTCACCACCTGGATGTTCTGGGTGGTGGGGTTCCAGATTGTGATCACCAACTTCTTCCAGAGCTTGGGCGAGGCCACCAAGAGCATCTTCATGAGTCTGTCGCGCCAGGTGATGTTCCTGCTGCCGCTGCTGTTCACGCTACCCAGCCTGTGGCAGCTCAACGGCGTGTGGCTGTCGTTCCCGCTGAGCGACGTGCTGGCCACCTTGGTGGCAATAGCGCTGCTGCACATCGAGATGCGCAAAATCACCCGCCTGCGCACCCACGCTGCCGAGAATCAGTCGAGGGCTTCGTAGGTGAAGTCGTTGACGCTCATGCATGCTTTCTTCAAATCGAAGTTATACATGCGCATGTACTGTTCCCGCACCTCGACGGCTCCGTTGTAGAACGGGTTGGTGCAGTGCTGACGGGTGGTGACGGTAATCACCATTTCGGGGGTGATGACTTGTCCGTTGACGCGCCTTGTGCGCTTAGGCGTAATTCTGAATACTTTGCTCATAATGTGTAAGTTTTAAGAGTGAAACAAATAGTTGTTGATTGTATTAGACAAAAGAACATAAGCCCTTGACTTCGGTTGACAAAAGAACATAAGTTTTTTATTATCAACTTCTTGTGGCTTGCGTTCTTTTGGACTTTTGCCTAATCCAGTGTACTTTTCGCCTTAAGTACATGCCAAAATTTTAAAGATGTCGAAATTGCTGTATTTCTTACCTTTAAGCAGATAGCATGTGATTTCATCAAGTCCATACTTAAAGTAGGAGAAGGCGCTTCGCCCGTTTT
>JAFYCU010000068.1 GCA_017545095.1 Muribaculaceae bacterium | reverse complement strand
CGGCACTACCGGCGACGACGAGTGGACCACGCCCAACAACTGCTGGGGCCAGGATGAGGCCAATGCCGAGTTGTGCGGCGGCCCGTGGACTTTCAACATCTTTGCAGGCCAGTCCGGACACGCCATTTATCAAGGTCTTGTGACCGGTGATGATCCCAACGCTGTCTATTGCACCGACGCCGGATATCACATCACCAACTCTACCGCTCAGTACCACATTGGTACCGACTGGGGTGGTTACGACAATTACGACGCTTGGACCAGCCGCACCGGCGGTAAGGTGCTGGGCGTTGGTGGCGATGGCGCTATCGTGCTCTGGGAGTATCCCGCTCACGAGGGTAAGGGTGGCATCATCTGCATCGGTTCGGGCTGCTTCGACTGGTATTCTTATACTCTCGAGGCTGGCTACACCGAGAGGTACCACAAGAATATTGAGATTATGACCAAGAACGCTATCAACTATTTAACCAGGTAATTGACTCATGAAACAGTATAAGAATATTTTCAGCGCATTGCTGCTGGGTTGCTTTGTGCTCGCTTCGTCGGCATGCAGCGAAGATAACTATGGCCCCGACCCCTCAAAGGATTGGGACAACACGACCGCATTCTTTAACTCGGTTGACGAGTCGGGTTTCCAGACCTATTACAATCCGGCAATAGGCCGCTGTGGTGACCCGATGCCGTTCTACGACAGCAAGGCTGGCCATTTCAAGGTGCTCTATCTGCAGGAGTTCGACAACAATGCGGCTTTCAACTACCACCCCTTCTGGGGCGTGTCGACAGTCGATGGCGCCAACTATCAGTCGCTTGGCGAGGTGCTGCCTACCGGCACTTCTGCCGACGAGCAGGACGCTGCGCTGGGTACCGGCTGCTGTGTCGAGAAAGACGGCGTGTATTACATCTACTACACCGGCCACGACCGTTATGGCCGTGAGGCTGTGATGAGGGCTACCTCCGCCGATTTCAAGAATTGGTCGAAAGACGCCCTGTGGATGCTCAAAGGCTCGGCATTTGGCTACTCCGACAACGACTTCCGCGACCCGCAGATTTTTGTTGCCGACGACGGACTGTATCACATGGTCATCTCCAGCAACCTGAAGTTTGCTGAGTTCAAGTCGAGCGACCTGAAGACGTGGGAACACGTAGGCAGTTTCCCCATGATTTGGGACCGCATGTGTGAGTGCCCCGACATCTTCAAGATGGGCAACTACTGGTATTGCGTCTACAGCGAGGGTTACCGCGCTTCGTGGAGCCGCAAGGTGAAATACATGATGGCACCCACCTTCGAGGCGCTGAAGGCTTGCTTCAACGATCCGGGCGCCAACTGGCCGAAAGACGGTCATGAGGGTGTGCTCGACAGCCGCGCTTTCTATGCCGGCAAGACGGCAAGCAACGGCCAGGACCGCTACATCTGGGGTTGGTGCCCGTTCCGCACCGGCAACACTATTCACGACAAGAACATCAATGTGGGTGCAGGCGGCGAGCCTAACTGGTCGGGCGCTCTGGTGTGCCACAAGATCATTCAGCACGCCGACGGCACGCTGACCCTGGGCGAGGTGCCCGCCATCAAGGCTAAGTATAACAAGGAGCAGAACGTGGCTGTCATGGCCAGCAGCGGCGCTCAAATGAGCGGTGTCAACGGCACCCTCTCGGGTGATGGCGCTTATGTGCTGTACAACCGCCTGGGAACGTGCAACCACATCTCGTTCACGGTGACCACTTCCAATAATTGGGACCGCTTCGGAGTGTCGATGGTGCGCGGCACCGACTCCGAACTCTATTACACGATGGTGGTTAACCCCGAGGGTGAGTTCAACCGCAAGGTGAACTTTGAGCAGGAAGGCAGCAAGGGCAAGGGCTTTGTCGAGGGTATCGACGGCTATGTGTTCCAGCGTCCTGGCGACAACGTTTACCACATCGACATCTACACCGACAACTCGGTGATGGTAATGTACATCAACGATGTTTGCGCCTACACCAACCGCATTTATGGCATCCAGAAGAATTGTTGGAGCATCAACAATTATGGTGGCAATATCACTATTTCTGACCTGAAGGTGTACCAGCAAACTGAAAAATGATTACCTTTACAGTCATGAACAGAATATTAACTCTGATGGCAGCCGTGCTCGTGGCCTTATCGGCCACGGCACTGGCTCCCCAGATGCTGAGCGAAAACCACGCCATGCTGCGTGTTGACGCCTCGGGCAAATACATCCTGCTTCCTGTGCAGGAAAAGGAGGAATATGCCTATCTGCGTGTCATCGTCGACAATGAGCAGGTGCAGACGCTTAATGTGCGCCTTGCCGTCGACAAGGTGGACTACTTTGTGCCCCTCGACATCCAGCGCTTCGACAACAGCAAGGTGCTGATCGACGTCACCTTCCACGGCGACCGCCGCACAACGGGTGCCGTGAAAGACTTTGTGTGCTGGCGTGAGATGCGCGTCGACGACAACTTCGACGCTACGAACCGCGAGCGCTTCCGTCCCGCCTATCACCATACTCCGGCCTACGGCTGGATGAACGACCCCAACGGCATGTTCTACAAGGATGGTGTGTGGCACCTGTACTATCAGTTCAACCCCTACGGCTCGCAGTGGGAGAACATGACCTGGGGACACTCCACCTCCACCGACCTGATTCACTGGACTCCGCAACCCATCGCCATCGAGCCTGATGCTTTGGGAACCATCTTCTCGGGGTCGTGCGTGACCAGTGGCGACGATGTGGTGGCTATCTACACCTCGGCTGGCCAGAACCAGACGCAGTCAATCGCCATCTCGCACGACAACGGCCTGACGTTCGACAAGTATGAGGGCAACCCGGTCCTGTCGAGCGACGTGCCCGACTTCCGCGACCCTAATCCGTTCTGGAATGCCGATGTCAACTGCTGGAACATGATTCTCGCCGCTGGCCAGGAGATGCGCATCTATTCGTCGCGCGACCTGAAGGAGTGGAAGTATGAGAGTTCGTTCGGCAAGGAATACGGCAACCACGGCGGCGTGTGGGAGTGCCCCGACCTGATGAAAATCGGCGACAAGTGGGTGCTGCTGTGCAACATCAATCCCGGTGGCCCGTTTGGCGGCTCGGCAACCCAGTACTTCGTGGGCGACTTCGACGGCCACAAGTTCACCTGTGAGTCGATGCCCAAGGTCACCAAGTGGCTCGACTATGGCAAGGACCATTACGCCACGGTGTCGTTCTACAACGCTCCCGCGGGCCGTCATGTGGTGCTGGCATGGATGTCTAACTGGCAGTATGCCAACCAGGTGCCCACGCGACAATATCGCAGCGCCAACTCCATACCCCGCGACCTGGGCCTCTTTACCGACGGCGAGGAGACCTACGTCAGCGTGAAGCCATCGCCCGAGATGCTCGCGGCACGCGGCGAGAAGGTGAAAAAGCCCACCGAGACCTGCGAAATCGTCGTGGATGTGAAAAACTCGATGGAGTTGACCCTCTATAACGCCAACGGCGAGCGGGTGGTGATGACCTATGACGCCACCAAGCAGACCTTCGCCATGGACCGCACAGCCAGCGGCGACGCCAGTTTCAGCGAGGCGTTCCCCGTTGTTACGGTGGGGCCCACACACGGTGTAATCAAGCAGTTGCGCATCTTCGTTGACCGCTGCAGCATCGAGGCCTTTGATGCCGACGGCCGCATGGCGATGACCAACCTGGTCTTCCCCTCGGCACCGTTTACCGAGATAAAGGTGAAAGGCGGCAAGGCCACTATCTATAACATGAACTTATAACAATACAAGAACAACTTATTTTATGGCTAAAACTAATAAAGTTGCGATAATATCGATAATGCTGTGCTTCTTCTGCATGGGATTTGTTGACCTTGTGGGTATCGCATCCAACTATGTGAAAGCAGACTTGAACCTCTCCGACAAGTGGGCCAATGTGTTCCCCTCGCTGGTGTTCTTCTGGTTCCTGATTTTCAGCATTCCCACCGGCATGCTGATGAACAAGATTGGTCGCAAGAAGACGGTGTTGCTGTCGCTCGTTGTGACGGTGCTCTCGCTGATCATTCCCCTGTTTGGCAACTCGTTTGGCATTATGCTGGTGGCCTTCTCGTTGTTGGGCATTGGCAACGCGCTGATGCAGACGTCGCTCAATCCGCTTGTGGCAACAGTGCTGGGCGACGGAAACCTGTCGTCGTCGCTCACCTTCGGACAATTTGTGAAGGCTATCGCGTCGTTCTCCGCGCCATATCTGGCATCGTGGGGCGCCCTCGCGGTCATTCCCTCGCTGGGTCTCAACTGGCGTGTGCTCTTCGCCATCTTCCTTGTGGTGGGCATCCTTTCCACCTTGTTGCTCTTGGTGACCCCCATCCACGAGGCAAAGATTGAAGGCAAGCCGTCGACGTTAGTCGAGTGCTTCAAACTCTTAAAAACGCCCATCGAGCTGCTGTCGTTTCTCGGCATCAAGTGCCACGTGGGAATCGATTTGGGCACCAACACCACCGCTCCTAAAAT
>JAFYCU010000067.1 GCA_017545095.1 Muribaculaceae bacterium | reverse complement strand
GTTCAGCGACCTGAACAACCTCACCGACATCAGCATGGACAACACCTACTGCGACATCTGCGGCATCACCGAGCAGGAACTGCATCACTACTTCGACGACGAAGTGCAGCGTTTAGGTGAAGAAAACGGCATGGCAAAAGAGGAAGCCTACGAAGAACTGCGGCGAATGTATGACGGCTACCGTTTCAGCCGTCAGGGTACTCATGTTTACAATCCGTGGAGTGTATTCAAATCACTGAGCAATAGTGCGTTCGGAATTGGCTGGTCAAGCACTGGCACGCCCACATTCCTGGTGAAGATGCTGCACGACCGTCAACTCGACCTCACCGTGCTCGACCGGCATCTTGTGACTACCGAGCAGGAGATGGGTTCGTTCGACAACACCGACAACACCGTGGCGGCCCTCTACCAGACGGGTTACCTCACCATCAAGGACTATAATCCCCGCACCCGGTTATACACGTTGGGCGTTCCCAACGTGGAGGTGGACTGTACTCTGAATGAAAGCATGCTGCCCGTGTACACCAAGATGCAGGAAGTGAGTGCTGGAACCATCACCGCTCGCCTGTTCACCGCCGCCCAGACAGGCGATGTGGACACCATGATGGAAACCCTGCGCGGCCTCATCGCCTCGGCACCGATGGAGAGCAGCGACGAGCGCGTGCTCGAGCTGAACTACCGCAATCTGATTGCCATCGCGTTCAAGGTGAGTGGTCTTGCGGTGCACATCGAGCAGCACACCTGCGTGGGGCGCATCGACCTGGCCTTGGAAGCCGATGAGCAGGTGTATATCTTCGAGTTCAAGCGCACCACGCTGGCCGCCGCCGAGCACCAAATCGAGAGCCGCCGCTACGTGGATGCCTACGCCGCCGACCCGCGCCAGAAAGTGCTCGTGGCCGTCCGACTCGACGACACCATCCGCAACATCGCCGACTGGGCGGTGATCAATGCATCATGAGCAACGAGAGACGAGGCTTCAACTAGTTCGACTATAATTTCTTGCATCTTGCATCTCGCATCTCGCATCTTTTTTGCCATTTCAGGGATTCTTTGTAAATTTGCGGCATGGAAAATGATGCTCATCTTTTCGGGTTGGTGACGACGGTGTTTATCGACCTCGACGACACGCTGTGGGATTTTTCGTCGAACAGTGCTGTGGCTCTTCGCCGCACATTTGACCATTTTGTTACCGATCATTGGCATCCCGCCTACGAGGTGTTTGCCTCCACCTATGAGCGCCGCAACAGCGAGCTGTGGCACGCCTATCATCATGGTCAGGTGGAACGCGACTACTTGCTCGCCGAGCGTTTTCGCCATGTGTTGCAGCGCATCGGCTACACAGCCGACTGCACGGCCCTGGGTGCGGCAATGAATGAGTGGTATTTGGCCTGCTTGGCCGAGCAACCACTTCTAGTGCCAGGTGCGCAGGAGTTGCTCACCCGACTTAAAGCGAGTGGCAAGCGGGTGTTTGTGCTCAGCAACGGCTTTGCCGGGGTGCAGCAGCGCAAGCTGCTCAGTGCGGGTGTGCTGCACTTGCTCGACGGTATGGTGCTCAGCGACGACTGCGGCATTACCAAGCCGCAGCGGGGCATTTTCGACTACGCCCTGCGCCGCGTGGGGGCCTGGGCCGCCCAGGTGGTGATGATTGGCGATGACCCCGACACCGACATCCATGGCGCCCACGATGCCGGCTGGCTCACCATCTACTACAACGCCAAACGCCGCCCCGCCGTGCCGGGCACCGTCACCGCCGAGGTCGACCACCTGCAACAGGCCGCAGTACTGCTCACGGAGTGATGCAAGAAACACCCCCCAAAATCCCGTTGGGCCTCCCCCAAAAAAGTGCGCATCATCCATTGTGCATTATCCATTTATTCGTAACTTTGCAAACTCAAACGAAAACTACAACCATAAACCCTTTTAAGATATGATACTCGTGATCCCCGATGTGCATGGGCGCAACTTTTGGCGCGAGCCGTGCCAGCATCTTGACCGTTACAGCCATGTGGTGTTTCTGGGCGACTACCTCGACCCCTATGGCTTCGATGGTGTGAACCCTCCCGACGCGTTTGAAGGGCTGAAAGACATTATCGCCCTCGGCGAGGCGAATCCCGACAAGGTGACGCTGCTGCTGGGCAACCACGACCTGCACTACATCACGGGAGCTGCCGGCCGGTCGTCGCGCTACAACCGCTGGTTTGCCGAGCAGGCCGGCCCTGTGCTCACCGAGCACCGCTCGCTGTTCAAACTCGCCTACGAGCTGAATGGCACGCTGTTCACCCATGCCGGCTGCTTGCAGGCGTGGCTCGACGAGATGCACGAGAGACACCCCGAGCTGCTGGTGGAGATGAACGCGGCATCCATCAACACGCTGCTCGACAGCCTGCTTGGCCTGAGCACGATGGCCATGGTGAGCGAGCGTCGCGGCGGCTGGAACCGCCACGGCTCGTGTGTGTGGGCCGACGTAAGCGAGCACCTCGATGTCACCAGTCCCGTGCCGCAAGTGTTCGGCCACACGCTGCAAGCGCTGCGCAACGTCGATACCGGCGTGCGCGAATACCGTGGCGAGGTGGTGCGACCCGAACAACGGTGGATGATGCTCGACTGCGCACGAGCCTTTGAACTCGACGACAACGACCCATTCAACTACACCCGCATCCCCAACCCCGACATCGACAAGCCATGATACCACACCTGCTCATCCGTCCGCTCGCGATGCTGCTTATCGCCTGCACGGCGTTTGCCGCCAGTGCCCAATATGGCCACAATGGCGACCGCCGCTACCGCGAACGTTATGCCCACAGCAACACCTATGGCGATGTGGTGGAAATCAGGGTTCGCGAAGCTGGCGTCCTCGAGAGCCAGTTTCCCAAAGACATGACCGACCGCGTGCGCCTGCTCCACATCGAGGGGCCGCTCGACGTGAACGACTTCAAGTTCCTCAAGAATCTTTGCGGCCGGTCGCGCTGCATCGACAACAGTGACCGACGCACCGACAACTACATCGATCTGGAGCTGGAACGCGCACGCATCATCGGCTCAGGCGGCTCCGGACTGTTCAATTCCCGTGGCGAGCACGATGTGCTAGGCGACGGGTTGAGCTATGCCAGCCACCTGCGCTCAATCGTGCTGCCCGAACGCCTGAAACGCATCGACCATCATGCCCTGCGCGGGTGTTATGAGCTGGAAGAGGTGATTATGCCACCCAGCGTGCGCTCAATAGGCGATGAGGCTTTCGAGAACTGCTCACGTCTCAACTACATCGCCCTTTCCGACGGCTTGCAGCGTATTGGGAACGAATGCTTCAGCGGCTGTTCCAAGCTTGCCGACGTGTCGTTGCCGCGCTCGCTGACCGAGATTGGCGACAAGGCTTTCGAGAACACGGCTTTGCGGCGCATCACCCTGCCAAACAGTCTGGAGGTGTTGGGTGCCAAGGCGTTTGAGAAAACGGCACTCACCACGCTGTGCCTGCCAGCCGGAGTGAAAGTGAGCAACAACGACTTGGGCTACCTGCCCAAATTGGAAGAAATCACCGTGGACTACGGCAGCCGCTACTACAGCACCGAAGACGGTGTGCTCTATGATGCCTCGGGCAAGACGCTCCTCCTGTTCCCGGCGGCTCGCGGCGGCGCGTTTACCGTACCCAACGATGTAACCACAATCAATAGCAACGCGTTCTACAGCTGTGGGCTGCAATCCATCCACTGCCCGGCATCACTGGAGGTGATTGGCAGCTTTGCCTTCGACCAATGCAAGCATCTCGCCTCCATTTCCATCGCCGATGGCGTGACCACGCTTGGCAAGGGAGCATTCCATGGCTGCACGTCACTCACCCAGCTCCAGCTGCCCACCAGCGTGACAGCCCTCGGCGAATCGACCTTCGATGGCTGCTCGCAGCTGCAAAGCCTCGCCATGCCCGGCGTTACACAGCTGGCCAAGAAAGTGTGTGCCGGCTGTTCGTCACTCACCAACTTCACCATCAGCGACCAGCTCACCACTGTGCCACAGCAAGCTTTTGAGAACTGCACCAGCCTCACACAGGTTCACCTGCCGGCCACAGTGACCATAATCGATGAAAAAGCTTTCAAAGGCTGCTCGCGGCTCACCACCGTCACCCTGAGCGACAACCTCACGACCATCGGCAAGGAGGCTTTTCGCGAATGCACCAGCCTGACCCGCATCACCATTCCCGCCCAATGCTCCACCATCGACAAAGAAGCCTTCCGCCAGTGCAAATCCCTATCAGTGGTAGATTTGGGCGATGCGATGCGCACCATCGGCGACAACGCCTTGCGCGAGACGGCCATCATCAAGCTCGCACTACCAGCCACCATCACCCACGTGGGCAAAAAGGTTGCCGAGAAATGCAACAGCCTGCTACGCATTGAGTGCCACGCCACCACCCCACCCCAACTCGACAAGGTGAGCAACGACAAGCTGGAGCTGTATGTGCCTGGCACAGCCGTCGAGGCCTACAAAAAAGCAAAAAACTGGAAGAACTTCAAGCGCATCCTGCCATTGAACTGAACATCATGGTGTGGAACCGACATGACCCACTCACTGCTGAATCACCATGCACAATCCCTCAAAACATCGGGATTGTGCATGGTAACTATCGACAAGTTGCCCCCACAAGTGCTCTAGTGTCAACCGTGCCGCTCTTTCGCCTTTGCTAAAGTTTATAAAAACTCGTGACAGATGCTCACCAATTGGCGAATTATGATTAACTTTGCGACTTGATTACAACAACCTATACCAAGAACCAACAACATGGAACCTGTGTTTGGAGAATTACGCGCCAAGGCGGTAGCCAATCGCCAGCGCATTGTGCTGCCCGAGAGCACCGAACCGCGCACCATGCGTGCAACCGACCGTCTGATGGCCGACCAAGTGGCCAACATCATCTTTATTGGCAACCGCGACGAAATCATGGGCAAAGCCCGTGAGCTGGAACTCACCCACCTCGACGGCGCAACCATCATCGACCCCGCCGACAGTGCCGCACTGGAGCCTTATGCACAGCTCTTCTTTGAGCTGCGCAAGAGCAAAGGCATCACCATTGAGGAGGCCCGCAAGAAAGCTGCCGACCCGCTCTATCTGGGCTGTCTGCTCATCAAGCACGGCGATGCCGACGGCCAGGTGGCTGGAGCACAGAACACCACCGGCAACGTGCTTCGCGCCGCCTTCCAGGTGCTGAAGACCGCTCCCGGTATCAAGGTGGTGAGCGGTGCTTTCATCATGCTCCTGCCCGAGGGCGTGCCCTATGGCGAACGCGGCATCATGGTGTTTGCCGACTGTGCCGTGCTTCCCAACCCCAACGCCGAGGAGTTGGCCCAGATTGCCGTCTCGGCCGAGAAAACCGCACGCGTGCTCGCCGGCATCGACCCCAAGGTGGCCATGCTGAGCTTCTCGACCAAGGGAAGCGCCAAGCACGAGAATGTGGACAAGGTGGTGGAAGCCACGCGTCTGGCCCGCGAGATGAACCCCAACATGAAGATCGACGGCGAGCTGCAGGCCGATGCCGCCCTGGTGCCCAGCGTGGGAGCCAGCAAGGCCCCAGGCAGCGACATCGCCGGACACGCCAACGTGCTGGTGTTCCCCGACCTGGGCGTGGGCAACATCGCCTACAAGCTCGTGCAGCGACTGGGCGGAGCCACCGCCGTGGGACCGGTGTTGCAAGGACTCGCAGCACCCGTCAACGACCTCTCGCGTGGTTGCAACGAAGAAGACATCTACAAGACCGTGATCCTCACCTGCAACCAAGCCATAGGCGTGTGAAGGAGAAGCGAGAAGCGAGAACCGAGAAGCGAGAAGCAAGCTATATTTTTATCACTAGTCTCACTAGTTTTACTAGTCTCACTAGTTTTACTAGTCAACTAGTTTCACTCATCACTCAACATGAACATCTTAGTACTGAATTGCGGCAGCAGTTCCGCAAAATACAAACTTATCGAAGTGAAGGCCAACCGCACGCTTGCCGAGGGCGGCGTAGAGAAAATCGGACTCCCCGATGCCTTTATCAAACTCAAACTGCCCGACGGCTCGAAGCTGGAGATACCCCTTGACATCACCGACCACCACGGAGCCATCAAAGCCATCCTCGACACGCTCACCCACCCCGAGCACGGCTGCATCAAGAGCTTCAACGAAATCGACGCTGTGGGCCACCGCGTGGTGCACGGCGGCGAGAAATTTAGCCAGAGCGTGCGCATCACCCCCGAGGTGAAGGACATGATCAAGGAATGCTACGCCATCGCACCGCTGCACAACCCCGTGAACATGATGGGCATCGAGGCCATCGACAAGGTGCTGCCCAACGTGACTCAGGTGGCTGTGTTCGACACCGCCTTCCACCAGACCATGCCGGCACGTGCCTACATGTATCCGCTGCCCATGAAGTTCTACACCGACGACCACGTGCGCCGCTATGGCTTCCACGGCACCAGCCACCGCTATGTGTCGCGCCGCGTGTGCGAGGTGCTGGGTGTGAACCGCAACGAACAGCGAATCATCTGCTGCCACATCGGCAACGGTGCCAGCATCACCGCCGTGGAGCATGGCAAGAGCATCGACACCACCATGGGCCTCACGCCCGTGGAAGGACTGATGATGGGCACACGCGCCGGCGATGTGGATCCCGGGGCCATCTTCTTCCTGATGGAGAAGCACGGCTACACCGCCCGCGAGATGAGCGACATCATCAACAAGAAGAGCGGCGTGCTGGGCATCACCGGCGTGTCGAGCGACATGCGCGAGGTAATGGCCGCCATCGAGGCCGGCGACGAGCGTGCACAGCTCGCCCTGGAGATGTATGAACACCGCATCCTGAAAACCATCGGGGCCTATGCCGCCGAGATGAACGGTGTGGACATCATCGCCTTTACCGGCGGTGTGGGCGAAAACCAGACCGACACCCGCGAGGCCGTGTGCCGCCAACTCGAGTTCCTGGGCGTGAAGTTTGACCGCGAGGCCAACGAGCGCACCGTGCGCGGCGAGGAAGGCCCCATCAGCACGCCCGACAGCCGCGTGAAAGTGGTGGTGGTACCCACCGACGAGGAGCTGATGATTGCCCGCGATACCGAAGCCATCGTCGAAAACCGCGAGATTGTGGACTGACACCCATCACACAAACGAACGCAAAAGCGACTCAAAGCACCAAGCCTTTGAGTCGCTTTTTGCAATTGGTTGACTCCAAAACGCATTCTTTCGGGCACGAAAAATGCGGATAATTCGAAAATTATTCCTAATTTTGCACATTCGTTTGCGCGTGCTCACGCGTGCGAAATTATTAACTTGTTGATTACCAATAACTTCAACTATAACTTTTAAACGATTTCGAATCTATTATGAGAGAGAAGAAATTCATGACTTGTGATGGCAACCAGGCCGCCGCGCACATCAGTTACATGTTCACTGCGGTGGCAGCCATCTACCCCATCACACCGTCATCGACGATGGCCGAGCACGTCGACGAGTGGGCCGCTGCCGGACGTAAGAACATCTTTGGTGAAACGGTGCTCGTGCAGGAAATGCAGAGCGAGGCCGGCGCCGCCGGCGCCGTGCACGGCTCGCTGCAGGCCGGAGCCCTCACCACCACCTACACCGCCTCGCAGGGCTTGCTGCTGATGATTCCCAACATGTACAAGATTGCCGGAGAGCTGCTGCCGGGCGTGTTCCACGTGTCGGCCCGCACGCTGGCCTCGCACACGCTGTGCATCTTTGGCGACCACCAGGATGTGATGGCTACGCGCCAAACGGGCTTCGCCATGCTCGCCGAGGGTTCGGTGCAGGAGGTGATGGACCTGGCTGGTGTGGCTCACTTGAGTGCCATCAAGGGACGCGTGCCCTTCGTCAACTTCTTCGACGGATTCCGCACCTCGCACGAGATTCAGAAGGTGGAGGCAATGGACATGGAAGACCTGCGCCCGCTGGTGGACCAGGAGGCTCTGGCCGCCTTCCGCCGACGCTCGATGAATCCCGACGCTCCCGTGACCCGTGGCACCGCCGAGAACCCCGACGTGTTCTTCCAGCACCGCGAGTCGTGCAACGACTACTACACCGCCGTGCCCGCCATCGTGGAGGAGTATATGAACAAAATCAGCGAAATCACCGGCCGCAAATATGGCCTGTTTGATTACTATGGAGCCAAGGATGCCGACCGCGTGATCATCGCCATGGGTTCGGTCACCGAGGCCATCCGCGAGACCATCGACCACCTCACCGCCCAGGGCGAGAAGGTGGGTCTGGTGGCTGTGCACCTCTACCGCCCGTTCTCGGCCAAGCACTTCCTGGCCTCTGTGCCCAGCACCGCCAAGCGCATCGCCGTGCTCGACCGCACCAAGGAACCCGGCGCCAACGGCGAGCCGCTGTACATGGACGTGAAGGACTGCTTCTACGGCAGCGAGAACGCCCCCCTCATCGTGGGTGGACGCTACGGACTCGGTTCCAAAGACACCACGCCGGCACAAATCCTGGCCGTGTATGAAAACCTGGCTCTGCCCATGCCCAAGAACCAGTTCACCGTGGGCATCGAGGACGACGTCACCTTCACCAGCCTGCCCATGAAAGAGGAAATCGCCATGGGCGGCGAGGGTCTGTTCCAGGCCAAGTTCTACGGCCTCGGTGCCGATGGCACTGTGGGTGCCAACAAAAACTCGGTGAAAATCATCGGCGAGAACACCAACAAGTATTGCCAGGCCTACTTCTCCTACGACTCGAAGAAGTCGGGCGGCTTCACCTGCTCGCACCTGCGCTTTGGCGACGACCCCATCCGCTCCACCTATCTGGTGACCACGCCCAACTTCGTGGCATGCCACGTGCAGGCCTACCTGCACATGTATGACGTGACACGCGGCTTGCAGCGCGGCGGCACCTTCCTGCTCAACACCCTGTGGGAG
>JAFYCU010000066.1 GCA_017545095.1 Muribaculaceae bacterium | reverse complement strand
TTGAAAAAAATTCTAAAACCTTTGCAAATAAACACGATGCGCGCCGAAAAATATAGTAAAACTGCCAAGATGAGCATAAAATTGACAGTGTTATCAAACACGAGCATGATGCAGACGATGGGGAACAGCAGCAGCCCGAGTAGCGATTGCGATGCCTTGAATCCGTTGAGCCAAAGGGTGGTGTTGACCTTGTCACTGAAGACATATCCCAGCAACTTGAACAGGACAATCTGCAGCAGGTAGAAGAGCAGCGCCAGCCCCGAGAAGATGCCAATGTGCAGGAACACATGCTGGTGCATGAAGGGCGAGAGACTGGGCTGCCAGCGGCTCACTGCAAAGAAGATGGTGATGCCCATCATGATGCAGGTGTTGAAGATGAGTGCGCTCATCATGCGGGTCTCGTTCAGGGTGTGGTCGTAGAACACATTCTCGCGCTTGCGCGTGGAGAACATGTTGTGGAAGAAGTGCTCAATGTACTTGTAGCCCGATTTGTAGCTCACCGTGATGAGAAAGGCGCTGAGCAGCATGAGCCCCATGGTGCCGGTGCTGCGCAAGGGCGACTCGACATTGGGCTTGCTGGCTTGTTGCTCGGGCATGGGCATGACGGGCAATGAGTTGAGCGCGTTGCTGTGCAGCGTGTCGATGCCAGCGTGTTGCGTGGGGAACGCGTCGGCATATTGCGGTGCATAGTAGGCATTGGCCGAGTCGGTTGTGGTCGAGTCGACGGGTGCTGGCTGGCTATGTGGTGCTGCGTTTGGCATAGTGTGTGAGTGCTAATACTTGTTTTCGGCTGGACCAACTCCCTGCGTCATGGCATCCTCGATGCAGCTGATGACATCGGCGGGGTTGTCGACGACATTCCACAGCGAGCCGTGCGACAGCTTCATGAAACCCTCTTTGATGGCCTGCTCCACCATGTGGATGAGCGGGTCGTAGTAGTTGCGCGTGTTGAGCACCACGAGGGGCTTGGCGTGCAGGTTGAGCTGCCGCCAGGTGAAGATTTCGAGCAGTTCCTCGAGGGTGCCGCAGCCGCCGGGGAGCGCCACAAAGGCATCGGCGAGGTTGGCAAGCGTCTGCTTGCGCTCGTGCATGTCGGGGGTGATGATGGTTGAGGTGAGGCGGTCGTATTGCCAGTTGTTGTCGACCATGAATTTGGGGATAACGCCAATGGCAGTGCCGCCGCTGTCGAGCGTGCCGTCGCTCACGGCGCGCATGAGGCCCTCGCGGCCAGCCCCGTTGAGGCAGGTCCAACCTTTTTGCCCAATGAGCGAGCCCAGTTCGTAGGCCTGCTGGGCGAAGTCGGGGTGTATGTTGCCGCTCGAAGCGCCAAAGACGCACACCTTGAGCGCATCGTCGTCGGGAATCATATAGTCGATATCATCGTTCATGGGTGCAAAGTTACGATTTTGTTTTGGATTATATATAAAAAGGTGGTGATGAAAAAGAGGGTGGGCCCGAAACGGGGTCCACCCTCTAATGAAATGTTATCTATAGATTATAGTAGATCTCAGGAGTATTATTCCTGGTCGCTGTCCCACCATACAGGAATCGTCCACACGTCGGGCTGACGGTTCCAGATGATTTCGTTGCCATTGCCATCCTTAGTGGTAGCTCCGGGCACCTTCTCGCCAATGGCCTGCAACTGCTTAGCGTTGTAGCGATACTCATGCGAGCACTGGCACCAGCGGCGGATGTACTTGCCAGCGGGCACAGCCTGCATAGCACCAGCCACGAACTGCTGACGAGCAGGACGCACCCAGTTGAAGAAGATGGCGGGGTTGTAGTCGTAACGGCGCATGTCGTTGTAGATCTCGATCGAGTAGATGAGCGAGATGCGCTTCTGGATAAGGATGTGACCCAGTGTGAGGTCGGCAGCCGAACCAATACCGCTGTTCAGGAAGTTGTTCATCTTTTCAGCAGTCATGGGACGGAACGAAGGACAATCCTCGAGGCCGGGCTCGCTGTTGGTCCAGTCGTTGAGGATCACATTCATTTGCTGCATGCTGGCCTCGATACCCTTCTTGTAGGCTGCAAAAGCTTCGGCCTTCTTGCCCTGCTTGAAGAGCACCTCGGCACGGATGAAGCAAGCCTCGAAGTAAGTACCAACGAATGTGGGCGAGCTCACGCGAGTGTAGAATGAGCCAGATTCGGCCGAAGGCGTGTTCCAGTCACCCGAGCGGTGATACACGATTGAAGGATGTGCGAAGTAACCCTTACAGTCACTGGTCTCTTCAACGTAGATGGTATCTCCCATGCGGTTAGGATCGTCGGTGATGATGTAGAAACGATTCTCATCGGCATTCCATGCTGCACGCTGAGGACCGTTTTGCGACTGGATGTTAGAACCCATGTCAACGCCCTTGGTGCGGCGCCACTTGCCGTCCCACTTCAGACCGGCGGGAGATGTGGGAGTCTTAACACTCTCAGCCCAGGGCAGGATGCAGTCGGCACGTGGGTCTTCTACGCCATAGCCACCGAAGTTGGTGAGGTTGTCCTCGAGCATCTTGGTAGCCATGTAACCAGCGTTCATACCACTAACCGAGAAGAGCGGCGAGTAGTCGACGGGCTCACCCCAGAGGAATTCGCGTGTGGGGCCATTGTCGTCGGTGTGGCGGATAACGGTGTTGTCGGCATTGCTCTGCATAGCCTTGTCGAGGCAAGCGAGAATTTCGTTGGCATCATACTTGCCATCCTTGTAGCTGCCAGCAGGCTTCTTGTTGAGTTTGTTGAGCCAGCGAGCCTTGAGGAGATAACCAAGCTTGATCCACTTGTCAACATCACCATTGTTCCAGAAGTCGCCAACCGAGAGGGCGGGCTTGGTGGGATCGAGGCTTCTTGCACCTTCGAGCAGCGAGATGCCTTCTTCAACATCGGCAATACACTGCATGAAGATTTCACGACCTGTGTTGTAAGCGGGCAGAGCACTTGCTTCCTGCACAGCATAGTAGGGCATTTCACCGAAGAGGTCGGTCATGAGCATCATACCATAAGCACGCAGAATTTGAGCCACACCAGCATACTGGCCATTGTCGTCGGCCATAGCTTTCTCATACATGTCGGGGATGTT
>JAFYCU010000065.1 GCA_017545095.1 Muribaculaceae bacterium | reverse complement strand
TCGAAGGAGGATTCGGTACTCGAGGGTAACACTATCATGGTAATCGGATAATTAATTTAGTTGATAGTCCAGCGTTTCTAGTCTCTAGTCGGCATCCGCTTCCTAGAGACACAAAACCAGAAACGAGGGGCTAGAAACCAGAAACTAGTTAAATCCATGGTACTGCTTGACAATTTCCTGTTCACCAAGTTGTTGGACTTCTGGCATTTTACCGGATTCTACAACTTTGAATGGACCAACCTGATTATGATTGTGGTGGGATTGTTCTTCATCTTCCTCGCAATCAAATATGACTTTGAACCCATGCTTCTCGTGCCCATCGGCTTCGGTATCCTGATTGGCAACATTCCTTTCCAGCCGGGTAACGAGATCGGCATCTATGAGGACGGTTCGGTGCTCAACATCCTATATCAAGGTGTGAGAAACGGCTGGTACCCGCCACTCATCTTCCTGGGCATCGGCGCGATGACCGACTTTAGCGCCTTGCTGGCCAATCCCAAGCTCATGCTTGTGGGTGCAGCCGCACAGTTCGGTATCTTTGGTGCCTACATTATTGCTCTGGCGCTCGGGTTCATGCCTGACCAGGCCGGTGCCATCGCCATCATCGGCGGTGCCGACGGACCCACGGCTATCTTCCTTTCGGGCAAGCTCGCTCCTAACCTGATGGGAGCCATTGCCGTGTGCGCCTACAGCTACATGGCCCTTGTGCCGGTGATTCAGCCGCCGGTGATGCGCCTGCTCACCACCAAGAAGGAGCGTCTCATCCGCATGAAGCCCGCCCGCAAGGTGTCGCAGACCGAGAAGATTCTCTTCCCTATCTTCGGTCTTATCCTCACCTGCTTTGTGGTGCCGAGCGGTCTGCCGCTGCTGGGTATGCTCTTCTTCGGCAACTTGCTGCGTGAGAGCGGCGTGACCACCCGCCTGGCCAAGACCGCCAGCAACGCCATGACCGACATGGTGACCATCATCTTGGGCATGACTGTGGGTGCCAGCACCCAGGCCTCGGAATTCCTTACCAAGGAGACCATCTTCATCTTCTTCCTGGGATTCTGCGCCTTTGTGATTGCCACCTGCTCGGGTGTGCTGTTTGTGAAGCTTTTCAACCTGATTTTGCCCAAGCATAAGAAGCTCAACCCGCTCATTGGCAATGCCGGTGTGAGCGCCGTGCCCATGGCCGCCCGCATCAGCAACGACCAGGGTCTGAAGTACGACCCCACCAACTACCTGCTCATGCACGCCATGGGTCCCAACGTGGCTGGTGTGATTGGCTCGGCGGTTGCCGCCGGTGTCCTCCTCGGCTTCTTAGGCTGACAAGGCTAAATAGTTAATCAACGTCAACGGGCAAACAATGCTCGTTGACGTTGATTTTTTCATGACATCATGTCAGCACGGATACGTTCAAGACTATCGGACCAATAACAGGCCAGCACACCTATGCTAACGAGAAAATCATGCCAGCACTTATTTTGGGGGGGCAATCACTTCCCAATATCCAGCACGGGCTGAGCCAATGCGGCGGATGATTCCACGACCGCGCAGCTTCTTCACCTGCTTTTGAATCGCTTTCTCGGAAATGCCAATCTCCTTGGACATTTGCAACTCCGTTACTTTCGGGCATTCACACATCATGTCCACGATTCGGAAACGGGTTTTCACCTTGGTCACGTCATATCCTCTCACTTTCATTTCGTCAATCTCACTATGGTTTAATAAGTTTTGTTGATGTCATCACAACCTCTTCCTTGCGATCAGGAGTGGAACGCCTGCAGCGTGATGGTTCCATCGCTGAGAAAAGCATAGGTGTCGTGGTGGAGCCAATCGCCCAGACAGATGATTTGGGCATTGCCTGCATCGATGTTCTGCTGGCGGGCCATGTGCAAGTGGCCGAAGATGTAGGTGTCTACGTCGTTGTGTTGGCTATGGTGCGCCTCGGCAAAGTGGACGAGGCGGGCAAATGCGTTGTCTTGAGCGCGATGCTCGCGTTTGGGCTTGCGGCGCGTGCGATTATCGGCCGACCATCCAGTGGCCACAGCAGTGGTCCAACGTGGATGAATGGCGGCATATAGCCACTGGCACACGGGGTTGTGGAAGCACCAACGGGTAAAGCGGTACATAGCAGGCTGGCGTCCCACATCATCGCCATGCGCAAGGAAGAGGCGGTGGCCATCGAGGGTGACGGTAGTGGCGGCATGGTGAACGGTGAGGCCAATCTCGTCGCGCAGATAGTCGCGTAGCCAAACATCATGGTTGCCGGTAAACCAATGGATGTCGACCCCAGCATCGGCCAGTTCCGCGAGTTTGCCCAGAAAGCGCACATGTCCACGGGGCACCACCTTGCGATACTCGAACCAATAGTCGAGCACGTCGCCAAGCAGCCACAGCGAGGCCGCGTCACCTTTCACGGTGTCGAGGAACCGGGTCACGCGCTGCTCGTGAGCGCGATGGTCGGCCACATAGGCCGCTCCCAGATGGAGGTCGCTGATGAAATAGTGCTTGGGCACGGTGGTGAGGAGTGATGCAGCTCGTGGCCCTCTAAATCCCCCTAAGGGGGACTTGCTTTGGCCGCAACGGCGTTGCGGCACAGCCCGACAGCTTGCTTCTTGGCTATTGGTTCTTTTACAACATTCCCAGTTCTAGCTTGGCTTCGTCGCTCATCATGCGCACGTCCCATTCGGGTTCAAACACGAGTTTGACGTTGGCCGTGGTAATGCCCTCCACACTTTCCACCTTTTGGCGGATGTCTTCGAAGATGTAGTCGGCAGCGGGGCAGTTGGGTGCCGTGAGCGTCATGTCGATGTTGGCCACGCCATCATCGGTGACATCGATGCTATAGATCAGCCCCAGACTGTAGACATCGACAGGTATCTCGGGGTCGAACACCGTGCGCAACATGGCCACGATGTTCTCGATGGTTTTCAATCGCTGTTCTTCGGTCATAATCATCATCCATTATCCTTTGCCAAACGTTGCTGCCATCGCCATGCGCTTCGCATCACGTCGTGGATATCGGTCTGCGCTGTCCATCCGAGTACCTGGTTGGCCCGAGCGGGGTCGGCCCAAATCTGCTCGATGTCGCCTTCTCGCCGCGCGGCAATACGATGCGGCACTTTCACGCCGGTGGCTTGCTCAAAGGCATTGACGAGTTGGAGCACCGACAGTCCTTGCCCTGTGCCGATGTTGAACACCTCGAGCGGTTCAGCATTCTGCCCTTGAAGCATACGGTCGAGTGCCTTGACGTGAGCCTTTGCCAAATCGACCACATAGATGAAGTCGCGAATGCAGGTGCCATCGGGAGTGCTGTAATCATTGCCGAAGATGCTCAGTTCCTTGCGGATGCCTATGGCGGTCTGCGTAAGGTAAGGCACCAGATTCTGCGGCACGCCGTTGGGCAGTTCACCAATCTCGGCACTGGGATGCGCCCCAATGGGGTTGAAATAGCGCAGCAGCACCGCATTGATGGGGCTTCCGCTACGAATCACATCGGCAATAATGCCCTCGCTGATTTGCTTGGTGGCTCCATAGGGCGAGGTAGCCTTCTTGATAGGCGCTTCCTCGGTGATGGGGTTCTGGTCGGGCTCGCCATAGACGGTGCACGACGATGAGAACACAAAAGCCTCCACGCCATATTCCGGCATCAGGTCGAGCAGGTTGAGCAGGATGTTGAGATTGTTGCGGTAGTAGAGTATGGGCTTTTGCACGCTCTCGCCCACAGCCTTGCTGGCAGCAAAGTTGATGATGCCCTTGACACCGGGATAGGTTTCGAACAGGCGGCGCAGCACGCCCATGTCGGTACAGTCGCCCTCGACAAACGCCGGCCGAATGCTGGTGATGCGCTCAATGCCATCGACCACCTCACGGTTGCTGTTGCTCAGGTTGTCGATAATCACCACATCGTAGCCAGCCTGTTGCAGCTCCACGGTGGTGTGCGAACCGATGAATCCGGTTCCACCAGTAACTAATATTCTCGTTTTCATGTTTTCGCTTTATGATGGTGTGCAAGACTTCAAATGGTTGGCGATGCGTTCGCAGGCGTGTCCGTCGCCGTAAGGGTTCACGGCATGGCTCATTTGTTGGTAGGCCTGCTCGTCATCGAGCAGCAGTGCCACTCCATCCACAATCTTGTCGTAGTCGGTGCCGACAAGTTTCACGGTGCCTGCGTCGAGTGCTTCGGGACGCTCGGTGGTGTCGCGCATGACCAGCACGGGCTTGCCCAGTCCGGGAGCCTCCTCCTGAATGCCTCCGCTGTCGGTGAGCACCACATCGGCCTTCTCCATCAGATAGACGAACCGCAGGTATTCGAGCGGCTCGATGAAGAACAGGTTGCCCAGTGCGTCAAGATCCTGTCCGAAGAGGTCGTGGATGGGTTTGCGCACATTGGGATTGAGGTGCATGGGATAGACGAAATCGACCTGTGGATAGCGGTCGCTGAGGGTTTTGATGGCACGGCATATGTTTCGGAACCCGTCGCCGAAATTCTCGCGCCGGTGCCCGGTGATGAGCACCAGTCGCCGTTGGTTGTCCTCAAGACGGCTCACATCGTAGCCACTCTCGCGCAGTGCCTCGGCAAGCTCTCCTGACAGTGCTGGAGTGCTCTTAATTTTGTCCACCACCCAATAGAGCGCATCAATCACCGTGTTGCCCGTGACCAGAATGCGTTCATCTGGCGTGTTTTCGTCGAGCAGATTTTGGCGACTGAGCGGAGTGGGCGCAAAGTCGTAGGTGGCGATGCGTCCCGTGAGCTGACGATTCATCTCTTCGGGCCAAGGGCTATAGATGTTGTGCGTGCGCAGTCCTGCCTCGACATGCCCCACGGGAATGTGCTGGTAGAATGCAGCCAGAGCGGCAGCTGTGCTGGTGGTGGTGTCGCCATGCACGAGCACCACATCGGGCTGCACACGCTGCAGCACATCACGCATGCCGAGCAACACTCGGCTGGTGATGTCGTAGAGGTCCTGCCCCTGCTTCATGATGTCGAGATCATAGTCGGGCTTGATGTCGAAAATCTCCAGCACCTGGTCGAGCATCTGCCGGTGCTGACCGGTGACGCACACGATGGTCTGCAACTCGCCAGGGTGCTTTTCCAGCTCCTTGACCAGCGGTGCCATTTTGATGGCTTCGGGACGCGTCCCGAAGACGAGCATTATTTTTTTCATTGCTAATCCAAAATTTTCTGCAAAATTACTGCAAGTTGAGCGAAAAAGCAAAGCTTGCTTTGATTTTTCCGAGACGCAGCGTAATTTCGACCACGAATGCGGTCAAAATTTCGGCAATGAGGGGCGCTTTTATCTGGTAAAGATAGTTGGCAGATGGCAGTGGGGCAAGGTTGAACGCAGGAATTTAGTGCTTTCGGGGTTTCAACCAATTGGCGAACGGTTGCCAGAGCAAGAGGCGAACCTTGTCGAGCAGGATGGAGCCGAAAAAGACTACGGTCATGAGCGCGGCAGTGTAGAGGATAAATGTGCCGCGTGATTCGCTGGCGAACCAATGACGGATGGCATCGTCGTAGTAGGTCCACAAAAAGGTGCTGCTGTGGGTGAGATAGATGGCAAACGCTGAGATGGCCAGCCAGTTCACCACCCGGCTACGGAACGAGAACTTACTGAAAAACAGCACAAAATACACCGCCGAAACAATCACCAGCGGGCAGTTGTAGAAGTAGAGCTTACCGCCCACTCCGCCTGCACGCTTGATATAGAACATGGCCACCATGAGCACCAACGCGATGGCGAGATAAATGGTCAGGTCGAGCCAACGGTTGAGTTGCCAACACCGCGACGGATAGAGGTGGATGTAACGTGCCAGCAGATAAAGTCCCATGAACGAGGAGAGCGAATATCCCGCCCGGAACCACGTGGTGGACTCCCACATCCAGCCAAATACGCACTGAAAGGAGAAGAACGCGATAAGCAGCCACTTGAACTGGCGTTGCGAGGCACGCTCGACATAAGCGTTGAGCACCGGCGAAAGGATATAGAGAGTCATATAGGTTTTCACAAACCAGTAATGTCCGTCACCCAACATAAAAAAGCGCTGCCAAAAGTCGGGCTTAGCCACAGTGCTGCCTGGATGAAGCAATTCGCTCAACCCCACCCCCACCAATGTGAAGAACAGGATTTGGAACAGCAGCTCGGCAAAACGATGCACCTTAGGACGAATGCCGTACCAACCTGAGAGCAGCACAAACACGTTGACGGCGATGATCGACAGCCCCTCGGTGAGGAACTGCAGCCATGCCGACACTGGCTGTGCAACAATGGTGCGTATGCCCGGCAACGGCAAAGCGCGGAAGTTGGCATGAACCACCATCACGAGCACCATGGCCATAATGCGCAGCAACTCCATGTTGCTATCGCGCACAGGAGCTGATGTGCGAACGGGTGAAGCAGTTTCGGTCATGACGATTTCTTCTTGATGATATTCAACAATTGCTTGAAGGATTCAATCTTAAACAGCCAACACATAGCCACATAGACACAAATACCACCCACTACCCCCACAGCAAGAGCAAACCAAGCCGAGTGTATCAGGGCACTCACCGCCAACCCCAATCCAGCCACCACAGCCGACATGAGCAGCATAGGCAGAATTTCGCGCAGTTGTGTGAGGAAACCATAGCTGAGCAAGCGGCGAGTGTAGTAGGTGTTGAGCCAAAAGGCGATGAGCGAGTAGACCACACGCCCCCAACAGATGGCCAGCAAACCCCAACGCATGGTGAGCAACAGGATGCCGAAAGCAATCAGCTTTTTCACCACCTCGAGCCGCAGCACATAGTCGGAATGGCCCTTGACATAGATGAGGTTGAGGTTGACCATAATCACGCAATCCCACACATAGGCCAGGCACAGCACCTGCAACATCGGCACACAGCCCATCCACTCGTTGCCCAGCAAAGCCTGAATCATGGGAGCTGCCAGGCCGCACATGCCCAACACGAGCGGGAACACCACCAGCGCCGACAGCTGCACATACTGGCGATAGACACTCAGCAGGCACTCATCGTCGTTCTGTATCTCGCTCAACACCGGGAACGACACACGCGAGAGGATGCTGCTGATGTTGGTGCTGGCAAATTGGTTGAACTTGTCGGCTCGGCTGTAGAGTCCCAGACTCGTGCTGGAGAATTTCTTACCAATCACTAGATCGTAGATGCGCGAATAAAGGCTGCTGATGAGCGTGGCCACAAGCAATTTGGAGCCGAAAGCAAACAGCCTGCCGAAAGCCTGCCTGCTGAATCGTGTGGTGGGCCACCAGCGCACATAGCGTGAGGTGAACAGCACATTGAGCACCGCCAATGCGATGGCTTGCCACACCAGCGACCACACCCCCCACCCCATCAGAGCCATCGCCAGTCCGGCCAAGCCCGAGAGCAAAGCGCTCAAGAACGATATTTTGGACTGCGTTTTGAAATCGACGGCAATGGTGAGTTTGGTCTTGCCCACAGCCACGAGCGAATTGATGACCAGGGTGAGTGAATAGACGCGCGTGATGTCGCACAACAGCGGTTGCTCGAAAAACGCTGCAATTGCTGGTGCTGCCGCATAGAGAGCCAGATAGGCCAGTATGCTGATGCCCAGATTGATGTAGAACACGGTGGAGAAGTCGCTCTCGTCGCGCTGCTTTCGCTGGATAAGCGCACTCGAAAAGCCGCCGTCGATAAACACCTGCGAAACGGCCATGAAAATGGCGAGCATGGCAATCAAGCCATAACTCTTGGGGCCAATGATGCGTGCAATCACCAACTCGAGCAGGAAGGTCACCCCCTGCACCGAGAAGCGTTCCACAAAGCTCCACGCCACGCCGCGTACCGTTTTTTCACGCAAGTTGCTCGACATTAATCATTAAGCGCATTTATTAGACAATTTCATCAATCAACGTCTGGCACACGATGCGCCTGCTGCAGTCAACAAGCGTGCAGCAAGACGCCCACAATGCCACTGCAAAGGTAGCAACAATTATCGAAATGCCCGTTATCACAACGGCAAATTGTTGCAAAAAGGTCTCCCCACAACCGCTGTACGCGCCATTGTGGGGAGACGAGAGGCAATGTTAATCCGGCGCTCGGCCGACAAACATTCAGTGGAGGTGCATTACTTAATCACCACCTTGCGGCCATCGTTGATGTAGATGCCCGGTTCGGTGGGCATACCCTTGATGCGGAGACCGCTGGGCGTGTAGTACACATCGCTGTGCTTGGTTTCGGTCTTGACCTCGGTCACAGCCACCTTCTCCTCGGGATTCTTCTCGTTGGTGAGCAAGTAGAGCTGACCGCCATAGAACGGGTTGCAGGTGCCGATGTACATGCCCTCCTCGGTAGCGAGGAACGAGGGGCAGCCATAGTTGTACTTGTCGTTGAAACCGCTGCGGGTCACCACCTCGAAGTTCACACCATCGGAGGTGCGGAACAGATCGAAGCCCATCTCGTCTTCCATCACCATCTTGTTGATGGTCAGGTACATCATAACGCCCTTCATGTCAATCTCATCGAGGATTTCCTGCAGATTGCCCGAGAGATCCTGATAAGCGGCGTCGAACACCTTCTTGATTTCCTCTTTGAGGCTGTTCAAGATGGCCTCATAGTCGGCATGTCCAAGCTGGTGACTTGCATCACCGCAGAAACCATCCACATAGTCGTCGGGGAGCTTTGCCAGCTCGGCCAGTGCGCGCACCTGCTCCATAGCAGTGTTGTCGCCGCTGAGCTGAGCAATGGCAAGAGCCTCGATGTCGGCAGCATCACCACCGGCAAGATAGTTCTGGATTTGAGCCAGCAGTTCGTCGAGCAGATCCTTGTAGAGCTGCAGCAGAGCCATCAGCTCATCGTCGGCCAACGACGTATCCTCAAACTGCTCCAAGAAGGTCTTAAGTTGTTCGAGTCCTTCGACAACAATGAAAGAGAAGTCACCTGTTTGTTTCTTGATCAGGATGTCGATTACGGCCTTGAGATACTCAATCTTGCGGTGACGCTCCTCCTTGCTCATGGTGAAGAAGCTGCCATTGGTGAGCTGGGTGAGGTATCGGTAGCACACGCCCGAGTCCATGGTTGAGATGTAGAGCTGTCCGTCATACTCGCCCATGCGCCAGATGTACTCGTTGGTGGTGCCATCGGTGAGCTTGGTGAAGTTGACGCACTCCTCAAACTTACCCGTGGCATCGTTGAGTTTCCAAATCTTCTGCGGGTGCGTGATGGTGCTGTACATGTAGGCAAGGTAGTCGGAAGCCTTGACAGTCTGTCCGACAGCGAGTCCGAGGAGTCCCGAGATGGCAGCAGCCATGGAGCCCACGGTGTGGTCGAAGGTATAGGCATACAGTTCGCCGTTGAACTCGTAGACCGATCCAAGCACCGAGCGATAGGTGTTGGGCTCACCGCCCACGATGTCGCACAGGCCGGGATTGTTGATGCCGTTGTTCAGACCAGCCACCTCTTCCCAGTACCAACCATACTCGTTGGGAGTCTCACCCTCGGCAGCGGGGTGACCACGGAAGATGATCATACCCTCGGTGCTCGGGCCACTGGCATAGATGTAACCGTTGTGCACAGCAAGCTCCCACACAGGGCAGCCCGTGGTGTTGAACATCATGGGGTCGAAAGCGTAGTCACCGAAGTCCTTGTAGTCGGCCACGCGATCCCACTGGGTGTCGTCGTCGTTGCTCTTGCGCAGCACGGCAATCTTGCAAGTCTGACGGTCCTCACCCGGAGCGATTTCCTCGCGAGCATCGGCACCGGCGAAGAACAGGTGGTTGTCGTACACGCAGTTGGCGCGCAGCGACACCGAGCCGTAGGTCTCAAACACCTTGGTGAAGTTGCCGTCCTTGTCGAGTTTCAACAGGTACTGGGGCATGGTGGCAATCGACGAATAAGTGCCAAAATACACATCATCGCCAAAGGTCACAGCCATGCGGAAGTAGATGTAGCGCTCGGCGGTGTAAATCACTTTAATCTCACCTGTTTTGGTGTTATAGCTGAGGATGTTAGCCCCCTCGTCGGGAGTTGCACTGTTGTGGGGGATGTCACCATTGGTGACAGCATCAACAATCGCCCAGAAGTCCTCGGTAGTGAGGTCAAGCGCAGAAAGATAGGGGGTGAACATGTTCACCACACCGTTGGCAAGGTTGCGTGCGGTGGCGATGTAGATTTCATCACCGCGCTGTGCCATACGCCAAGTGTAACTGTTCTCGCGGAAGCCGCCAGGAATCAAACCATCGACCTCACCCTCGCCGCGATCGGGGTTCGAAACCTTGGTCACGGTATAGGCCGGGCTCTCACCATCGGCATAAGCGCCAATCGACATGGTCATCAGCGCCATCAAAGTTAGTAAATACTTTTTCATAAAAAGCATGGTGTGGGTTCGGTTATGATTGGTAATCAAGCAACAGCGAGGCTGAACCCACATTATGACCCCAATGCTGCCCTATTTATTTATGCAAAATTAATGATTTGTTTTCTTGCGACCGAACAATGCGAAAGGTTTTAAGTAACATTAACGCTAAGGCATTGATGCGGTAAGCCGCGCTGTAGGATAGTTACAGTCGAGTCCGATCAATGCAGCAAGAAAAAAGCCCTCCCGAGCGAAAGCCATTTCGCCAGGGAGGGCTTGTGGGTGTTAGTTCACCGCACTCGTTGCGAAGATGCGGTTGGCAGTAAGTGGTCATCACTTGATCACCACCTTGCGGCCATCGTTGATGTAGATGCCCGGCTCGGTGGGCATGCCCTTGATGCGGATGCCGCTTGTGGTGTAGTACACATTGCTGTGCTTGACATCGGTGTTGACATCGGCCACAGCCACTTCCTCTTCGGGGTTCTTCTTGTCGTTGGAGAGCAGATAGAGTTGCCCGCCATAGAAGGGGTTGCAAGTGCCGAAGTATAGTCCTTCCTCGGTGGCAAGGAACGACGGGCAGCCATAGTTGTACTTGTCGCCACAGCCGTCGCGGGTGATGGTCTCGAAGGTCTCGCCATCGGACGTGCGATAGAGGTCGAAGCCCCACTCATCGTCCATGACGAGCTTGTTGATTTCGAGATACATCTTGATGCCCTGGAAGTCGATCTTGTCGAGGATGTCTTGCAGCGACATCGTGATGTCGTTGACCTCGATGCTGATGGCTTTTCTCACCTTGGCATTGAGTTCGCTCTTCACGGTCTTGAAGTCGCGGCCAGTCAATTGAGCCTTGGCATCATCGCACATGGTGTCAAGAGCGCCTTCGGGAAGAAGGTTCAGTGCCACAGCCATGGCAGGCGATGTGCCGTTGTAGTTCATACCCTGCAGCTTGGCGCTGGTGAGGGCATCGATGTCGTTGTCACCAAGCAGGTTCATGTAGTCGTTGAGCAGCGACTTGATCAGGTCGATGAGCTGTTGCAGGTCGCCCAACTCGCTCAACGAGTCTTCATTGGCAATCACTTCGCTCAGGAAGTTCTCAAGGAACGACTTGAGTTGTTCCAGTTTCTCGCGGAGGCCATCCAGCAGATTATCGCCCTGGCCAGCTGTCAGGATCTTGATAAGTTGTATCAGATAGTTGATTTTGGAGATTTTCTCCTCCTTGGTCATCTTGCAGAAACTGCCGTTGGTGAGCTGAGTGAGATAGCCGTAGAAGATGCCTGCGTCCATGGTGGCGATGTAGAGCTGGTTGTCGTATTGGCCCATGCGCCAGATGTATTCGTTGGTGGTGCCATCCACAAGCTGTGTGAAGTTTTTGCACTCCTCGAATTTACCTGTGGCATCGTTGAGTCGCCAGATGCGCTGGGGGTTCTGCAACGAGTTGTACATGTAGCTGAGATACTCCGAAGGCTTGGTGTCGACACCGGCAATCTGCTGCATCACACCGGCAAAAGCCTGAGCCATGCCACCAAAGGCATGGTCGAAGTCGTAGGCATAGAGACTGCCGTCGAACTCATATACCGAGCCAATCAGCGAGCGCATGGTGCCGGGCTGTCCGCCCACGATGTCGCACAGACCGGGGTTGTTGATGCCGTTGTTCAGTCCGGCCACCTCTTCCCAGTACCAGCCATACTCGTTGGGTGTCTCCCCCTCGGCAGCAGGGTGACCACGGAAAATCACGAAGCCACGCATACTGGGAGCGGTGGCATAGATGTAGCCCTTGTGCACGGCAAGCTCCCAGATGGGGCATCCTGCCCAGCTGCTCATGATGGGGTCGTAAGGGATGGCACCGAAGTCCTTGTAGTCGGCCACGCGGTCCCACTGCGTGTCGTCGTCGTTGCTCTTGCAGAGCACAGCCATCTTGCTGGGGGCCACATCGCCACCGTCGGTCACCACCTCACGCTCGTCGGCACCGGCAAAGTAAAGGTGTCCGTCGTATTCGCAGTTGGCACGCAGCGACACCGAGTGCATGGTTTGGAACACCTTGGTGAAGTTGCCGTCGCTGTCGAGCTTGAGAATGTACTGCGGCATGGTGGGGTCGGCCGAATAGGTGCCAAAATACACATCCTCGCCAAAGGTTACCGCCATGCGGAAATAAACGGTGGGTTCGGCGGTATAGACCACCTTGAACTCCTGCGTCTTGCGGTTGTAGGAGATGATGTTGGCCCCTTGCGGTTCGTCGTTGCGCAGGATGTCACCGTTGGTGACGAGGTCGATCATGGCCCAGAACGCATCGGTGGAGATGCCGCCAGCCGTGAACGAGGGTGCATACATGTTCACCAGCGCACTGGAGATGTTGCGTGCCGTGGCGATGTAGATCTCATCACCGCGCATGGCCAGTCGCCAGGTGTAGCTGTTCTCGCGGTCGCCGCCAGCGACCAGCCCATCGACTTCGCGTTCCCCGCTCATGGGGTTGGAGATACGGGTCACTTTAAACCCGTCGCCCTCGAAGTCGGCACGTGCGCTGCCAGCCACTGCCAGCAGTGCCAATGTGGTTAAGAAAAATTTTTTCATAGAATAGTTCCTAACGGACCCAGAAGTGATAAAAAGCTGTCGCCGATGGGGTCGGATCCGTTTTTGCCCCATCGTTGACGATGATTTTTGATTACAAAGTTATTACAAATTGGTCACAGGGCAGCACGCTTCGTGCAATCTTTAAGCATTATTAATATATGCGATGCCATTTTGTCAGTCTTCATAATCGCTGAGCGGCTCGGTGAAAAGCGAATAGACCAGGTCGTCGAGCGTGTTTTGTGCCACGTTGTTGCCGCCTGGGGGAAGGAGGTGCTCGTTGAAGAACCACTCGCGCCACGAGCGCATAGTGTCGTGGCCGGCAATCACCACATCGCGGATGAAATGTTCCACCTCGGCCATGTCGCGCCCCAGGTAATGCAGCTTGTAGGCCGTGCGCCCAAACTCGCTTTGCGTCTGCAACAGCGGCTCCAGGTCGGGCGAGGTGAACATTACGGGGTTGAGGCTGTAATGGTACTCCACGGCAAACGACCCGCTGTCGTGCACCATGGCATCGCTGGTCATGAACAAGTCGATGAAACCACCTGTTTCGAGCTGGGTGTTCTCGCCCTCGGCCCACTGGCGATAATAGTTATCGGCGCGCTCTCGGCCCCAGTCGGGATGGCGGTACAGCTCGGTGAGCAGCCGCGGATGGGGCTTGAACGCCACCTGAATCTCATCGTTCAACCCACGTGCCATCTGGAGCATAGGCTCGGCCATGGTGAGGAACTGCGACCTCGCCACCAGTCCGAACTCGGGCGTGATGGAATAATGTGGGGCCCAGATGATTCGCTTGCGGCCTTTGCCATCGGCCATGGGCTTCCACACGGCATCGTTGAACTGCCGCGCCAGAAAGTCATCGGCATTGGGATAGCCCACCACACGCACGTTGCGACCCTTATTCCACGCCGTGTTCTGGGCCTCCTTGAGGTGCAGGCGGGTGGAGTAATAAAGCCGCCAGGCCAGGTTGTGGAAATGGAAGTCGTAGCTCCACTTGCCCTTGCTGGTCCAAAACGCATATGGGTAATAGCACACCAGTCGGTCGTAGAATGCCGTGCAGTCGTGAGCTGGAGTGAGCAGGTGCTCGTAGGGTTGAGGATAGAATACGATGTCGGGGTTGAACTGCGATTTCACATCGACGGGATGCTTCAAGTCGCAGTCCACATAGGGTGTGCCGTGCTCAGCGAAATAGGTGCGCAGGTCATCCACATCGCGTTGCTGCTGCTCCAGGGCGTAGTCGATGCTGGGCGAGAGCACAATGTGAACCAGAAATCGGTCATCGCGGCTCATGAGGTCGTAGAGGTGCTGATAGCGCCACATGCTCACGCTCATGGCGAAGAACACCACCTTGACGGGGTCATCGCCCCCTCGACGGCGAATGGCCGCTATGCGTCGGCGGTGAATACCCTCGATGCGGCGGTAGAGCCAGCCGTGCATGTAGGCGTAGCGTAACGCTTTGCTGATGATGTGCTGTGCCACGGTCAGAGCCAGAATTTGCGGGTTTCCTTGCGCTGGTCGATAAACTCGGTGCAGCGGTCGATGAGCAGGTCGTAGAGACGGCTGGCAAACACGGCATCGTGCAGTCCGAGGCCTATGTTGTAGCACAAGATGCGCTCTCGGTCGTTCTCGCGTCCAGGGTCAATGCCAAGCAGCACATTGGTCAGCTCGTCGAAATGGCGGAAACGGTCGAAATACTTGAATCCCTGCACATGACCGCGGTCGTCGCCATAAACCTTGTCGAAGAACAGGTCGCAATTCTGGAAGCCGCGTGTGTGCACGGGTATGAGCAGCATGCCCGGCCTGAACAGCTCGTCGTGCTCGCACACCAGCCCCGTGGCGGCGGTGATGCACGAAATGAGCACATCGGCCCCGGCCACCAGCTGCTGTGCATCGTCAACGACCTCGAAGGTGACATTGGGATAGTTGCTAAAGCGGTTGATAAAGGCCTCGGCTTGGTCCTTGTAGCGCAGCAAGCGTAGTTTCGCCGGTCGGTCGCCCAACATATCGAGCAGGCAAAGTGCAGTGGCGCGTGCCGTGTTGCCTAACCCCATGATGGAATAGGTGTCCACGCCGCTGCGCTGCAACAGGCGCACGCTGAGTGCCGCCACCGCCCCGGTGCGCATGGCCGTGATCCAGTCGGCATCCATGATGGCCAGCAGATGACCCGTGCGGCTGTCGTAGAGCAGCAGGTCGGCCCCGAGCGCCGGCTCCTGGCCGGCAATGCGGTGCACCTCCTTCACGGCAAACCGCCCAAGCTCGGGTGGCAGCAGCGTGGGCATGGTGTTGAAGAAGTCGTCGCCCTGGGGGTGCAGGCTGATTTTGGGCGGCAGGCCGGCGTGCGGCTTCATGCGAAACGAGTCCTCGACCCATTGCACACAAGTGGCTGGTGTGATGCCACAAGCACTGATCAGGTCGTGCTGCATGATGGCAACACGACGGGTGGATGATGCTGATGTCATACCTCGATGGATTTAAGTGCCTCGACGAGAAGGTCGTTGTCGCGCATGCCACGAATGGCGATGCGCACCATGTTGCGGCCTTGCAAGGCGTTCTTGGTGTTGCAGTCCTTGATGAGGATGTTGTGCCGGTTGAGCAGTTGCTCGGTGAGCTGCGTCGAGGTGATACTCCCCGTGATTTCGCACAGGAAGTAGTTGGCCTGCGAGGGAATCACACGCAGCCAGGGCACCTCGGCCAGCCGCTGAGCGAAGCGGCGGCGCTCGACCACAAACTTGGCACACGCCTCGCGGTAGACGCTCTCGTATTTGTTGAAGATTTGCAGATAGAACTCGGCCATGGAGTTGATGTTCCAGATGGCCACATCGCGTTTCATCCACGCGATGAAGTCGGTGTCGGCACTGGCCATGACACCCAAGCGCAGCCCCGGCACGCCGTAGCTCTTGCTGATGCTCTTCACCACCACCATCATGGGATGGGCGGTGAGGATGTCGTTGTGCAGGAGCGAATTGGTGGCCCATTCATCGGTGAAATCGACAAACGACTCATCGACCACCAAACGAATCTCGCGCTCGGCACACCAGGCCTCGAGCCGCAGCACGTCGGCCACGGGGATGAAGTTGCCACTGGGGTTGTCGGGATTGATGAGCAGCAGGCACTGGATGTTGCGCCCGTCGAAGTGCGTCATCAGGTCATCAACGGTGTAGCGCAGGTCGGCATTCTGCGGCACGAAGCGCTCGATGCTGTCGCGGTCGAGGCGGTTGGGATATTCCTCGAAAGTGGGATACACCACCCCCACCCTGCCGGCGTTGCACTGCATCAGGCTTTTAATGAGTTCGGCGGCGCCGTTGCCCACCACCACGTGGTCTTGCTTGATGCCGAAGTACTTGCCGGCCAGCAGCGAGTTAACCCACATACCCGAGGGGTACTGGGTGAGCAGGTTGTCGAAGTTGGCGCGGATTTCGTCGCGCAAGCGCTGTGGCGGGAAGAAGGGGTTTACCAGGTAGCAGAAGTCGAGCAGCTTGGGGAACCGCCAGTATCCGCCATAGCGTCGGGCATACATCGGCAGGCGTTCATGCTCGTCGGCAAAGATGGTGCTGGCAATGTCGAGGTCCTGGGCGTCGTCGATTTCATACCATCGTGCATCGCCCACGGTGAGGGCTTTCATCTCCACACGATCGAGCGAGGTGATCACCCGCAGCACCTGCTCGTAGTAGTCGTTGTTGCCCATCACCTGGCTGTAGGCATCCAGGAAAGGCACATACACATCGTGCAGGAACTCGCGGCTGAACTTGTAGATGTTCACCGTCTTGTAGTAGTTATCGACCTCGGCATAGTCGAACGCCTTGCGTGGCACAAAGCTCACGATGTTGTCGTCGGCATCGATGCGCACCATCGTGCCATCCATCCACGGCTCATACTTGGCCACGAGGGCCACGTTGGGGTGCGGGCAGGCCACAATGCGGGGAAAGAACGTGTCATCGAAAATCAGGTCGCTCTCCACGAGCAGCGTGTCATCGTCCTGGAGCTTGTGCTTGGCCAACGCCAGCGAATAGATGTTGTTGGTGCGGTCGTAGATGGGGTTCTCCACATACTCGATGGGCAGCTGGCCGTGGTAGTTGTCGCCGAGGTATTGGCGCAGGTTGTCGCCCTTGTAACCCAGCACGATGACTACGCGCCGCAGGTCAAGGCGTGCCAGCTGGGTGAGCAGCCGGTCGATGAGCTTGATGCCGTTCACGGGCACCATGCACTTGGTATTGTCGCGGGTGTATTCACCCAATCGCCGCCCCATACCGGCGGCCAAGATGATTGCTTGCATATCACTTTGCTGTTTTATTCTGCAAAATTAGTGCAAGCCGAGCGAAAACGCAAATTTATTTGCGGTTTTCAGAGGCGCAGCCTAATTTCGACCGCGAAGCGGTCAACGTTAGTGCAAGCCGAGCGAAAACGCAAATTTATTTGCGGTTTTAGATAAAATCGGCTGCACCTCAGCAATCGAAGCAAGCTTCATTGCATTCAGTTTGCATGATTTTTCCGAGGCGCAGCCTAATTTCGACCGCGACAGCGGTCAACATGGATGGTGGTTGCGCCCCCAGAAAACCGAGTCATATGTAGGCCTGCTCAGAGCTGGCAGAATGTTACAAAAGAGCCGTCCCCTTGTAACGCTCTGCGGTCGTTTTTGTTGACCCGACGGCCGCGCTCGCTCACGCTCAGGCGTCAAAGTTTACCTTTTGCTTCGGCTGGCTACTCGCAGAGCGGGGCGGGCCCTTGACGGGCCTGCGCTTCCCGCTCTGCTCACTGCCAGCCTTTTTCTTTTTTATTTTTATGTTTAAAGGAGGAGACTAAAGAGCGAGGCGCAAGCCGAGGCGGTCGTAGTCCGCGTACGACGGCGTGAGGCCGCTGCGGGTCGACACGCGGCAGCCCCTGGCGTCGAGGCCCCAGCTGCCGCCACGGTTCACGCGGACGGAGCCCGATGTGGAACCGGTGGGGTTCGTCTGCGCACCGCTGCTGTAGCTGCCGTACCAGTCCTGGCACCACTCCAACACGTTCCCGCTCATGTCGTACAAACCCAACTCGTTCGGGGACTTCGTGGCAACCGTCTGCGTGCCGTAGCCCGATGTGCCGTAGCTCCGAGAGGGGATGTTGTCCCAATACCAGCACACCTCGTCGATGTCGTTGCTCCCGGCGTACTTGTAGCCCTGGCTCTTGCTGCCGCCACGAGCCGCGTACTCCCACTCGGCCTCCGTCGGCAGGCGGAACGTCTCGCCCGTCAGCTGGTTCAACTTCGTGAGGAACGTCTGGCAGTCGTCCCAGCTCACACACTCCACAGGACGCTGCAGGTTCGTGCCATAGTTAACAGTCACATATTGACCAGAATAATAATCGTATTCTTCACGAGAGCCGTTGAACCTACTCGGGTTGCTACCCATCACCGCCTGCCACAGGGCCTGCGTCACCTCCGTCTCGCCGATGCTGTAGCTGCTCAGCGTCACCTGATGCGTGGGGTACTCGCCACCACTATAGGCATCGTCGCCCTGCTCGGCGGTCGCGCCCATCGTGAACGTGCCGCCAGCCACGGCAACCATCTTGAAGCTCACGCCGCCGACGGTGTAGGTCT
>JAFYCU010000064.1 GCA_017545095.1 Muribaculaceae bacterium | reverse complement strand
CTATGCGCAGATCACTGTGCAAGGCCTTGTGAAAGATGCGACAGGTGAGGGCGTCATCGGCGCCTCGGTGCGTGTGGTGGGAACATCACAAGGTACCGTGACCGACTTCGACGGCAATTTCACCTTGGAGAATGTGGCTCGCGGAGCCAAGCTGTTGATCACCTCCATCGGCTATCAAGAGCAGGAAGTGGTTGCCAGCGAGAACATGGTAATCACGCTCGAGGACAACACCACCACGCTCAACGAGCTGGTGGTCATCGGCTACGGTGTGGCACGCAAGAGCGACCTCACCGGTAGCGTGACGGCCTTGAAGCCCGATGCCAAGAACAAAGGTGTGACCGTGAGTGCCCAGGACATGCTCAGCGGCAAGATTGCCGGTGTGAGCGTGACCAGCGGCGGCGGCACGCCAGGTGGCGGAGCCACCATCCGCATCCGTGGCGGCTCGTCGCTGAACGCCAGTAACGACCCCCTCATCGTCATCGATGGTGTGCCCATGGATGCCGAAGGCGTGAAAGGCCTGAGCAACGGTCTGGCAGTGGTGAACCCCCAGGACATCGAGAGCTTCTCGGTGCTGAAAGATGCTTCGGCAACGGCCATCTATGGTAGCCGTGGTTCGAACGGTGTCATCATCATCACCACCAAGAAGGGTCGCAAGAACCAAAAGCCCAGTGTGAGCTACAACGGTAGCGTGACCTGGAGCATGAAGAAGAAAACCATTGACGTGATGGACGGCGACGAGTTCCGCGCCTTCATCAAGAACCTGTATGCCGGCAACGAGCGCGAGGCCACCGCCTTGGCCACGCTGGGCACCGCCAACACCAACTGGCAGAACGAGATTTACCGCACCGCCTTCAGCCACGACCACAACGTGACCATTACCGGCTCGGCAAGCCAGTACCTGCCCTTCCGCCTCTCGCTGGGCTACATGGACGAGCAAGGTATCCTCAAGACCAGCGACATGAAGCGCTTCACCACCGCGTTGAACCTGAACCCGTCGCTGCTCAACGACCACTTGAAGATGAACGTGAGCGGTAAGTTCATGTGGGCCAAGAGCCAGTATGCCGATGGTGGCGCCATCGGTGCAGCCGTGTGGATGGACCCCACCAAGCCCGTGTATGGCGGTGAGGGTTATGAGCACTTCGGAGGCTTCTACCAGTGGAAGAGCAACAGCGAGTTCAAGGACGCCACATGGACCTATTCCCGCAACAACCTGGCCACGTCCAACCCGGTGGCTATGCTGGAGCTGCGCGACGACCGCGCCATCAGCCGCGACTTCATCGGCAGTGTCGACCTTGACTACCAGGTGCACGGCTTCGAGGAGCTGCGCCTGCACAGCACCCTGAATGCCGACTGGGCCAAGGGACGTCAGTGGACCACCAACTCGCCCTACTCATCGCAGTCGCTCTACTGGGGCTGGGACGGATGGGACCAGATTATCAAGCGCGCCTACACGATGAACTTCTATGCCCAGTATTTCAAGGACTTCAACGAGAACCACCACTTCGACATCATGGCTGGTTTTGAGTACCAGAAGTTCTGGCGTTGCCAAACCAACTACGGTTCGGGTATGTATCCCGACACCTACGGTTCGTTCTACTTCACGCCTGCCGGTGCCAGTGCCCCAGTGCTGATTACCGCAGCCAACTACAAGAACTACCTGAACCAGCTTCCCGAGCTGGCCAAGGGTTCCTACGATGACGACGACCACTTCGGCTTGGTGGGCACCCCCTACAACGCAAGCAACAACTTGCCCTACAAGACCCATCATATTCAGGAGGCATTCTTTGGTCGTGCCAACTACACGCTCATGGACCGCTACCTGCTCACCGCCACGGTGCGTTATGATGCCTCGTCGCGTTTCAAGAATCACTGGGAGCTCTTCCCCTCGTTCGCATTCGCCTGGGAGATTAACAAGGAGAGCTTCCTGAAAAACGTGACCGCCATCAGTCAGCTCAAGCTGCGTCTGGGCTGGGGTAAGACCGGCCAGCAGGACGGTATTGGCGACTACGGTTGGATCCCCACCTACAGCTACAACAGCGGCAACGACAGCTACTACGACATCGTCGGCAACGGCTCGATGGTGCTGCCCAACCCCTACAACAACGACCTGAAGTGGGAGAAGACCACGACCACCAACGTGGGTATCGACTGGGGTGTGCTGAACCAGCGCCTGAGTGGTAGCCTCGACTGGTACTACCGCAAGACCACCGACCTGATCAACTATGCCTACAATGCCGCCGGCACCAACTTCCGCAACCAGATGAACCAGAACATTGGCTCGCTGCGCAACACCGGTGTGGAGGCCGCATTCAGTTGGAAAGCCATCCAAGGCAGCGACTGGAACTGGACGCTCGACTACAACGTGACCTACAACAGCAACAAGATTCTGTCGCTCATCGGCGCCGATGACGAGAACTACCGTGTGACCACCGGCGGCATCAGCAGCGGCACGGGTCTCACCGTGCAGGCTCACCAAGTGGGTTATCCCGCCAGCAACTTCCGCGTCTACCAGCAAGTGTATGACCAGAACGGCAAGCCCTTAGAGGGCCTTGTGGTGGACCGCGACGGCGATGGACAAATCACCGACAACGACCGCTACATGTACAAGAACCCCACGCCTCCGGTGACCATGGGCTTCGCCTCGCGCTTGGAGTACAAGAACTGGGACTTCTGCTTCAGCCTGCGTGCCAACATCGGCAACTATGTGTATAACGACCTGATGGCCGGTGCCAGCAACCTGAACCCCGGCGAGGTGCTCACCGCTACCAACTATTTCGGCAACCGCCCGAAATATGTGCTCGACGCCAACTGGCAGACCTATGAGCAGTCGTGCACGCTCAGCGACCGCTGGGTGCAGAACGGCTCGTTCCTCAAGTGCGACAACATCACGCTGGGCTACAGCTTCAGCGAGCTGTTCAAGAGTGGCCGCTACGACGGCATCGCCGGCCGCATCTACGCCACCGCCAGCAATGTGTTCTGCATTACCAAGTACAAGGGCATCGACCCCGAGGTGTTTGGTGGTATCGACAACAACCTCTACCCGCGTCCCTTCTCGTTCATCGTGGGTCTGAACCTGAATTTCTAATCAACTCTAAAGCATATACATCATGAATAAGCTACTCAAATATATCGTTCCTGTGGTAGGTGTCGTGCTTTCGGGCCTTAGCTTCACATCGTGTATCGGCGACCTTGACCTGCCCGATGGAGCTATCGACCCGAACCTGACCACCGAGGCCACCCCCGAACAATTGTTCAACAAGTGCTATGCCGTGATTGGTGTTGCCGGTAACTATGGTGCCAACGGCGGCAGCGATGTGGACGGCATCGACGGCGGCACATCGGGCTACATCCGCCAGATGTGGAACGCCAACGAGCTCACCAGCGACATGGCAGTGTGCTGCTGGGGCGATGACGGCATTCCCCAGTTCAACTTCTGTACCTACAACGCCGACCACCCGATGCAGCAGGGCTTCTACTACCGCCTCTACACAGCCATCGCGTTCTACAACCACTATCTCGAGAAATTCTCGGGCTACAACGAGGAGATGACCGCCGAGGTGCGCTTCCTGCGTGCCATGGCCTACTACTTCCTGATGGACGGCTGGGGCAACGTGCCCTTCGCCACCGTGATCTCGACCGAGAAGCCACGACAGGCCACACGTGCCGAGGTCTACAAATTTATCGAGGATGAGCTGCTGGCCATCCACGACCAGATGCACCGCCCGGTGGCTCTGCGCCACGGCCAGGACGACAACGGCTGGCGATGGGGGCGTGTGGACCAGGATGCCTGCAACTTGCTGCTGGCACGCCTCTACCTGAACTCGAAGGTTTATGTGGGTGAAGCCCATTACGACCTGGCCGCCCAGTATGCCAAGATGGTGATGGATGGTCCCCACAAGCTGCACACCGCCGACAAAACCGTCACCATCGGTGACGACGTGGTGAGCCAGGACTACACCTTCCCCGCCTATCGCATGCTGTTCATGGGCGACAACGACGAGACTGATGCCTCGACCGAGGCCGTGCTCCCCATCCTGCAAGACGGCATCCGCACCACATCGTGGGGCACCACGCTGTTTGTGATGGCTTCGGCCTTCGACGGTGAGATGAACGAGAGCATCCTGGGCGGCAGCGCCACCAACGGCACCGACCAGACCTGGGGTGGCAACCGCGCCCTGCCCACGCTCATCCGCTTGTTCTTCCCCAACGACGACGCTCCCGAGGGCAACAGCTGGACAGTGGCTCCCGCAGCACACGACGACCGCGCACTGTTCAACACCAAGGGCCGCACGCTGAGTGTGGACAACTGGAACACGTTCAAGAGCGGTTTTGGAGTGGCCAAGTTTGTCAATTTCAAGACCACGCCCAACGCTGCCGGCACCGACTTTGTGGGCGGACAGCACACCACGTTCCCCGACGGCGACTTCTTCCTGATGCGCTCGGCCGAGGCTTACCTGACTTATGCCGAGGCACTGACCCGCCAGGCTGGCGAAGCCGACAACACCCCGGTCACCGGAGCTGCCTTAGAGGCCGTGAAAGCCATCCGCAACCGCGCCCATGCATCCAACGTGACCTCGTTCACTCTGCGACAACTCCTCGACGAGTGGGGACGTGAGTTCTACTTCGAGGGTCGTCGCCGCATCGATCTGGTGCGCTTCGGCAAATTCGGTGGCAACAACGGATATGTGTGGCAATGGAAAGGCGGCGTGAAAGATGGCCAGGACTTTGAGGCTTATCGTAACCTGTTTGCCCTGCCCACCAACGACCTGACGGTGAACCCGAATTTGAAGCAGAACCCCGGCTATGTGCGTGGCGAATGACATCAATCACCATCCTAAACGAAGAATGTTATGAAAAATATCATCAAAACCTCGTTGCTCCTTCTGTGTGGCTTGGTGCTTACCACGGCATGCAACGATGACAACGATTCCAACCCCATCTATCAGCAACCCAAGGAGTTTGTGCTGAACACCCCGGCCATGGCCACCTCGACCATTGATCTGGCCAACTCCGAGAACCTCGTGCTCTACTGCACACAGCCCAACTATGGTTTCACGGCACGCACCATCTACAGCGTGCAGGTAGCCAGCCTTGAGGACAAGAGCGACGCTGTGGATCTGAAGGGCACCTACGACCAAGCCCGCATCGAGGTGAGTCCGGCCACCCTGGCCAGCACCCTCACCAGCATGATGCTTGAGAAAGGGAAGACCGAAGACAACTTCCCGATGAACCTTCCCGTGTTCCTACGCGTGAAGGCCTATGCCGCCAACTCGGCCGGCACGATGATTGAAGGCAGCGAAATCTACTCCAATTGGGTTACGTTGCACGATGTGCACCTGCTCTTCTCGCTGGCCCCGGTCACCACGCCCGAAGCCTTGTGCGTGGCTGGCACCTTCAACGGCGGCAGCTGGGACACCGCACTCGACATGGTGCAGGTTTACGACGCAGCCAACATCTTCTGGCATCTGGTGTTTATCGACGACAAGGGCATCCAGCTCAACCAGGAGCACACCGCCGGCGACTTCGTGGTGGGTTACGATCAAATCACCATTGCTGGTGACCTGGGAGACGACATCGTGAACGCCGACGGCAAAATTGCCTCGAAGAATCCTGGCTGGTACTTGGTGATTGTCACCACATCGGTCACGGGACGCAAAATCAACTACGACGTGCAGTTCAATCGTCCCGAGGTCTACATGATGGGTCCCATCACCCCGCTGGGTGCTTGGAGCGAGCTGGAGGAAGGCACCATGTTTACAGTGCCCACCGAGGCCGACGCCGACTTTGTGTCGCCTCCGTTTGCGGCCAGTGTGCCGGGCGGCGACGGCGACGGCGTGCGCGCTTATGTGAAAGTGCCAGGCTACGACTGGTGGAAGAGCGAGTTCATGGTCTACGGTGCTGCCGACAGCGAAGGCTACCAGCCGCTGGAATACCGTGGCATGGGCGGCGACCAGAACGCCTCGGAGGCCGACGGCGGTTTCGGTTACCGTGTGAAAGGCAACGAAGGCCAGAAAATGTACTTCAACTTCACCAAGGAGAAAGGTAAAATCGAGTAATCAACACAATGCCCACCGCCTCCTGCCGCTTGCCGGCGGCGGGAGCGGTCGGGAACTGTTAATATCATCAAGACATGAAAAAGATTGCATTATATTCGATGCTCGCCGGTGCCGGCCTGCTGATGGCTGCCTGCACCGATGACTACAAGGACTGGAGCGAGCCGCAGGGCTACGACCAGGCCGAGACCGTGGTGGTCAACTTCACCGCCGCGCCCATGGGGGCTATCGACCTGCGCACCGTGACCGAAGACAGCGTGCAGATTTTCAACCCCACCATCACCTGCAACGCACCATGCCACACCACCTACAGCGTGGCCATCTATAATGCCGAGAAAACCGACTCGGTGGTCATCAAGGCATCGGAGGCCGGCAAGGCAAAACGCGCCGAGGTGCAGGGAGCCATGGTGGCACTCTACGGAACCAACGAGGTGTCGCACACCACTCCCATGGACATCACCGCCTTCACCATCGTGGACGGCACGGCAGTGACCAAGCGCGTGCAGGATGTGAACCTCACAGCCACACCCAAGTTCCAGGAGCTGCCTCCCGTGTGGTTCATTCTGGGCAACTGCATGGGTCGTGGCTCGGGTGTGAACCACAAGACCATGGGTCTCTACACCAGCACCGTGGCCATGTATGTCAACCCCTACAACTATGAGGAGCTTGTCTATGCCACCTACTTCTGCGACAATGCCCAGTTCAAGATTATCCTCGAACCGGGTAACAAGGACAAGGTGATTGGCGCCGACAGCGAGGGCAACATCGTGTATCAAGAAGCCAAGATTGAGGGTGTGGCCACTCCGGGCAACATCTCCATCAAGGACGGCGGCTACTATACCGTGACGGTGAACGTGGTGAATAAGACGCTTGAAATCACGCCGATGGCAGTGACGCCCAAGGTGTTCAGCACCATGAAGCTTAACGATGGCAACTTGGCAATAATCACTACCAGCACCTTGGGCGAGAACCACGACTGGCTGGGCGATGCCACGCTCACCGCCGATGGCGAAATCACATTCACCGGTGCCGGCAGCGACGACACGGGAGAGTTCACAACCGCATGGGGCGGCAACGCCTTCCCCGCCGGAAAAGCCATCAAGAACGGCAACCCCATCCCCGCCAAGGTCGGCGACTATAAGGTGGTGTTCAACGACCTGCTGGGCGTGTATCGCTTTATCGAGAAATAACCCATCCTTCCATCAAAGGCGGACCGGCAAGGGCGGTACACCAAGCGTGCCGCCCTTGATTAACCAACAAACAACTGATGAATCGAAAAATCTCCATAGCTCTGCTGCTCGCCGCCATCGCCTTGACAACGGCATGCAGCGGAAAATATGAGGAGTGGTATGAGCCGCAAGGTGGCGACAGGCCGCAACCGGTGAGCGTGGCTTTCGATGCCGACTCGGTGTCGAGCATCGACCTGCGCGTGCTCACCGGCGACACCGTGCGCATCTTCAGGCCCACCATCGTATGCGAGAAGCCCTACACGGTCACCTACAGCGTGAACATCTTCAACGCCAATCGCTCCGACTCGGTCACCATCAAGGCATGGAACGGCGGGCGCGCTTTGCGTGCCGATGTGCAGCAGGCGCTGATGGTGCTCTACGGCCCCAACGCCGTTGAACACGTCTCGCCCATGGACATCACCGCCAACATCCTGGTCGAGGGCACCGCCTATCGTGGTCATGCCGACAGCATCCCGCTCACCATCACACCGCGCGAGCAGCAACTGCCACCCGTGTGGTATGTGATGGGCAGCCACATTGGCGACGGCTCGTGGAACAACACAGCCGAGGCTTTGTACTCCAGCCTGATTCCCATGTATGCCAATCCGCTCAACTACAGCGAGCTCGTCTATGCCGGCTACTTCCCGGCGGGCAGCCAGCTGCGCATCGTCCCCGAGGTGGGCAACAACGATTACTACATTGGCGGCGGCGACGAGACCGGCGGACAGAGCGTGCAGAACGAAGACATCGAGGGCGACCCCATCGACAACATCGTCATCAGCCACGCGGGCTGCTACCGCGTGATTGTGAACGTGAGCAAGGCCGACCCCTCGGTGCGATGGGAACGCATCGAGCAGGCCGACGGCATTCGCGTGTACAACAGTATGGCCCTCACCCACCCCGCCATCGCGCTTGCACCCGCCACCACAGCCGCCGGCAGCCAGAACCACGACTGGAAGGTGAGCGCGCTCACGCTCGACGAGGAGTCGCGTGTGGCGTTCAGCGGCACCTATGTTGCCGCTGTCGACAGCACCGGCACCACCACGGCCACCGTGACCCTGGGAGGCAACGCTTTCCCAGTGGGACGCGCCTCGGCAGGCACCGAGGGTTCCAGCACTGCAAGCGGAAGCTACACCCTGATGTACAACGACCTCGTGGGCACCTATCGATTCATCAAGCAATAAGACAACAACAAAACGACAAATGCCTCACGATTGAGGAAGTTTACTTATTAATTACTAACCTATTTAAACCAAAAAGACAGTATGAAAAAGTTTATGACTTTGCTTTGCCTGACCGCGCTTGCAACGCTCGGTTTCCAGGCCAACGCCGAGTTGTGGCTCATCGGCGCCATCTCTCCCGATGGCTGGGTGACCAACAAAGGCGTGCAGTTTGAGCAGGTAGACCAGAACAACTACAAGCTCGAACTCGATGTGACAGCAACAGGCAACCAGTACTACAGCCTCACCACTCAGTTAGGCAACAGCTGGGATGCCATCAAGGCCAGCCGCTTTGGCGGCAGCATGGAGGTGGCTCTCGACACCCCCACCGTGCTTGAGGCTGGAACTGACCAGAGCCCCTACACCAACTTCACCGCAGGCACCTTTGTGTTTGAGTTCAACATCAGCACCCGCACGCTCACGGTGAGCAAGAAGCAAGACATCGTGGTGCCCACTTTCAACGGCACCGTCTACATCACCAAGACCTCGATTGGCAACATCTGGGCCTGGGACGGCGATGGCGACTACTTCGACGCTTGGCCCGGCAAGGCCATCAACACGCTCGAGACGGCCACTGTGCAGGGTAACGAGTACTACACGTTCACCTACACCCACAACAGCACCAACCCTGGCCTGATCTTCAACGATGGCAGCGCCCAGACCGACAACCTCGTGCCTGAGGATGGCAAGCTGTACGACTACACCGGCGGCACCACCGTTTCGGTGAGCGAACCCGGAGCCCCCGACACCACCATCGTGGTCGAGGAGAGCCTGGCACTGCGCGGCTCATTCAACGAGTGGGGCGAGACGGCCATGACCAAGGGCGAGAATGGTCTGTGGACCATCACCCAGGAGATGGAAGCCGGTGCCGAGTTCAAGTTCTACGATGAGCAAGGCAACTGGATTGGCGGCGAGGCCGACGGCAACTTCGTGGTGACGAAGGAGCAGGTCGAGAACGGCACCGCTCTCACGCTGCTGGTGGGTGCTGGCAACAACTTCCAGATTCCTGTGGCTGGCACCTGGACGCTGACCGTGAACAAAGCCGAGAACACCCTGGTGGTGAGCGGCGTGTGGCCCAGCGACACCCCCGACGAGGCTATGTACCTCATCGGCTCGTTCAACGAGTGGAACACCGAGACTCAGGTGGCCATGACCAAGGGCGATGACGGCAAGTGGACCGTGAAGCAGGCCATGGAGGCTGGTGCTGAGTTCAAGCTGCGCAACGAGCTGGGCACCTGGATTGGTGCTCAGAGCGAGGGCAACTTCATCGTCACCAAGGAGCAGGTCGCCAACGGCGACTCGCTCACCATTGGCGAGGGTGATGCCTTCCAGAACTTCGAGATTCCCGTGGCTGGCGAGTGGACCATCACGGTGGATCGCGAGGCCATGAAGCTCGTCATCGCTGGCGAGTGGGACGAGCCCGTGGTGGAGCAGGCCATGTATCTCATCGGTTCGTTCAACGAGTGGAGCGACAGCACCAAGGTGGCCATGACCAAGGGCGAGAACGGCCTGTGGACCGTGGCTCAGGAGATGGCTGCCGATGCCGAGTTCAAGTTTGTTGACGAGG
>JAFYCU010000010.1 GCA_017545095.1 Muribaculaceae bacterium | reverse complement strand
TGGCCAGCGTGAACGGGTACTGGGTCAGAATCTTGAGCAGCGAGGTGGGGGTGGCACTGTCGAACCAAAAGTCGCCCAGTCGCATGTTGCCAAACACCCTGACTATGCTGTAAGGGTTGTAGATCTCGATGAGCCCAGCACCGAAACGGTAGCCGTCGTAGCGGTCGCACAATGCCTGGGCCACCTGCTCGCGGGTTAAGCCATAGAACTGACCCAACGACGCGTAGTCACAACCGAAGTTGTCCTCCAGCTCCTGCGACGTGATGCCGCAGATGGCCTCCATGCTGCGATTGAGGCTCACGTTGTCGAGGTTATTGATGCTCGAGAAGATGCTCATCTGCGAGAACTTGGTGATGCCCGTGATGAACACGAAGCGCAGGTGCTCGTACATCGACTTCACCGGGCCATAGAACTCGTTGAACATCGAGCGGATCTCGTCCATCACCTCGGGTTTGTCGATCACGTTAAGCACCGGGGAGTCGTACTCATCGAAAATCAGCACCACGCCGCGGCCCGTCTGGCGGTGGGCGGCAGTAACGATATAGCGCAAACGGTCGCCCAGACCATCGCTTTCGGGATGACGGCCATAAACCATCTCATACCCTCGCAACAAGTCGCTCAACGTGGTGCGCACCGCCTGCGCAGTGTCGTGTTTTGCCATCGACATGTCGAAATGCAGCACGGCGTGCGGCGCCCACTCGGTCTCGAGGCTATCGATAGCCAGCCCGGCGACCAGCTCGCGGTGCCCCAGGAAGTAGTGCTTGAGCGTGCTGCACAGCAACGTCTTGCCGAAGCGGCGCGGACGGCTCAGGAAGATGGAGTCGCCAAAACGGTTGGCAAGCTCCCACACATAGCGCGTCTTGTCCACATACACAAACCCGCCCTCGCGAATCTGCTTGAAGTCCTGCTTGCCCACTGGATAGCGGCGGTAATTGTTCTCACTCATAGCGGTCACACTTTTGCGTTCAATCTGCAAAGTTACTACAAGTTGAGTGCAATGCAAAAAAAAGACTAAGTTTTTTGTGGCTGTGTAACGAATTGTGTGGGTAGTTGATTAGACTAAAAGAACATAATGAGCAAAAAAATGTACGACTTAAAGATGGGTGAAGCATCTAAACTCACTATAAAAAATAACTTATCCACAAATATACATATCAATGATTATGAATCTTTTGTTCCTTTTAGTCTAAGAAAAACATACCAAACGTTACTGAGCCTTTTTTGTTCAGCATTGCCGTGACTCAGTGTAACTTCGCGAAACGCAAAGCTAATCATAAATTCACTATGTACAAAATTTTCGAGCAAACGAATAAACGAGCGAACGAGCGTTCTTCAGGCCAAAGGGGTCTTCGGTTGTGATATTTGACGGCTCAGCGCCGTGGAGTGTAGCGGGGCCAGTCGCGCACGTTTTGGCGGCTCTCTACTGAGGTCTCCACATCATCGGGCAGCGCTGCGAGAAAATCAATGCCGGTGAGGCGTTCCACCTCGTCGATGGTGACCGCATAGTTGGTCCACGACTTTTGCGCTGGCTCGTTGCGGAAAAGGAAGGCGATGGCCCGCCGCTGCTTGGGATCGTAAACCACCTTGAAGAACTGTGCAGGCACAGCGATGTCGCGCCGCTTGCCTATTTTCTTCATGTCGCCTTGTAGCACGGGGCCGGTGAATATCACCAACCGCTCGGCACGACGTGCCCAGGTGTGAACAGCCTCTTCCATGTGCCGCCACTCGCCATCGTTGAATTCATGCAACTGCGGACAGATGTTGGTCATCAGAAAACATTGCTCCATGGCTATGCGGTCCCAACGCATGTCCATGGCCGGAGCCATGTGGCCGCGGTCGTAGCCCGTGTCCTTGTATTCCCACCAGTCGGGACATCCCTCGGCCTTGGGGTCGCGGTTGAAGTTGTAGTTGTTTCGCTTCTCGGCATCGGGGGCATCGGCCATGGCCATCTGCGTGTTGGTGATTTCATAAGTCACACAGTTGGGGATGCGGTAGTGCTTATTGAAGTGCACAGTGATGGCTTTGTAGCGAATCACCTGATTGTCGAGCCTCGACGGGAGTTTCACCTCGAGCAGCGAAGCCTCGCCACCTGAGCGGCTGTCGGTTGGCTGCGAGCCTTGGTTGGCGGACTTGCTGCCCTGCTGGCTGGAGTAGAACGTGTCGGGAGCCGACTGCTGCTCCTGCTGGGTGTTGCCAGTGCAGCAAGCCAGCACCAGCACAAACATTGGGTAAATCGTGTGAAGAAGTTTCATTGTGGAGATGGATTGATATAATCAGATATAATCAAATGATTTGGATGGTTGTCGTCTTATCCGCATCTACGGGCTAAAAGGTCATTTGGTCGTGTGGGGTGTTTCTCCTGTTTGGTCAAAAACCACACGAGTCAAAGCCCGAACGACAGGGCAAAGTTACAGCTAAATTCCGATAACTCCACCCACACACGGAGAGTTTTTTACTTTTTTAAAGCAACTAATGGTCTGTTGTCTCAGGCAAGAAGCTGTATCAAAAGTCTGCTCCCAAAAGTTAGGGGTTGTATGTTGACCGCTGTCGCGGCAGAAATAAGGCTGCGTTTCGGAAAAATCAAAGCAGCTTTGCTTTTTCGCTCAACTTGCACTAATTTTGCACTATAAAAAATGGAATGGCTATGAAACGGATATTGACGATGCTGGCTGTGATGGCCGTTACTATGCTGGTGATGGCGCAGCCGGATGCGCTGCCGAGCGACTCGGTGCTGCGGCGACAAGCGGCAAGGATGCTGATGGTGGGGTTCCGTGGCGACTCGGTAACCGATGCCTGCGATGCGGCTCGCTATGTGTGCGACTTGCATGTGGGTGCCATTGTGCTCTTCGATGTCGACCTCACCGGTGCAGCCACCATAGGGTCGCGCAATGTGACCAGCAAGGAACGTCTGGCACGCATGACTGCGCAACTTCACCAATGGGCCGACGAGCCGCTGCTCATCGCCCTGGATCAGGAAGGCGGCCGCGTGGTGCGTCTCAAGCCGCAATACGGCTACCTGCCAATAGTGAGTGCCAAGCATCTGGGACTTGTCAACAACGAGGACACCACAAGATTCTATGGCCGCCGCATCGCCGGCGAGTTGGCCGAGAGTGGCGTGAACGTGAATCTGGCCCCGGTGGTAGATCTCGACAACCCCGCCTGCCCCGCATTGGGGAAAATCGACCGGTGCTTTGCGCCCGACCCTGCCACGATAGTGCGCCATGCCGGGTGGCTTATCGACGAGCATCATCGTCAGCGGGTGCGCTGCACGCTCAAGCATTTTCCAGGCCACGGCAGTGCCACCGACGATTCGCACTGGGGGTTTGTGGATGTCACCGACACCTGGCAACCCGAGGAGTTGGAGCCTTTCCGCCAACTCATCGCCCAGGGCAAGGCCGACCTGGTGATGACGGCACACATCTTTAACCGCCGCATCGACCCCGACTATCCCGCCACTCTGTCGCACAAAACCATCGATGGTGTGCTACGCCGCCAACTGGGATTCGATGGTGTGGTGGTGACCGATGACCTGTATATGGACGCCATTTTGGCGCACTACAGCATCGAGGATGCTTTGGTCCTCGCCATCAATGCCGGAGCCGACCTGATATGCGTAGGCAACAACATCAACACTGGTTTCGAAGCCGACCGCCCATTCCGGCTGGTCGACATCATCGTCAAGGCGGTGAAAGACGGCCGCATCGCCCCCGAACGGCTCGCACAAGCCAGCCGCCGTGTCCAGCAACTGGCAAGTGAGCGATAACAGACACAGCCACTGGTGGTGTTGGAGACAATATCTTTCTGACTCATTTCATGATATCGGCTTGCGCTTGGCGAAATAAGTCAGCAGGCACTTAGCCCGATCTCAGCCAGCAGAAAATATCGGCAAATCGCCACACATGACGATTTGCCGATATTTTTGTTGGATAGCGTCGCTTTGACGAACCATAAATGATGATGTGTCACTCACAGAGCCAGTCATCCACGGTGTGGGTCTCCTTGCCGATGTTGATGGCCAGCAGCCGCACAGGGCGGCCGTCGTGGCGGTATTTCACGGCGTAGTCCTTGCGCCGCAGCTGGTCCATGGCCTCCTGCGCCGTGGAGTCGTGCTTGAGTTCCATCAGATAGATATCTTTGGGCATGAGCAGCACGGCATCGGCGCGGCCGTCGCTGGTGCGGTCCTCCACGCGCACATCGGCCCCGAACGAGGCCAGCAGCGTGTAGAGGATGGCCTGGTAGTGCCGCTCGTTGTCGTTGGCGATGTCGTAGGGGATGGCGGCGTAGAAGTCGCGCAGCGCGGCCATGAAATCCTCCAGGCT
>JAFYCU010000063.1 GCA_017545095.1 Muribaculaceae bacterium | reverse complement strand
CGGTGACCGCCATGGGCACGGGCACGGCGACCATCACCGCCACCACCGCCGACGGCACCAACCTCACGGCCACGTGCCTCGTGACCGTGGTGCAGCCCGTGACAGGCATCACCGTCGCGCCCGCCACCGCCACGCTCACCGTGGGCGGCACCGCGCAGCTCACCGCCACCGTGACACCCGCCACCGCCACCAACCCCGCCGTGACCTGGAAGAGCAACGCGCCCACCGTGGCCACCGTGAGCAGCACCGGCAAGGTGACCGCGCGCGGCGTGGGCACGGCAGTCATCACCGCCACCACCAAGGACGGCACCGAACTGTCGGCCACCTGCCAGGTGACCGTGGTGCAGCCCGCCACCAGCATCGCGCTCAACAAGACCGAGACCACCATCGCTGTGGGCTTGACCGAGACGCTCGTCGCCACCGTGCTGCCCGACAATGCCACCAACAAGGCCGTGGCGTGGACCACGAGCGACGCCACTGTGGCCGTGGTCGACCAGAACGGCACGGTGACCGCCGTGGCCGCCGGACAGGCCGTCATCACCGCCACCACCACCGACGGTACCAACCTCTCGGCATCGTGCCAGGTGACGGTGACCGAGGTGCTGGCGACCTCGCTGAGCCTCAACAAGACCTTTGTGGGCCTGGTGCGGGGCGAGACCGTCACGCTCACGGCCATCGTGCAGCCCGACGACACCACCAACCCCGCCGTGGAGTGGACTTCGAACGACGCGACCATCGCCACCGTGGACCAGAACGGCACGGTGACCGCCAAGGCCGTAGGTATGACCACCATCATCGCGCGGACCACCGACGGCAGCGGCCTCGTCGCCGCCTGCACCGTGCGCGTGTGTCCGCACGGCGACATCAACCTCGACGGCAAAGTGGACATTGACGATGTGAACATCGTCATCAACATCATGCTTGAGCACGACCAGGCCAGCAATTACGACGGCCGCGCCGATGTCAACGACGACGGCAAGGTGGACGTGAGCGACATGAACGAGCTGATCAACATCCTGCTGGACAACTGATTTTCGAGAACCGAGAACCAAGAACCGAGAACCAAGCTCTTGGCCTCAACAAAGCTCTCGGCCTCAACAAACACCGTAGAGCCTCAACAAACCCCTCCTTAGGAGGGACTTACGGCAGTGAGGACCGAGATGGCTAAATGCGAGATGCAAGAAAAAAAGTAAGTTAGCAAGGATGCTGCGAAATGGCGGCCGCGACAGCTCGAGGAGCGTCGCGGCCGCTTTCGTTAGACAGGGCGATGAGCTACACGTCGGTGAAACAGGCGAAGCGCATAACGTTGGTGACGATTATATGGTTATCGGCACATCGACTTTGCCCTAGTGCGAAATAGACGGGGCGGTAAATATCTACGCCGGAATCTACAATAACCCGTTTCTTATATGGGAAAATTTCCGCCGAACCTTTTTCAAGACAAGGCTTCCAATCTCGTTCCAGTTCCACCACACCCAAATGGATGGCATCCATGCCGCACGCTTTCTTAACACCCTGCAAATCGAGATCAATATTCCGCATCGAATCTGAGCGGATTAACGAGCCATTTGCGACTGTTAACACGGGCATTAACCAGAGGCACGGGTCGATTGCCAGCGGTTGTTGCGGTTGTTGAACAATAAATCTCCAAGAATAAACCGCTGGTAGAGAAATTATGCCTACCTTTGCACGCTGTTAACGGAATTATTGTTATGAAGATTACCAATAGACCGAATCCCGACGAGGCTTTTCCTAATCCGAAGATTCCAAGTCTCTGCTTCATCAAGAACGTGGTGAAGAATCCGAATATCATAATCGGTGACTATACCTATTACGATGATGTGGATGGTGCTGACCAATTCGAGAAGCACGTCACTCACTTCTACGACTTTATTGGGGACAAACTGATAATCGGCAAGTTTTGCGCCATCGCCAAAGGCGTTGAGTTTGTCATGAATGGAGCCAATCATCGTATGGACGGAGTTTCAACTTACCCATTCTATGTAATGGGAGGTGATTGGGGAAGCGCTATCGCACCTGTTAAAGATGAACTGCCGTTGAAAGGAGACACAATCATTGGCAATGATGTTTGGATTGGTCAGAATGTGACCATCATGCCTGGTGTTCATATCGGGGACGGTGCAATTATTGGGGCAAATTCGGTGGTGGCTAAGAATATTCCACCTTACAGCATAGCGGTGGGAAATCCTTGTCATGTTGTCAAGAAACGCTTTGATGATGAACTGATAGAGTACCTGTTACGCCTTAAATGGTGGGACTGGGATATTGAAAAGATAGAGGCTAATTTTGAAGCCTTGTCAAGTGGGGACTTGCAACTGATAAGAACCATTGAGTAATATGATCATACTGATAACTGGCGCATCGCACACAGGCAAAACGATTCTTGCACAACGGATGCTGGAGGAATACAATTATCCCTACCTTTCAATCGACCATTTGAAGATGGGCTTGATTCGGAGTGGAAACACCGACCTCACGCCTAATGATGATGAGGCATTGACCGATTATCTTTGGCCTGTTGTTCGTGAGATGGTAAAGACAGCCATCGAGAACCGGCAAAACTTGATGGTGGAAGGTTGCTACATTCCCTTTGACTGGCGAAAGGATTTTAGTCGGGATTATTTGCAGTCAATACGGTTTGTCTGCCTTGCCATGTCCGACGCTTATATTGATGCCCATGCTGATGAGATAAAGGCACATGCCTCTGACATCGAAACGAGGCGATGTGATACTGACTGCAATCCCGAATCACTTAAGGCCGACAATCATCACTATATAAATGGTTTTTTCCAAAACGGAGAGCAAGTAACTTTGATAGATACGGATTTCAATGCCACCATAAAGTCCCTTATATAAGAGCCAAACCCCAAAAGAAGAAACAATGACTATCAGATTAGAACAATCCAAAGATTACCGCGAGGTGGAGAACCTTATCAGAGAAGCATTCTGGGACGTTTACCGCCCCGGATGCACCGAGCATTACGTGCTTCATCAATATAGAAAAAATCCCGACTTCATTCCCGAGTTGGACTTAGTTATGGAGGAAGATGGTAAAATCATCGGCCATGTGATGTTCTCAAAGGCTGAGCTCGTGACGGAGGATGGAGGCAGAAAGCCTTCGTGGACTTTCGGCCCCATCAGCATCCATCCCGACCACAAGCGCAAGGGCTACGGACTGAAGTTGTTACAATATGCATTGGAGAAGGCACGCGAGATGGGCATAGGTTTCCTCTGTATGGAGGGCAACATCGAGTTCTACCGTAACGCGGGCTTTGTCATCGCCAGCAAACTTAACATCCACTATCACGCCGAGCCTCGCGATGCCAAGGTGCCTTATTTCCTCGCCCAAGAACTAATCCCCGGCTGGCTTCAGAGTAATGGTATCACCGAGGCCACCTATTGTCCACCCAAGGGGTATTTTGTGGCCGATGACAACCCGGCGGCTTTTGAAACCTTCGAAGCCTCATTCCCCAAGAAGGAGAAAGCATTTCAAGAGGGGCAACTGCCTCAATTTTGCCAAAGCTGCGGCATACCACTGACACGGATTGAGGATTGTGGAACAAATGCTGACGGAAGCACAAACTTCGACTACTGTCAGTTTTGCTATAAGGACGGAAAATTCCTACAGGAATGTACGATGGATGAGATGATCGAACATTGTGCCCAGTTTGTGGACGAGATGAGCAATCACATGCCGATGCCAATGACGCGGGAGCAATATATGGAGCAAATGAGACGGTATTTTCCGCAGTTAAAACGTTGGAAACATGGTTGAATTCCAATTAATCGGTACGGCTAATTATGGTTTCTACAACCACTTCAATGGCAATTTTGCCATGAGCTACAACACGGGACGATGGGGCTTGCGGCTCAACTACAACGGCAAGTATGAGAAAGACCGCATCGATAGCGAGCTGGACATTCAACGGCAACGCCTCTTTGAACTTTTTCCCTATCAAGGGGATGACAATCCAAGCCCAATATTTCGTGACTACGCCGCAACAGTTTCCTTAGTTCACCGCCAAGTCGGTACACTTCTGCTACATCGGCATACGCCAACAACTACTTAACAAATCCTTGTCGCTATCGGTTTTGCTGACCGACTTGTTCAACACACAAAGATGGAACATCACGAGCGACAATCCTGTTTAAGTACTCGTCAACACAAGCAAGAATCGCAGCCACATACTTTGGCTCGGTGTCAGTTGGAATTTCCATTCACACAAGCCAATGGGCGTTCAAAAGAAACACGAGGGAGACCGAAGTATCATCCGACTGGGAGATTAAATCAATATCATTTGCGTAAGGCATGTCACCGAATATTAAAGAGGCCATCTTTGACACGGTGTTGCCATGAGCGGCAGAAACGAAACAGGACCGAAAAACGCTCGTTTCCCGACCTGTTCAATAATCTACGGTGGCTTCGTTCTATCAGCTGAGCTTGCTCCTGATTTGCTCAATCTCTTGCCGGAATTGCTTTTCAATCGACACACGTTGCTCCACTTGCTTACAGGCGTGCAGCACGGTGGCGTGGTTGCGCGACAGACGCATGCCCACATTGGTCGACGACATGTTGCCTAACGTTTTGGCAAAATACATCAGCACCTGCCGCGCATCGCTGATTTCGCGCTTGCGCGACTTGCCGTAGATGTCGTCAACATCAATGTTATAGAAATCGGCTATGGTCTCGACCATGAACTCGAAGGTGCATACAGGTTTGGGACGCAACTTAACGGCATTGCCAATCACGCTGCGAGCCAAATCGGTTGTGATTTCGCTGTTCATCACGGTGGCATGCGCCAGCAGCGACACCACCACACCTTCCAAATCGCGTATGCTGTCGGTTATGCTTGTGGCAATGAGGTCAAGCACTTCGTCGCTGAGTGTGAGGCCGTCTTGTGCCGCCTTTAACGACAGCACCTCGCGACGCAACTCATAATCGGGCTTGCTCAGCTCCACCGTCATGCCCCACTTGAAACGCGAGATCAAACGTGGCTCCAAACCATCGAGGTCGCTCGGACGGCAGTCGCACGACATGATGAGCTGCTTGCCATTTTGATGCAGATGGTTGAATATGTGGAAGAAGGTGTTCTGCGTGCGTGATTTGCCAGCAAAGTCCTGGATGTCGTCGATGATAAGCACATCGATGCTCTGATAGAAATTGATGAAATCGGGTGCTTTGTTGTTACGTGATGCCGACACATATTGGTTTTCAAACACCTTGGCGGTCACATACAGCACACGCGTGCGGGGGTTGCGCTCCTTGATGCGGATGCCAATGGCCTGAATCAAGTGGGTCTTCCCCACCCCAGTGGAGCCGAACACAAAGAGGGGGTTGTAGGTTTTGCATTCGGGGTTGTCGGCAATGGCCTTGGCCACGGTGAGCGGCAGCAGGTTGCAGGCGCTGGAGCAGTAGTTCTCGAAAGTGTAACGCAGGTTGAGCTGGGGGTCGATGTCGTCATACTCCTCATGCTTCACAAACGGATTGGCATTCGCCGCCGATTGTGCGTGTACACCGCTCTTGAGTATTGCGCTCTCACCTGCGTCGGCAACCTTCACCTCGGCATTCTGAGCCACATTGGCTTTGTAGAACAACTTGGTGGCTGGGCCAAACACATGGCTGATCACGCTCTTGAGCAAATGCACATATTGTTCCTCAATGCGTTCTATATAATAAGGTGAAGGAACTTTGAGTGTGAGCGATGTCCCATCGTAACCGACAGCAACTATGGGCTCGAACCAAGCTTTGTATTGCTCGGTCGAGAGATTGTCCTTGATTATCTCAAGGCACTTGTCCCATTGTTTAATTGCTGTTTCTATCATTGGTTTTCACTTCGTCAGTCTCCAACAGAGGCTGGTTTTCACACTACAAAGTTCGCCCAATATTTTCATCTAAAAAACATGGCGAAAAATTTGGAATTTTCGAACAAGTACTAATCCCCTAAGATTTAGCCTTTTATCGTCAAGCGATAATCAGCGTCACGTGAAATCTTAACTCGTTGGTCAAGGTTTCTATTTTTCAAGCGATTGCGCCATGGTGTTTCACGTCACCACCCGGTCTCAATCTCCTTCCACGCGCTTAATTGTCGGTAATTTCAGCATCGAACAACACCTCATCGAAAAATCAACTTTGACGCTATTTAGACATCGTCTAATCAAACTGCGAATTATGGTTCAAAGCAGTTTTATGTTGATGTAGCGCTTGGGGTTCTTCTTGATGTCGATAAAGAGCGAATCCAGGTCGGCGAGGGTCTTGGTGGCGTTGTTATACAGCTCGCGGTCGTTGAGCAAAAGTCCTAACGACGAGTTCGGGTCGTTGAGCTGAGTGGTGAGGGTCTTGATATTGGCGATTGTGGCATTCACCTCATTGAGTGTGGAATCGATGGGAAGAGCTTTAAGATTTCCCGTCATCGTGTTGATGTTGTCGCTGGCACCCGTGAGATTGGCCGTGATGCCATCCACATTGTTCATCACCCCGGGAACGGATTGGTTCAGGCCGTGCATGAGCGTGGTGAGCTGTTGTGAACTCTGCACCAGCTGCTGGGTGATGGCATCTAATCGAGCTATCGACATGCGCAGTGCGGGGTCGCCAACAATGCCATTCACGTTGCCCATAATCGAGTCCACCTTGGGAAGGATGCCAGCCACTTGCGGCATGATCTCGGTGTTCACCTTGTCCATGAGTCCAGCAGGCACCACGCCCTGGATTTCGTCACCCACCTTATAATATTCGGTGCTTTCGCCGAGCGTCAGGGCTAACGTTGAAGCTCCCGTGAGCGACGACACCACACTCACCTGACTTCCAACCGGAATCTTCAGGTCGCGGTTCATGGCAAGCATCACCGAAATCTGGTTGGTGGCGTAGTCGTAGCGTATCTCGCGCACCTGGCCTACCGGGAAACCGTTAATCGACACCGGGGCGGCCTCGACCAAGCCATCCACTTTCTCAAATTTGGCATAGTAGAAATTGGCCGGCTTGAACATATTCACACCTTTCAAGAACTCGATGCCCCAGTACAGCAGGCACAGGCTGGCGATAACGCACACAGCAATCAGGATATTCTTTTTCATTCGATTTTGGCTCTTTTTGGAATGTCAATTCACTGCCCCATAGCGCATCAATATTTCGTGCACAGCGACTGTGATTTAGAAAATCGGGGCAAATTTAATAAAAATAGGCTCATCAGCTGCAATTTGTCGCGCGATTTTACACACCATTGAGATTTTTTTTCTAATTTTGCGGTGATTGGGAATAGTAACACAACCTTTCAGAACAATGCAACATCACGACACCAAGATAACTTACGGATTGATTGGCTATCCGCTCACCCACTCTTTCTCGCGCGATTTCTTCAACCAGAAGTTCGCGGCCGAAGGCATCAATGCCGAGTATTTCAATTTCGAGATCGAGGATGTGGGGGTCCTCACCGAGGTGCTGAGCGAGTTCCCCACATTGCAAGGATTGAATGTCACGGCCCCCTACAAGCAGGCTGTGATACCGATGCTGAGTGAGCTGGACGACGATGCCCGCGAAATAGGTGCTGTGAACGTCATCAAGGTGCTGCGTGATGCACACACCGGCGAGGTGACCGGCCTAAAGGGATTCAACAGCGACATGCCGGCTTTCATGCGCACCATCGAGCCGTTGCTCACCAGTGAGCACACTCACGCGTTGGTGATCGGAACTGGCGGGGCCTCGAAGGCGGTGTCGCAGGCTCTGAAGCGCTTAGGCGTGCAGGTGCAACTGGTGTCGCGCCACAAATCGGCTGCAACAGTCACCTCCGAGGAACTCACTCGAGCCATGGTGGCTCAGCACCATCTGGTGGTGAATGCAACACCTTTAGGCAAATGGCCCGATGTGGATAAGTGTCCCGATTTCCCGTATCGACTGCTCACGCCTGAGCATTTGTGCTACGACCTCATTTACAACCCCGACGAGACGCAGTTCATGAAACGGTCGCAAGCCATGGGAGCCAAAACCAAAAACGGCCTTGAAATGTTGCTTCTGCAAGCGTTCATCTCCTATCAGATGTGGACCGAATAACCATCAACGCTCCCATGCTGCGGCTACTGCTTCCGCTGGCCGCAGGCATTTTAGTTACTCCTGATGCAACCCCGCTGTGGGTGCCGCTTGTTGTGGCCACATGCGGTGTGCTGCTTTATCTGGCCTTGTCGTTCACTTCTTCAACCCCTTCGCGTCGCAAACAGTTTCAACACTGGTGGGCGGTGCCCATTGGCGCAATAGCAATGGCCATCGGCATGGGAACAGCCATCATCCACTCTCCGCCACAACTGCCGCTGGAAAGCATTGATGGCGGCACGGCACAATTGCACATTGAGCATATTGTACGCAAAGATTTCAGCATGAATGTCGAAGCCCGCGTTCAGGCCATAAATGGCAAGCCCGTGAGTGGGAATCCGCTTGTCCTCATCACCACACGGGGTTGCGACTACACCATGCATCCGGGTCAAACGATGATGACCACGCTTCACCTCGAGCACATCACCAATTTGGGCAACCCCGACGAAACCGACTACGCCGCCATGATGCTTCGCAAAGGGTTCCGATATCGGCAGCACATATCGCTTTCTGAATTGAAAGTGCTTCCAACCCCCTCCCCCACTTGGCAACAACGACTGGCCTTGTGGCGATGGCAAATGGAGCAACGCGTGATGGCCACGCACACTTCTCCGCTCACGCAACAGATGGTGTGTGCCATGCTGCTGGGCGACTCACGCGTTATCGACCAAGACACGCGGCTGCAATTCAGCCAAGCTGGTGTGGCACACGTGCTGGCCTTGAGTGGACTTCATGTTGGGGTGGTGGCTTGGCTGGTATGGCTCCTCTTGTTCCCACTCGATTATGTGCGCTTGAGGCGGGTGCGCCTGTTGGCCACTATGTGCGCCATGGCGGGGTTTGCGTTGCTTACCGGGGCATCGGCATCGGTGATAAGAGCTTCATTGATGATTGGGGCGGCATTGATTGGTGAAGTGGCTTTGCGGCGCAACCATCCCATCAACGCTTTGGCCTTGGCGGCAATCATCATCCTGTTGTTCTCGCCTAATCAGCTCTACGGAATCGGTTTCCAGCTTAGTTTTGTGACCGTGGCGGCTCTTCTACTGTTTTCACGATATTTCGCCACACCACAAGGAAATGGCCTTGCTGGCTACATCAAGTCAACCTTGCTGACCACCGGTGTGGCAACGTTAAGCTCGATGATGATGACCGCCTATTATTTCCATGTGGTTCCTTTGGCCGCACTATTGGCCAATCTCCTTTTGTTGCCGCTCGTGCCGATAATCATCGTGGCGGCGTGTCTGCTGTGCATTGCATGCTTGGGCGGCGGCGAGTTGGCATGGCTGAACACCTTTACCGTTGGCGTTTGCTGGGTGATGACGCGTGCGGTTCAGTTGGTGTCGGACTTTCCGGCAAGCCATCTTCACGGCTTGTTTGTGAGCGGTGCCACAGTGGTTCTTTATGGCGTTGCTGTGGTGCTGTTGGCTTGTTGGCTCTTCGCGCGGCGGCAGTGGCTGTTGGCCGCCAGCGGTATGGCCACCCTGGCCATGATGATGTCGATGGCTTTCACTTGGTGGACTTCACCTTCCAAAGGCATCGTGGTGTTCAACGATTTTAGCCATCTACCCGTCGTGGTCTATCACCATGGCAGTGCAATGCTGTGGATTCCCGATGGCGACGATGATGAAGAGTGGCTTGCCGAAGATTTCCGTCAACGTCATCAAGCGTTTCTTGCTCGGCGCCACATCCATGAGCTGGCATGCGTGGTCCACACCGACACCGCGATGTCGGGTTACTTCGGCGTTCGACCGCCATATGCCATGGTTGGCAACACGCGCTTGCTTGCTCTGCAACGGAAGTCGTGGCGGCACCTGGCTGCGGACAGCCTTCGTCTGAACGCCCACATCCTGCTGCTTTCCCGCACCTTTGGTGGCAGCGTGTCGCAGGCCGCTCGGGCATTCAACTCGCAGCTCGTGATCACAGCTGCCGCGCTTCCCGCCGATTCCATCGGCGGCCTCTCAAGCCATCTGCATCATCTCGCCACCGATGGCGCATGGGTGCAAGAGCAATAACGCTCCATTTTTGCTATTTGAAACGGCTTCTTTTGAACTGCCCTTTTGAACTTCATGTCGACAATAACCCGCAAGATGAAGTTTTTTTTGCGACTATCGAATTTATTATGTAAATTTGCGGTCTAAAATAAGTCGAACAACAAATTATTCAACTATGTCAACTCCCCACAACAACGCGCCCCAAGGCGCTTTTGCAAAAACTGTGCTCATGCCTGGCGACCCATTGCGCGCCAAGTTTATTGTCGAGAATTTCCTCGATGACGTGGAATTGGTGACCTCGGTCAGGAATGTTTATGGCTATACCGGCAAGTATAAAGGTGTTCCCGTTTCGGTGATGGCCAGTGGCATGGGCATGCCCAGCATGGGTATCTACAGCTATGAGCTGTTTAAGTTCTATGATGTGGAAAACATCATCCGCATCGGCTCTTCGGGCAGCTACACCAAGCGTGTGAATGTGCTCGATGTGGTGTTGGCCAGTGCGGCCTACAGCATGTCGTCGTTTGCCGAGGTGATGAGTGGTGTGAAAGCCGATACCATGTATCCCAGTGCCTCGCTCAACGAGGTGATTCTGGCAAAGTCGGAGGAACTGGGCATCCCGGTCCACCATGATGTGATTCGTTCGAGCGATGTGTTCTATGGTGGCGAAGGTGGCCCCACATGGCAAGAGGTGCATGAGCGCACTGGAGCTGTGTGCGTGGAAATGGAAAGCTACGCCCTGTTCCACATCGCCAATGTGCTCGGCAAGCGAGCTGCGTGCCTGCTCACCATTTCCGACTCGCTGGTTACCGGTGCCGCCATCAGTGCCGAGGAACGGCAGGAATCGTTCCGCACCATGATGAAGCTGGCTTTAGAATCGGCCATCGCGTTGTAAAGTTCGCAACGACCCTTTGTTAGTTCACGCGACCAGCACACTCGTAGTGACCGTTCCAATAACGGTCGGCAAGGTTGCTCACCATCACGCCACGCGACGATGAAGTGTGCACAAAATATCCCTCCTTGAGGTAGATGCCCACATGGGTGATGCTTCCGCCTTGCTTTCCGTGGAAAAACACCAAGTCGCTCTCGCGTAGTGACTCCCGTTTAATTGGAGTGCAGTTCTTCTCGTAGATTCGAGCCGAATTGCGCTCCAAGTCTTTACCAAACACGTTGTGATACACCATCACCACCATACCCGAACAGTCGGTGCCACGGCCTTTGTTGGCTTTGGCATATTGATAGGGAGTGCCCAGCCATGAGCGCAACTCGTCGTATAAGGCGGCATTGTCGTCACGAGACAGGGGAATGGTGAGTGTGGACCACGCTTCGCTTGTGGATTCGCCCTGTCCATCGACCCTGCCCGAACGCGACGAGTCGCGATGATAGTCGCGATGACTCTTCACGGTGCTGCCCTTGTGGCACGATGCCACTGCTCCCGCCACCAGGAGCGGGAGCAGAATGCGCACGACCAACACGCGCACACGGGCAACGATGCCACCGGTAAAAAGCATAGGTTACTCTTTGCCTGCTTCTTCGGTCGACTCTTCTTTTTCCGATTCAGCAGGGGCCTCGGCCTTGAACTCGGTGAATCCGGCTCCGATGAGAATGTTATACCATTTGGCCACTTTCTTGATGTCGGCACGGTGCACGCGGTCAACATCGTAGGTGGGCAGCACGCTGGTAAAGAAGTCATCGAGTTGCTGGTCGCTCTTCAGCTGGTCCAAGTCGAGTGGCTTGCTGTCGTTTTTCTCGCGGATGGCTTCTAACACCTCGACGAGCGGCTTGTCGTCGGCGGTGGTGTAGATGGCGATGTCGCCAAGCGACACAATCTTCTCGCGGGCATAAGCCGGTGAACGTTTGTGGTCGACCAAACTTTCCACGATTACCATGTTCTTGCCATAAGTCTTGAGCTCAAACAGACCTGAGCGGCCTGTGATGCTGAGGATTTTTTTCAACATAATTGCAGTTTTCTTATTTATTATCGGTTGATTAATAATTCGTTATATATTTCTCTTTTCAATCTGTTGAGCATTCTCGAGCAATGCCATCACCTGCGGCAGCAGTGCAATGCGGCCATCGTTATGGATTGGGTAAGTTTTCACATGGCCTTGGTAGACGGTCTGTGAGGCTATTCGCTGTGCGATTTGTTCCTTGGTGAGTCCATTGCGCCTTGCCACCCGGTTGATGCGCACAGCCACCGGTGCGTCCACAACCCACACGTCGGTAGCCAGCATGTCAAGGCCACTCTGCTCCAACAGAGCCGTTTCCACAAAGCAGCGCGACATCGTCTGCACCGAGGCCCACCTCACAATGTCGTCCCGCACGGCGGGATGCACAATGGCGTTGAGGCGGTCACGGAGCTGGGCTTGGGCAAAGATGCGTTCTGCGACAAAGCCTCGGTTGAGCGTTGTGCCTTCGTAGGCCTCGGCTCCAAGCAAGGCGATGATGGCTTGACGAAGAGCCGGTGAATGGTCCATCAGCCATTTGGCCCGGCTGTCACAGTCATAGGTGGGCCACCCCATCACACGCAACAGCTGCGTGACAACGCTCTTGCCGCTGCCAATGCCGCCGGTGATGATGGTGATGTGATGTGACATGAAGGGCCGATGATGGATTAACGTTTTTCGATGATGTACTGCACGCTGTCTTTGTTGTCATCGAATTGAATGCGGATGCAATGACCGGGCACCTCGCCAAACTGAATCTGCACCTTGTCGTTGTTGCCATTGGCCGCGTTGCGCAAGATGTCGTTATAGTCCACAACCACTGTGGGCTCGCCTTGATTCACCCGGCTCTTGGGCGACCAATACGTCACCTTGGCATTGGCGGGGAAAAAGATGACATTGACGTTATCGGGTGCGTTTCTCACCTCGATGGGGGGATACACCTTGCGTTGCACCAATCGTTCGATGGGGATGGTGACCTCGATGGTGTTGGGCTCGATAATGGCGGCTTTCTTGGACTCAATTTTCACGCTGCGTCTCACAGTGTCGCTCAGGTTGGTGAGCCTCACATGATTCGTGTTCACCTCGTGAATCTGCCGCAGCACGGCACTCGAGGCATACACCCGCACCGAATCGCGATTGGCGGTGATGAAGCCGCTGCGCACATAACCCGATGCCGCCTCGCCTTCTACATCGAATCGCACAGGAACGAGTTTGCTCTGGTCGGCATACACCACATCGATTCGCTCCACATCGCTGGTGAAGTTCGGCGTGTCGAGCAGCTGACGCAACAGACGCGTGAGCTGAGGCTGGGTAACCACAAAACGGCCATCACTGGCATATTTGGCACCGTCGTCGAACCGTAGCTTCAGCGGCTTCACCGACTGAAACATCCGTCGCAGGAAGTAGCGGCCTTTCTCGTTGATGGTCACCCTGATGGTGTCGGGCGGAGGAGTGATGAATCGCACCGATTCGGGATGCGTGATCTCCACCGGCACTTCGATGGTCTCGCGCAGGCTGTCGTTGGCCGTCAGAAACCACCAAAACACCGCCGAGATAAGCACAAACGTCAAGTAGAGCAGTATCGATCGAGTCCTGCTCGACTCAATCCGAAACTGCTTCAGTTTGCGATATTTCTCGGCCCAATAACTCACCGCGATGGCATCGTGTTATTGATTCTCCTTGGGATTTCCGCCGGTCTCGTTCACATCCTGCATCGACTGGTAGATGCTGCTGATGTCAACACGCAGGCGCACGCCATCGGCCACCTCCAGCAACACGGTTTTGTCTTTCACCTCACGAATTTTGCCATAGATACCGCCTGCGGTCATCACTTTGTCGCCATTCTTGAGCGAGGAGCGAAACTCAGCGATTTTTTTCTGTTTTTGCGATTGCGGACGCATCATGAAGAAATAGAAAATCAAGATGAGAATCGCAATCATGATCAGCGTGCTCCAGCCACTGGCAGCACCGCCGCCACCGGCGGCTTGTAGTAAAATGGTGTTCAGCATAAGTCTCTATATTTTAAATATATTAATAATTGCTTTGTATTCAGTTGGTTGAGCATCTTTACGGCTTCGTGACACGACCCTCTTCGCGAAGTTTTTTCACGGCAGCATTGAGCACACCGTTCACAAACGGGCCGCTGTTGGGTGTGCTGAAGATTTTGGCCAGCTCGATGTATTCGTTAAGTGTAACGCTGGTGGGGATGGAGTCGAAGCACTTGAGCTCGCTGATGGCGGCACTCATAATCAGGCGGTCCATCAGCGCGATGCGGTCGCTAGTCCATCGCTCATTGTAAAGCAAGCTGTCCACAAGACGGTTGTTCTCGTCCATCTGCTGTATCGTGCGTTTGAAGAGCTTTTCGCCAAACTCGCGGTCATCGTCGTTGCGGAACATGGGCATCAGCGGTTCGGGGTCGCCGTCCTGGATTTTGCGGATGGTCTTGGTGGCAAAGTCGCTCATGATTTCCACATCCTCGCTGCTCCAGTGCACCGACATAGCCTCGGTCATGTCGTCGAACAAGGGGTCGGTGATGATCACATTCCGCAACAACTGCCGCCACACATCGCAGTCGTCGGCCATCGTCACTTGCTCCAGCGCCATATAGTCGGCATAATACTCACTCTGTAGAACGCGGTCGAGCATGGCCTTAAGGAACAAGATGTCGTCCCACGCAATGAGATGGTCGCGGCAAAACTTGTTGAACGCGGCATTGTCGCGCAAGGCTTGCACAAGCCTATTGTCGATGAAACGCGTGTCGGGATGCAAATCCTCGGCACTGGGATTGAACTTGTGCTTGGCATCATCCAGGCGGCGGTCCTGAAGGTCGGTAAGCTCGATGATCAAGTGAAGCAGGTAATAATATAACTCATGCGATTTCTCAAACGCTTGTTCAAGTTCACGCATGGCTTGCTCAACGGTGCGGTCGGGCTTGGTAAGCATATAGCTGTAAAGACTTTGCAGCACTTTCACCCGGATAAGGATTCGATTGATCATGACTGTATGTAAGAATTTTCAGTGCAAAGTTACTATTTATTGCCGTAATGGCAAAGAAGAATCAACATTTCGATGCATTGTGGGTGCAGGCGATGGTTGCTCTTTGTTGGTGTATGGCATGACGCAGTCTTGCTTCTTGCATCTTGCATCTTGCATCTCAATCAATGCTCTGCAACTTCTTGTCCGGCGGCTAAGCGCTGTCGCACCACTTCATAGGTCATGATGCCGGCAGCCACCGAAACGTTGAGCGAGTGGATGTTTCCAAACTCGGGAATCGCCACGCAGTCGTCGCACATCCGCATCACTTGCGGCGAGATGCCCTCATCCTCGGAGCCGAGCACCAGTGCCACCGGACCGGTGTAGTCGGCCTGCGTGTAACGCACGGCATTGCGGTCGCTGGTGCCCACGATGCGCAAACCGCTGTTGCGCAAATATCGGATGGCACGCACCAAGTCGTGCTCACGACACACGGGAAGGTAATTCAGCGCACCGGCCGAGGTCTTCACAGCATCGGCATTCACGCTCACGCTACCACGCTCGGGAATCACCACGGCATTCACGCCGGCGCATTCGCACGTGCGAGCTATGGCTCCAAAGTTCCGCACATCGGTAATGCCGTCGAGCACCACGATGAAGGGGTTGTCGCCATTGTCGAACAGCATGGGCACCAATTGCTCCACCGTACAGTAGTCGATGGCGGCCATCATCGCCACCACGCCTTGGTGGTTCTTGCGTGTGATGCGGTCGAGGCGCTCGATGGGAACGCGTTGCACGGGCACCGAGTTTTCGCGGGCCAGGGCGAGCAGCTCGTCCACCATTTCGCTTCGCAATTCTTTGCGAACGAGGAGCTTGTCGATGGTCTGCCCAGCTTCGATGGCTTCAGCCACCGCGCGCAAGCCAAAGATGAATTGCTTTTGCGGTTTGTCGTTCAACATCATGTTCTTTTATTTTGATTGATGAGTGATTTGGCATTGTCGATGGCCGCTTGGTCGAGTTGGCGGCCGCTTAGCATTCGCGCCACCTCAAGCACATGCTGTTCTTCGTCAAGTGCTGTCAGGCTGGTCACGGTGTCGTGGGCGGTGTCGGTCTTGTATACCTTGAAGTGATGGTGTCCGTGCGAGGCCACTTGCGGCAGGTGGGTGATGGCAATCACTTGAATCGTGCGTGCAATGTCGCCCATCATCTCGCCCATCCTGCTCGCTGTGTCGCCCGACACGCCGGTATCCACCTCGTCGAAGATAATGGTGGGCAGGCTCATGGTGTGGGCCACTATCGACTTGATGCTAAGCATCACACGCGACATCTCGCCACCCGATGCTGTCTCGCGAAGCGGCATGGGCTGCTGGTTTTTGTTGAATGCCATCATAAACTCCACGGCATCGGCTCCACGCGCATTGAGTGCCACGGCCTTGAAATCGATGTGGAACACCACGTTTTTCAGCCCCAGCTTGGCGGTCTGTTCCACAAGTTGTTTTTCGAGAATTGCAGCGGCCTGCTGGCGCGACAGCGTGATGGTTGCGGCCAGGGCTGTGGCACTGGCGCGTTGTTGGTCGAGCCGTATCTTGAGCTGTTCAATGCGCTCGTCGCTGTTGTCGATGTCGGCCAGCCGGCGCTCATAGTCGTGCTGCAGGGCCAGCAGCGCGTCCACCGTGGGTACGCTGTGCTTGCGTTCCAGGGCGTAGATGTCGTTCAAGCGGTTTTCCACTCGCTCGAGCTCGACGGGGTTCACCTCCAAGCTGTCCTGAAGGTCGCTCACGGTGGTTGCGATATCTTTCAGCTCGATGAGGGCTGCTTGCACGCGGTCGCTCATGCCAGCCATCTCCTCGAGTTGGGGCTCCAGCGCGCCCAGCGACGCCACTAATCCTTTCAGCCGTTGCAGCATCGAGTCATCTTCGCTGTCGAGGGTGGCGGCAATGTTCCACAACTGCTCTTTGAGGTCGCTCGCATTGGCCAACCGATGCTGAAGAGTTTCGAGCTGGGTGTCCTCGCCGGCGGCCAATTGCAACTGCTGCAGCTGCGAGCACTGGAAGCTCAGGTAGTCTTGTTCGGCTCGGTCTTTTTCGGCCTGCTGTTGCAGCTGTTGCAACTCGCGCTCGGTGGTGCACATGGCCTGGTATTGCTCGCCGTAGCTGCTCAGCGCATCGTGGTTGCGGGCTATGGCATCGAGGATGTCGAGTTGGAAGGCCGGCGTGGCAAGCAACATGTTGCTGTGCTGTGAGTGGATGTCGACAAGCCGTGTGGCCAGCTCGCGCAGCGTGGTCAGCGGAACGGGGGTGTCGTTTACAAAAGCGCGCGAACGCCCCGAGGCACTCAGCTCGCGACGCAGGATGCACTCGTCGGCATAGTCGAGGTCGGCCTGCTCAAATAGTGGACGGAGCGCGGCCCCCTGGATGTGGAAGGTGGCCTCGACCACGGTCTTCGACGACTTGTCGCGGATGGTCTGACTGCTTGCGCGCTCTCCCAGCAACAGTGCCAACGCGCCCATGATGATGGATTTGCCGGCTCCGGTTTCGCCTGTAATGATGGTTAATCCCGCGTCGAAGTCCACCTGCAGGCGGTCAATGAGGGCATAGTTGCTGATATATAAGGTCTTGAGCATGCCTGTGGGCGTTCAGAAGTTGTCCTCGCTCACTTTCTTGATTTTGTCAAGGCGTTCGAGGTCGGTGGGATAGATGGGATACAGGGTTTCGTACACACTCTCTTTCTCGCTCGTGCCGGCTTTGCTGTAGATGTTCACCAGCTCGTCCATCTTGGCGTCGCGGAACATCGACAGGCACACACTCATCGAGTTCACATCATAGATTTGCTTCAGGATGTCGAGCTGCTTGGTGATGGTGGCACGACCCTTGTCCACACTCACCACCATCTGGTCGAGCCCCATGCGGTGGTAGTTGTAGAGGATGTCATGCACGCCGGCGGTCTGCTTGTCGGTGAACGCACTGATCACGGCGCTGCGGTTTTTCGAGTCCTCGAAGGCCTTCCAACCAATCTCGCTTGTGCTCTGCGCCAGGCGCACCACATTGGCAGCTTTTTCATAGTAGGGCTCGCCGCCGTTCAGGGCAAAGGTGTCGAAGTCCATTGCAATAATCAGGTAGGCGTAGAAATTGAGGATGGCCGTGAGGTTGCTCTGCATCTCTTGCTCATTGAACACCAGCGGGTCGTTTTCCATATAAACGAAGTCAATCTTGGTGTCCTTGAAGTTGATCACCGTGGTGGTGTAGTTGCTGTTATAGACGGGTCGCTGCGACTGTATTTGCAGGTCGCCTTTCATCTGGCCTGTGCCGTCGTTGTATTCCGAGATGGTGAAGAATAGTTTGCACACAATGCGCTCGTTGAAACCGAATTGGGCATCGGTCCACTTCGTGGTGTTCATATAGTCGGAAATGGCCTGCTTCATCGTGTTGAACACATCCTTGTTCACATTCTGAACTTTGTCGGCGTTCACCTCCACGGTGCAGTTGAGTTCTTGCGCTTCGTCCTGGGCATGGACGGCACTCACAGCCAGCATCAGGGCCGCGGCAATCAGGATTATCCTACGCATGTTGCTTTTCATTTATCAGTGTCACAATGGCATTCACGATGTCGGCAGCCACCTCGCGCTTGGGCTTCACGGGATAGTCGTTGCGCTGGCCGTTGGCTCCGATGATGGTCACGCGGTTGGTGTCGACCTGGAACCCGGCCTGCGGGTCGCGCAACGAGTTCAGCACAATCATGTCCAGATGCTTGCGTTGCAGTTTTTCAAGCGCATTGGTCTGCTCGTTGTCGGTCTCCAAGGCAAAGCCCACGGTGATTTGCCCCGGTTGCTTGGCCTGACCGGTGGCGAGGGCGATGTCGGGGTTTTTTACCAGGCGCAGCACGGGGTCGGCGGTGTGCTCGCGCTTGATTTTGTGGTCGGCCACCTGCTCCACTTTATAGTCGGCCACGGCGGCACACAGGATGGTGACGTCGGCTTGCGGGAATGCGGCCATGGTGGCATTCAGCATCTCGTCGGCACTGGTCACATCCACGCGATGGATGCCGCTGTGCCGGGCCTGCACATGCACTGGACCTGCCACAAGGGTCACGCGGGCGCCGCGCGAGGCACACTCCTCGGCCAGCGCAAATCCCATCTTGCCGCTCGAGAAGTTACTGATATAGCGCACGGGGTCGATTTTCTCGACCGTGGGGCCGGCGGTGATGAGCACGTGCTTGCCTGCCAGGTCTTGCTGGCGCGAGAAGTGAGCCTCGAGCACGCGCACGATGTTCTCGGGTTCTTCCATGCGTCCCTTGCCGGTTAGGTGGCTTGCCAACTCGCCCTCGGCAGCCTCGATGATGATGTTGCCGTAGCTGCGCAGCAACGCCAGGTTGCGCACCGTGCTGGGGTGACGCATCATGTCTAAGTCCATCGCCGGAGCCACAAACACCGGTGCCTTGGCCGATAGATAGGTGGTCACGAGCATGTTGTCGGCCACGCCGGTGGCCATCTTAGCGATGGTGCTCGCCGTGGCGGGAGCCACCACCATGGCATCGGCCCACAGTCCAAGGTCCACATGGCTGTTCCATTGACCGGTGTTGGCCGTGAAAAACTCGCTGATCACGGGCTTGCCGCTCAGCGTCGACAGCGTGACGGGCGTAATGAACTCGCGGGCATTAGGGGTCATCACCACCTGTACCTCGGCTCCGGCTTTCACCAGCAGGCGTACCAATGTGGCTGTTTTGTAGGCCGCAATGCCACCTGTTATGCCAACAATTATGTGCTTGTTTTTTAGCATATTCACCCCTTGATGTTGAACTTTTTCTTTAATTCTTCAATTTCCGCGTTTGTGGGTTCGCGTTGTGCCTTTTTGGCTTGAACGCGCTTGCGCGCTTCGAGAAACACCTGCTTGGTGTCGATGGCAAAGTCGCCGCTTTGTACCCAGCCAGCATATCCTGTGTCGCGAGCCACCACTTCGTCGAGCAGCTGGCCGCGGTATCTGCCGAAGTTAATCACGGGCTGGCCGGCGTCGTTCAGCACCACCCTGCCCGCCAAGTCCACGTTGCGGTTGTGCGACGAATAGCGCGACAGAGCCGCCACATCATCACCCAGGTCGTCGTAGCGATGCAGCTGGGCCTTGAGCACCTTGAGCGTGGTGCGTGCGTCGGCCAGCGCGTTGTGGTGGTTCTCCATCTCCTCGCCGCAATAGAACAGGCACGCGGCCGCCAGATCGCGTTTCTCTTTCTTGTGGAATATCGTCTGCACATCTACAAAGTGAGCCGCCTTCACGTCGAAGGCTCCAAGCACCTGCACGCGGTAGCTCAGGGCGTCTATTCGCTGGCTGTCTCGCTCTTCGGGACTTTTTTGCCGCTCTTCGTCCAGTGCTTGCGTGGCACGCACAAGGGCGGAGGCCATCTCCTGCGCCAGGATGGGGATGTCGAAATGGTTGCTGTTGAAACCCGCAATGTCGCAGTTGCTGAACAGCTCGGCAATCTCGAGAGCCAACTGGTCGAAGGTGGGACACTGGGCCACATCGGCGTCGGTGATGTGGTGCACGGCCTTCGCCTCGGCCGAGATGGGCTTGCAGGGATTGATGCGATAGGTGCCCTCCTGCTCGCGGCCGTCGGGATACACCTTCACGTAGCTCAACTCGATGATGCGGTCCTGCGTGATGCTCAACCCCGTGGTCTCCACGTCAAAAACAATGAGCGGCCGTTCTAATTTCAGTGCCAATTCCATCTTCTATAGTTTTATGTTATGCGAGAACCAAGATTCAAGAACTGAGAACCAAGCACCAAGAAACAAGCTCTTCGGCGGTTATTCCTTGTCGGCGTATGACTAGGCGCAGTCTCGCTCCACACCGCCTCTCGCCTCCTGCATCTCGCATCTCTCAAATCATCATCGGCATCTGCAACACGAGCAGTTCCTCGCCTTTCTTCTGCTCGCCAGGCAGGAAAATGCCTGCGCGGGCCTGGTCGCTCAGCTTGATCACCACCTGCTCGCAGTCGATGCTGCCCAGCACTTCGATGATGTCGGTGTTCTTGAAGCCCATGGTCAGGGGGTCGCCGTTGTATTCACACAGGATGCGCTCCTCGCCGCTCGTGGCGTGATCCAGGTCCTGCGCCGTCAGACGCATACCGCCGTCGGCAAGCTCCAGCTTCACCAAACCGCCCACGCTGGCGAAAATCGACACGCGGCGCATGGCCGTCAACAGCGTCATGCGGTCGGCAAGCACCGTCTTCGGGCTGTCCTGAGGTATCACCTTGTTATAATCGGGGTAGCGGCCGTTGATAAACCGGCACGAGAGCGTGTAAGCGCCCACCTCGAAGGTGGCGCTCGTGTCATCGATGACGATGCGCACCGGCTCGTTGCTGCCGCGGTCGAGCACCGAGCTCAAGATCGATGCCGGCTTGGCGGGCAGGATAAACGTGCGGTCGGTGTTGGGCTTCAGCTCAGTCTTGGTGTAGCGCACCAATTTGTGCGAATCGCTCGCCACAAAGGTCACGCTCTCGGGCTTGATGTCCCAGAAGATACCCATAAACTGCGGATGCATCTCGTCGGTGCCCACGGCAAACAGCGTGTGGATGATGCCGTCGCACACATCCTTCTCCAGCAGGTGCAACTCCTGCTCGTTGTCGCTGCTCGGGGCCTTGAGCGGATAGTCGTCGCCGTTCAGTGCGGTGATGTTGAACTTGCCGTTCAAATACGAGATGGTGACCTCCAGGTTGTCCTCGTTCACTTCAAAGGCCAAACCCACGTCGGGCAGCTCCTTGAGCAGGTTCAGTATGCGTTTCACATCGACAGCAAACCGTCCGCTGCCCTCAGCTCCGGGCACCTCGATGGTCGTCGTCATGCGCGTCTCCATGTCCGAACCCGTCACCACGATGCGCTCACCCTCCAGTTCGAAGAGGAAGTTGTCGAGGATGGCATAGGCATTTTTGTTGCTGATCACCTTGCTCACTGCCGTCAAGTGCGACAGCAGCAACTTGCTTTGGATGTTGAATTTCATATCGTTACGTTTTTAGAGTTATGCACATTTCATCCCCCCGCACCAGCCGCACCAGCAGCCACACGCAGGTTTTAACCTACAAATTTAGCTCTAATTTTCGATATAAACGCAAAAAAAACGCCCACCATGTGCCCAACCCCCATTTTTTTAGATTTTTTTCGTTTTCAGGGCGATGCCTAATGCTTCATGTATGAAACGTTCCATCGCCGCCTCGTGCTTGCGCACGTCGCGATATAGGGCAAGCTGGTTGCGGGCGCGGTCGAGGTTGTGGGTGCTATAGCTTGTTTTGTAATAGGTGTCGCCATTGATGTAGTCGGAAAGGAAACGGGTGCACTGCATGAACGGGAAAAGCGCAACAGCAAAGGGCAGCATGCTGATCTCGAGTGTGGTGAGGAAATCGCGCGTCGATTCCAAATAACCCTTCGTGAACGACTGGAAAATGGCCTCGTTGAAACCCACACGCTTCAGGTCGGGGTCGTCTTCGGCGGTGAAATTTGCGCCGGTGCGCAGGAAATCGCCATAATCCGAGAAAATGAACGATGGCATCACCGTGTCGAGGTCAATCACACAAAGCACCCGCCCCTCGCTGTCCATCAGCATGTTGTTGACTTTGGTGTCGCAATGGCATATGCGCTTGGGCAGTTTTTCCTCGCGATACAGGCGCTCGGCCTGGCACATCTCTACGGCATCGTGCTCAAGCTCGGCAACGAGGTCTTGCACTTGATGGAGTCGGCCCACCTTGTCGGCTTTGACGGCATCAACCAGCTGGCGCATACGCAATTCCATATTGTGAAAGTCGGGGATGGTCTCGCCTATCGGTTCGGGTACGTCTACCAGCATACGTTCAAAATCACCGAAAGCCTTCCCGGCGGCATAAGCACTCTCGGGGGTCACGGCTTCGTGGGTGAACGAGTCGGCTACATACACCATCACGCGCCAGTAAAGCCCGTCCGGGTCGCGATAGTAGGTTTTGCCGTTATCGCTCACAACGAATTGCAGCACACGGCGGTGGATGTCGTCGATGCCCAGACTTTCCAACTTGCGCCGCAGGTGCGCGGTCACCACCTCGATGTTGTGCTGCAGCAGATCCACGTCTTGAAAAATGGCGTTGTTGATGCGCTGGAGCACATAGTCGGGACTTGTGTCGGCTTGGGTAACAACGTGGTAGGTGTCATTGATCAGTCCGTTGCCTAAGGGCTTGATGTCGATCACCGTCCCCTCGATGTCGAAGTGCGAGAGGATGCTCGCAAGGTTACTTTTTTCCATGCTTTTCCCAGTATTTTTTCCCTTTGGCTTTCAACTCATTGGTAAACGTCACAGCTTTGGCTTTTGCCTGTGCGGCATCGGTGGGGCTGGCAAATGCGTG
>JAFYCU010000062.1 GCA_017545095.1 Muribaculaceae bacterium | reverse complement strand
GCTCGACGACATGGACCTGGAGCGTGAGCGTGGCATCACCATCAAGAGCCACGCCATTCAGATGGACTTCGTTCTCGACGGTGAACGCTACACGCTTAACCTGATCGACACTCCGGGACACGTTGACTTTTCCTACGAGGTGTCGCGCTCCATTGCCGCCTGCGAGGGGGCACTGCTTGTGGTGGATGCCTCGCAGGGTGTGCAGGCGCAGACCATCAGCAACCTTTACATGGCCATCGACAACGGGCTGGAAATCATTCCCGTAATCAACAAAATCGACATGGATAGTGCCCATCCCGACGAAGTGGAGGACGAAATCGTGGAGCTGCTGGGCTGCGACCCCGGCGACATCCTGCGCGTGAGCGCACGCACCGGAGTGGGCATTCCCGAAGTGATGCGTGCCATTGTTGAGCGTATTCCGGCACCGAAAGGCGACCCCGAGGCCCCGTTGCAGGCCTTGATTTTCGACTCGGTGTTCAACCCGTTCCGTGGCATCATTGTCTATTACAAAATCCTCAACGGCACCATCCGCAAGAACGACTTTGTGAAGTTTGTCAATACACAGAAGGAGTATCATGTTGACGAGATGGGCGTGCTCAAGCTGCAGCTCTCGCCGCGCGACACGCTCAGTGCCGGAAATGTGGGCTACGTGATTTCGGGCATCAAAAACTCGGTGGAGGTGCGCGTGGGCGACACCATCACCCATGTGGAATGTCCGTGCGACAAGGCCATCGAGGGCTTCCAGGAGGTGACGCCGATGGTGTTTGCCGGTGTATATCCCATTGAGCCAGAGGACTTCGAGAATCTGCGGGCTTCGCTCGAGAAATTGCAGCTCAACGATGCCGCACTCACGTTCACCGCCGAATCGTCGGTGGCACTGGGCTTCGGCTTCCGATGCGGTTTCCTGGGGCTGCTGCACATGGAGATTGTGCAGGAGCGACTGAGCCGCGAGTTCAACATGGAGGTCATCACCACCGTGCCCAACGTGTCTTATAAGGTGTGGGACAAGAAAGGCAACCTCACCGAGGTGCACAACCCTGCCGGACTGCCCGATGTGGCGGTGATTGAGAAAATCGAGGAACCCTACATCCGCGCCAGCATTATCACGCAGTCGGAGTTTATGGGACCCATCATCACGCTGTGCCTGAGCAAGCGCGGCGAGCTGGTGAAACAGGAATACATCAGCGGCAATCGTCTGGAGCTTACCTTCGACATCCCGTTGGGCGAGATTGTGATTGATTTCTACGACAAACTCAAGAGCATCAGTAAGGGCTATGCGTCGTTCGACTATTTTATCAACGGTTTCCGCGAGTCGAAACTCATCAAACTCGACATCCTGCTCAACGGTCAGCAGGTGGACGCGCTGAGTGCGCTCACCCACGTCGACAATGCTGTGTCGCTGGGGCGTCGCATGTGCGAAAAACTCAAAGAACTGATTCCGCGCCAGCAGTACGACATCGCCATCCAGGCCGCCATTGGAGCCAAAATCATTGCCCGCGAGACGGTGAAGCAGGTGCGCAAGGATGTCACCGCCAAGTGCTATGGCGGCGATGTGAGCCGCAAGCGCAAACTGCTCGAAAAGCAAAAAGCCGGTAAAAAACGCATGAAGCAAATAGGCACTGTGCAAGTGCCTCAAAAGGCTTTCCTCGCCGTGCTAAAGCTTGACTAAGGCGATGGAGCCACAAGAAATAGGCATCTCCAAACTCCTTCTAAAGGAGGAGCTACATAACATCATCCCCCCTTTAGGGAGGAATGAGGGGGGGCATGAGCCTGAGGGAGGCCATGAGAATGAATTGTTTCACTTCAAGCAATTCGCTGTTGAGCATGGCTCATCCACGATGCGTGTGGGCACCGATGCGGTGTTGCTTGGGGCGTGGTGTCGTGTGCAAGGCGTGCAGCGTGTGCTTGATGTGGGCACGGGGTGTGGCGTGATAGCCCTGATGGTGGCGCAGCGATGCCCAGCGGCTGTTGTCGATGCCATCGACATTGATGCCGCTAGCGTGGTCGAGGCGCAGCGCAACTTCGCAACTTCGCCCTGGGCAGGCCGACTGCGAGCCACCTATGCCGATTTCAACGAGTGGGTGGGGGAGAACTATGACCTCATCGTGAGCAATCCTCCGTTTTTCATCTATGGCATCCAGTCGCCCGATGCAGCCCGGGCCAGCGCGCGCCACACCATCACCCTCGATTATGCCCGCCTCATCGCTCATGCCCGCCACCTGCTCGCTCCATCGGGGCGACTGGCCATGGTTGCTCCCGCCGATGCGCGGAGTCAGGTCATCGAGCAAGCTGCTTTCCAGTCGTTGGACATCGCCCGCCTGTGCGAGGTCACCTCGGTGGTGGGGAAACAGCCCAAACGCCTGCTGTGTGAACTCACCCCGTCGCGGGCCAGCTTGACGCGCGAAAGCATAGCGATAAAAGAAGCCAACGGCTACTACACCGAGGCGTATCGCACGCTTTGCCGCGATTTTTATCTAGAATTGTAACGTTTTGCTTGCGCGATGTCATGGTAGCGTGGCTCGCAGCAGCTCACTCACGGCAGCCTGGTAAGCTGCCATGCTGGTGGCTTTGATCACGCGCTTGCGTAGCCGCTTGTCGGCATCGGGCAGCAGCAGGGTCCACAACGATTTTATGTGCGAGAGTAGCTGGTGTTCACCTCCAGTCAGTCGCTCCGACTCACCTTCAAGCAAGGCTTGATGGAATTGGACGTAATATTCTGATTTATTTTTACTTTTATCGAGTATCGCTGGATTCATAGCGAGGCCGCGACCTATCATCACCCCGTGGAGCTGGGGGTAACGGTCAAGCACTGTGCCCACTTGCTTGGCGGTGCGGATTTCTCCGTTGAAGACGACCGGATAGGGTGACTGCGCCAACAACAGCTCAAACTCATTGATGAGCAGTTCGCCACGATATTGCTGCGTGCCCATGCGGGGATGAATGGTCACCTGCGTGGGTGTGATGGCCGCGATGGCAGGCAGTGCATCGCGCCATTGGTGAGGTGCGTCCCAGCCCAGTCGCATCTTCACGCTATATCTCACACCCTCCACCATCCACAGTGCTCGGCACATCTCTTCGAGCATAGCTGGCACGGCCAGCATTCCGCAGCCTTTGTGTCGTCGAGCCACAGGCGGGTGCGGACAGCCCAGGTTGATGTCAATTTGTTGGTAGCCCATGTCGCGCAGGGCGGTTGCCAGCATCACGGCCTCGGCGGGCGGCGAGGCCAGCAGTTGTGGTACCAAAGGAGCCGTGTTGTGCTGCGGAGCCGCGTCTGTCAGGTCGCGGCGGCGTATCTCGCCGCGCTCCACGCGCATAAACGGCGCGTAATAGGCATCCACACCGCCAAACACGGCGTGATGGGCGTTGCGCCACACGGCATCGGTAATGCCCTGCAACGGAGCCGCCAGAATCTTGGGGGTGGGCGAGGTCATTCCAGTTCCACTACGGTGATGCCTGCCCCGCCGAACTGCACATGCTCGTCGTGGTAGCTGCGCACCCCATTCACGGTGTTGAGATATTGTCGAATCACCTCGCGCAGGGCCCCGGTGCCGGTGCCGTGCAGGATGCGCACGCGCCCGGCGGCGAACTGCACCGCATCGTCGATGAAGTATGTCACGGCCTGCAGGGCCTCGTCGGCACGCATGCCCCGCACGTCGATGTCGGGCTTGAAGTTCAGATGCCGTGCGCGTATGTCGGCTTGTGTGTCGCGGCTCACCGACGGAGCCTGGCTGCGCTCGGGTTTGCGCAGTGTGCGTTCGAGGCGCGAGGTCTCGACGCGCGTCTTCAGATGCCCGAAGGCCACCAGCGCATATTTCTCGTCGAGGCTGATAATCGTGCCCACCGTGGAGGAGCCTTTGAGCACCACGGTGTCGCCTGGCTGCAACGGGGCATCGGCGGCAGGGGTGGTGGCAGGGGCGGTCGGTTTTTTCTTTTTGGGCTGTCGGCTGCGGGGCTGCTTGTCTTTAAGCTCTTGCAATAGGGGAGAACCGCCTTGTTGATCATCTTCGAGACGTTGCTTGAACTCCTCAAGCTGCTGCCGCACCTGCTTGGTTTTCTCGCGCTCGGCCTGCATGGTGCGTATTTCGCGAATGGTGCGCTCCACCTGCGCGTTGCTTTGCTGCACGATGTCGCGGGCCTCGTCGCGGGCCTGTTTCAAAATCTCGCGTTGCTGGCCGCTGAGCCGTTCCAGACGCTGGTTGTAGTCATCGATGATGGCATCGAGTTTCTTCTGCTTGGCGTGCACCTCGTCGCGCTTGCGTTCCCAGTAGCGACGGTCGCGCACAATGTCGAGCAGGTATTTGTCCATGTTCACATAGTCGCTGCCCACAATCTCGCTGGCCTGGTCGATAACCGTGGCGGGCAGACCGATTTTGCGTGCAATCTCGATGGCAAACGAGCTGCCGGGATAGCCCACCTGGAGCTGGAAGAGCGGCCGCATGTGCTGGCGGTCGTAGAGCATGGCTCCGTTCACGATGCCGGGGGTGGCATCGGCCATCTGTTTCAGGTTTTGGTAGTGCGTGGTCACCACGCCCATCACGCCGCGCTCGTTGAGCTGTCCCAGGATGGCTTGGGCGATGGCTCCGCCAATCTGCGGCTCGGTGCCGCTGCCCATCTCGTCGATGAGGATGAGCGAACGGCGGCTTCCACGTTGCAGAAACGTTTTCATGTTCTGTAGGTGCGAGCTGTAGGTGCTCAGATCGTCCTCAATCGACTGCTGGTCGCCTATGTCGATCATGATGTCATCCACCAGACCCATGTGCGAGTTGTCGTGCAAGGTGGGCAGCACGCCGCATTGCAGCATATATTGCACTACGCCCACCGTTTTCAGGCACACGCTCTTGCCGCCGGCATTGGGTCCCGAGATGAGCAGGATGCGGTTCTCGCCGGTGAGCTCCAGATAGAGCGGCACCACCTCTTTGCCTTGCTCGCGCAGGGCGAGCAGCAAAGCCGGATGCACGGCGTGGAACCACTCGATGTGCGGCTCGGCTTCGACATGCGGCAGCTGGCCATCGACATCGATGGCAAACATCGCCTTGGCGCGGATGAAATCCAGTGTTCCCAGGGTGTCGAGGGCGGCCACCAGACGGTCGATGTCGGGTCGCGGCAGGTCGGTCACGGCGGTGAGGATGCGCACCACCTCGCGCTCGGCCTCGGCTTCGGCCTCGCGGATGCGGTTGCCAGCCTCCACCACCTCGGCGGGTTCGATAAACACCGTCCTGCCCGTGGCCGACTCATCGTGCACAATGCCGTTCACCTTGCGCTTGTGGGCCGGACTCACGGGAATCACCAGTCGCCCGTCGCGCATGGCGGGCTGCACATCGCTGTCGAGGTAGCCGGCCGCTCGGCCAGCGGCAATCACACGGCGCAGAATGCCGCTCACGCTGCCTTGTAGCGAGGCGATTTGCCGCCGCAGGTCGGACAGCAACGGTGAGGCCGAGTCCTTCACGCCCCCCTGCTTGTCGAGGATGCGCCCGATTTCGGCCGCTACCTCGGGAAACGCGTCAAGCGTCATCACCAGCTGCCGCAACAAGGGGTAGGGGTGTTGGCTGCTCTCGTTTTCAAGGCTTCCGATGTTCTGAAGTCCCTCCTTTAGGAGGGGTTTGGGGAGGCTTTGTGGTTGTGTTTTAAAGAACCGCCTCACATCCTCGATGGTGGCCAGTGTGCCCTGCAAGCGGTGCAGGTTCTCGGCGGTGATGAATGTGCCCGGCGGCATGGCGGCGCGCAGCACGGCACGCAGGTCGTGCAGCTGGTCGAGCGGGAACCGCTGGCTGCCGCGCTCAATGGCGGCCATCTCGGCCGTCTGACGCAGACGGCGAGTCACCTCGCCATGATTGCTGCTGAAACGCATCGCCGCGCATTGCTCGCTGCCCATCGTGCTCTGGCAACGGCGGCCAATCTCGCTTCGCACCGTGGTGAAACCGATCTTCGACTCAAAATTATCGGGGTAAATCATATCTATAGTGGGTGGTGAGTAGTGGGTAGTGGGTGGTGGGTGGTGGGTGGTTGATGGTGGGTGGAGGCGCAATGCGGTTCTTGCTTCTCGCTTCTCGCTTCTTGCATCTTGCATCTTGCCTTTCGCATCTTTGAGCCTGCGAAATTACACAATATTCTTGAAACAGGAGGTTCACGCCACCAAAAATTTGCCGATTCAGAAAAAAAGCCTTAAATCCGCAAACAATCAATTAAGATTTTTATAACATCCTGGGCAACAAAAAGTTGCCCAGGATGTTGCCAAGTCAGACTTTTCACCTAATTCAGTGGCGTAAAATAACAAAAAGACAAAAACCTGTTTGACATGGCAAAGGTCGCAATAAAATCTGACAAAATCATGCCTTTCGGCGAAATTTTTTCGCGATTAATCAATTCAAGCGCGTTGAGCACCTGATAGACAACTATTTGGGTCATCGTTGTCGCAGCGTGGGTTATCAAGTACGGCGAGATAGTGCGTGCGATGATGTGCAACTTCTTCTGCGGCGGCGACCGCACCGAGGCGGGAATCGGTTACGGCCCCGGTCAGCGACTGTGCAGCCCCGACACGGTCCTGCGTGTGCTGGAGGAGCTGGCCACCGACAACACGGTTTACACCAGCGACAAGGGTAAGCTCCAGGAGGTGGAAAAAGCCGTGGCACGCACGAGGTGATGACGAGTTCTTAATTTTTCTAAACAGTGCTTTATGCTTTTGTTTAGGCCATCTTTGGCGATGAAAGATTTAAAAAAAGGAAATAGGCCGATGCCCTTTTGACGCTTTTTTATATTTTGATATGAGATTTTTTTGTAATTTTGCAAGCTAATTCAGGCAAGGCGAGATGCAGGAGGCAGGACGCAAGACGTTGAAGCAGTTTGCTCATTGGCATCATGCATTGCGGAATTATCAATTATCATTTTATCAATTGTCATTTAGCAATGAAGCTTCTACAACAAAAGCTGGCGAAGTACGACGAACCGCAGAAGGCTAAAGCTGCGGGCATCTATCCCTATTTCCGTGCCATCTCGAGCGAACAGGATACCGAGGTGGTGATAAAAGGCAAGAAGGTGCTCATGTTTGGCTCGAACTGCTACAGCGGTTTGGTGAACCACCCGAGAATCAAGGAGGCCGCCATTCAGGCCATCGAGAAATATGGCACCGGCTGCGCCGGGTCGCCGTTTCTGAACGGTACGCTCGACATCCACAAGCACCTTGAGCGTCGCTTGGCCGACTATGTGGGCAAGGAAGACGCGATGATCTACAGCACTGGTTTCGGCGTGAACTTGGGCGTGGTTTCCACACTCACTGGCCGCGAGGACTATGTGCTGTGGGACGAGCAGGACCACGCCTCGATTATCGAAGGCCGACGCTTGTCGTTCTCGCAGTCGCTCAAATACAAGCACAACGACATGGCCTCGCTCGAGAAACAGCTGCAACGCTGTGAGCGTGACCGTGTGAAGCTCATCGTCACCGACGGCGTGTTCTCGATGGAAGGCGATGTGTGCAAGTTGCCCGACATTGTGGAGCTGGCGCGCAAATACGATGCCAGCATCATGGTCGACGAGGCCCACGGCATCGGGGTGTTTGGCCGTGGCGGACGAGGCGTGTGCGACCACTTTGGCCTGGCCGATGAGGTGGACCTGATCATGGGCACATTCTCGAAGTCGTTTGCCTCGCTCGGCGGCTTCATCGCCACCGACGAGGTCATCACCAATTTCCTGCGTCACCACTCGCGCAGCTACATCTTCACGGCGAGCATCACACCAGCTTCGACGGCTGCCGTCGAGGCCGCGCTCGACATCATGGAGAGTGAGCCTGAGCGTCAGCAGCACCTGTGGGACATCACCCACTATGCGCTGAAGGGGTTCCGCGACATGGGCTGCGAAATTGGCCACACCGAGACACCCATCATCCCGCTCTATATCCGCGACAACTACAAGACGTTCCAAATCACGCACGACCTGCTCGAAGAGGGAATCTTTGTCAACCCCGTGGTGTCGCCCGCTGTGGCTCCCACCGACACCCTCATCCGCTTCAGCCTCATGGCCACGCACACCAAGGAGCAGGTGACCATAGCGCTCGAGCGCATCCAGAAGGTGTTCCGCGCTCACGGACTGATCGACTAGAAGCTAACTCCACATTATTATAAATGCAATGGCCGATGCTGCATCACAGCATCGGCCATTGCATTTATGGTGTTGATAAGTTTGCTAAAGCAAGAATACGCAAACACAGTAGAGCCGCACCCTGGTGCGGCTGTTGGCCGAGTCAAAAAAACTGCACGCATAGCTCGTAGCCGAAAAACGCTTGTTTACTCGTTTTCTCGTCTACTCAAAATGGACATCACAAATCCTCGCGTTCGATTTCGTTGAAGTCGTCCAACTCATCTTCGTTGAACTCTTCATCGCCATAGAACTCCGGGTCGAGCTCCTCGATGTTGGAGGCATCGGGAATCTTGGGGATGGGCGGCTCGAAGGCATCGGGGTCGATGGCTTGTTCAGGAGCTTTTCCCTCCTTGCGCTGGCACACCGGGTCGTGAAGTGTCTGGCCGGGCACGGTCTCTTTGAGTTTCATGTAGAAGTTGCGCTCGGTCATGTAGTCGAACACGAATTTGAGCCGTTGTCCTTCGTCCTCTATCAGCTCGCTCAGGCGCGTGTCTTCCATAATCCACACGTCCTCGTCATTATCATCAAGTCCCATGTCGGTATAGGTGACTTCTTTCTCGCGATTCCAGCCCTCATCACAAATGTAGAACGAGTTCATCTGGTCCTTGTCGTAGCCAGCTGCATCAAGGATGGCGTTGCGCAGTCGCAAGAAGGTGTCTTCAGAGTCAATGGCGATCTCAAGTTTGAAATTTTCAGCCTCTTCCGAGCCGATAAAGAATTTGTAAATCATATATTCGGTTTTCAGTTTTTTCAGTTCCGGTTTACAGTTTTCAGTCGTCGCTATTGGTGGCGAAAGCGTGTTTGCATTTTAGCATCTATAGTGTGTCGCGTGCTCACTGACGATTGATGCTGCGAAATTACTAAAAAAATGAATGTGCCAAGCGAAAACGCGGAAATTTTTCACCTAAAGTCAAAAAAACGAATTATGCAAGAGCAAAAAACGGCCATCTTGGGGCAGAAACCAGGGTGTTGGTCGTCGTGGATGCGTCGTGCGTTTGTTCACATCGTTTGGTGTCCGATGATGACTGTTTCAAAAAAATGCCGTAAATTTGCACCGTCAAAAACATTCATCATTATTTAATAATTTATACAGCAATGAAACCAACCCTTTTCGTGCTTGCTGCTGGCATGGGCAGCCGTTACGGCGGCCTCAAGCAGCTCGATGGCCTAGGCCCGCATGGCGAGACCATCATGGACTATTCGATTTATGATGCCATCAAGAGTGGATTCGGCAAGGTGGTGTTTGTGATTCGCAAGGACTTCGAGGCCGACTTCCGCGAGAAGATTCTCTCGAAATATGAAGGGCACATCCCCGTCGAGGTGGTTTTCCAGTCGGTGAACGACCTGCCCGATGGATTCACCTGTCCCGACGAGCGTGTGAAGCCGTGGGGCACCAACCACGCGTTGCTCATGGGCCGCGAGGTGATTCATGAGCCGTTTGCCATCATTAACAGCGACGATTATTATGGCCCGAACAGTTTCGAGGTCATGGCCGCCGAGCTGTCGGCTCTGCCGCAGGGCAGCACCGGCCACTACAGCATGGTGGGCTTCAAGGTGGGCAACACCATGAGCGAGAACGGCACGGTGGCTCGCGGCGTGTGCCAAACCAGCAACGGACTGCTCACCAGCGTGGTGGAGCGCACAAGCATAGGATATGACGAAAACCACCAAATCGCCTTCACCGATGAGAATGGCAACAAGCAGGTGCTTGACTACGACACACCGGTGTCGATGAACTTCTGGGGCTTCACGCCCGACTATTTCGACCACAGCGCACGGGCGTTTGTCGATTTCCTCAAGCAACACATCCTTGAACCCAAGGCCGAGTTCTTCATCCCCTCGCTAGTTAGCGAACTGATCAACTCTGGTCAGGCACAAGTGCGCGTGCTCTCAACCGACTCCAAGTGGTTTGGTGTCACCTACAGCGCCGACCGTCAGGGGGTGGTCGACAAATTTGCTCAGCTGCATGCCACTGGGGTTTACCCTGACGCGCTGTTCTGACCTAATTTGATAAGGTGTGGCTTTTCGATTGTGAGCCGCATCTCACAGTTGGCGCAGTCGCAGTCCACGGCCAAGCGCATATTGCCCGAGCGCAGATACAGGTGCTCGGGTAGTTTTTTTGCCGATGGGTCGCGCCGGCAGGCCCCCAGCTCACGGCGCAGGCAGTAGCGTGTCTGCATCACCACGGCCCCGGGTTTGGGGCACACCTCGATGGCCTGCTCAATGCTGGTTACGCCGTGGTCGCGGTAGAGTTGCTCAGCGAGGTGGTTGGCAACGTTGTCGGCAGGGCAAAGGTGCGTGGCAAAGCATGGTGCCTCACGATTCTCGGTGCGGCGGTGGGGGATAAAGCGCGTGATGCGGTGGACGCGGTCGAGCAGCTCCACCGTCTCGCGGCGCACGCGCGAGAGCAGCGAGGCGGGAATGAACAGGTGACCCGGCACATCGATGTGCCGGAGTTGGTAAACGGTGTCGCCCAGCTTGGCAAGCTCGGCTTGCTGTCGCTCGTGTTGCGGCTGTCGGGCGGCCTCGAGTGGTGGGCATTCAATGCTGTGTGTGGCCCGGCAGCCGCGCTCGTCGCGCAGCTCCAGCGTCAGGCGATTGCCGCGTGTGGTGAGCGAAGCATCTACTTGGATGCGCCGTTCGGCCGTCGGGCCATTCAAGGCATCGGCCATCGCCTTGTCGTGGGTTCGATACACCATGGCACCGCGAGGAATAGGTGCCGGTGAGGCCAGTGTGATGTCGGGGCCACTCACCTGATTCACGCGCACACCGGCAAACGTGCCGTCGGCTCCCACATAGCCCAGTCCATCGCCTGCCACCAGCGTTTTGCTGGTGTCGAGGTGCAGGGAGCGGCCACGCACTTGTGTGGCGCGACCCAGCGGCTCGCCTTGCGACTTGGGTGTGATGGTCGAGGCCATTGTGTGGCCGTTGGGCAATGGGTGGCCATCGATGAAATAGGTGGTGAAAGAGCGGTTGAAACTGCGCGTCACGTCGGGCTCAAAGGTGGGTGTGCTCATGCCAGCCGAGGCGCGGCGCAGGTCGTGGTGATGGCGGGCGATGACCTGGTCAACCACGCGGCGGTAGTGTGCCACCACGTTTTTCACATATCGCACATCTTTGAGTCGGCCTTCAATTTTCAGCGACGACACCCCGGCGGCAATCATCTGCTCGACGTGGGTGGTGAGATTGAGGTCACGTAACGATAGCAGATGCTTGGCGGTCAATAGCTTGCGTCCTATGGAATCCTCAAGGTCGAAAGGCAATCGGCACACCTGGGCGCATTCGCCACGGTTGGCACTGCGTCCCATCAGCATCTGACTCGCTTGGCAGCGGCCGCTGTAGCACACACACAGTGCGCCATGCACGAAAGCCTCGAGTGGCACGTCCACGGCTTGGTGAATGCTGCCGATTTCATCAAGGGTGAGCTCACGCGCCATCACCAGCTGAGAGAACCCCAGAGCCGCAAGAAATCGTGCTTTGTCTGGAGTGCGCAGGTCACACTGCGTGCTGGCGTGGAGGGCAATGGGCGGAAGGTCGAGGCGCAGCAGTCCCAGGTCTTGCACAATCAGCGCATCCACGCCGGCACTGTGCAGGCCATGCACCAGGTGCTCCACATCGGCCAGCTCATGGTCATAGACAATGGTGTTGACCGTGGCATACACACGAGCGTCATAGTGGTGGGCATAGTCGCAGGCGCGAGCAATGTCATCAAAGCTGTTGCCCGCTTGCGCTCGTGCGCCAAAGCGCGAGGCTCCCATATACACGGCATCGGCGCCATGGCGCACAGCCTCAATGGCCACCTCGGCATCGCGCGCAGGAGCCAGCAGTTCTATCGCACGGCGGTTGTCTTTATTCATCGGCTTGTTTTTCTCAATCGTACTGCAAAGGTAGCGCATTGTAGGTTTCCGGTTGCGTTTATGAGACTTAAAAGATGTTATGCTTCTATTTTTCGGGGTGATGACGCTTGCAATATGAAAATTTTTTTGTAATTTTGCAGGCTGAATTGGAATCGACACATGAAACGTTACGTCACCATCCTCGTCATGACCTTGCTGCTCACCGCCTGCGGCGAGTATAACAAAGTGCTCAAAAGCGGCGACCCGAACTACAAGTTCGAGTATGCCAAACGCGCTTTCGAGCAAAAACGCTACATGCAGGCCGCCACGTTGCTCGAGGACGTGGTGACCGTGTTTCGTGGCACCGAAAGGGGCGAGGAATCGCTCTATCTGCTGGGACTGAGCCATTACGAGAACCGCGATTACATGACCGCCAGCACCTATTTCAAAAACTACTATCAGCATTATCCGCGCGGACAGTATGCCGAACTGGCTCGCTACTATGCCGGCTATGGTTACTACCTTGACTCGCCTGATTCGCAGCTCGACCAGACGGGTACCATCAAGGCCATCGAAGAATTGCAGGCTTTTCTCGACTACTTCCCCAAGAGCGACAAGGTGGCCATTGCGCAGGGAGCCATCTTTGAGTTGCAGGACAAGCTGGTGCTCAAGGAACTTGAAAACGCGCAGCTCTACTACAACTTGGGCAACTACATGGGCAACAACTACGAGAGTGCTGTGATCACGGCCAAGAATGCCATCAAAGAGTATCCCTACAGCAAATATAAAGAGCAATTGGAGATGCTGGTGCTCAAGGCCCGTTATCGCGAAGCCAGCGAAAGTGTCGACGAGAAGAAGGACGAACGCTTTCGCACCGTTATTGATGAGTACTACGCCTTTGTCAACGACTATCCCGACAGCCAATTCCGCCACGAGGCTGATGGCATTTTCAAAGTTGCTGACAAATTTGTGAACCGAAAATAAAACTAAAGAACATCATACTTTTTTCAATCAAAACATGGATTACAAGAAGACCAACGCTCCGCAGACCACCACGGTGCTCGACCTGGTGACCATGGCCGAGAAAACGGGTAACATCTATGAGACTGTAGCCATCATCAGCAAGCGAGCCAACCAAATCTCCAGCGAAATCAAATCCGATCTGGAAAAGAAGCTTCAGGAGTTTGCCACGATGACCGACAATCTGGAGGAAATCTCGGAGAACCGTGAGCAAATCGAGATTTCGCGTTTCTATGAGAAGCTTCCCAAGGCCACGCTCATCGCCACACAGGAATATCTCGATGACAAGCTGGCCTATCGCAACATCGCCAAGGAGCGTGACGAGCTCTAATGTCGCTGGTAGAACACCAGTCAGAGGCATTAGCACACATTGCCCACGACCACGACGGCCGTGGGCTTTTTGAACCGTTTCATTCACTACAGCATTCAAAACTATGTTGAAATTCAGTTGCGATTACATGGAGGGTTGCCATCCAGCAATCTTGCGGCGCTTGGCCGAGGTGAACCTGGAGAAGAACGATGGCTATGGCTACGACCCCTATACACGCTCGGCATGCGACAAGATTCGCTTGGCGTGCGAGCTGCCCGATGCCGAGGTGCGCTTGCTCGTGGGAGGCACGCAGACCAACACCATCGTGCTCGATGCGCTGCTCCGCCACAACGAGGGGGTGCTTGCCGCCACCACCGGACACATCAATGTGCATGAGTCGGGGGCTATCGAAGCCTGTGGACACAAGGTGATGGCTGTGCCAGCCATCGAAGGTAAAATCGACATCCCACGACTTGAGCAGCACTTGCATGCGCTCACCGCCGAGTATGATGCCGTGGGATGGGAGCACTATGTGGTGCCACGCGTGATTTACATCTCTTTTCCCACCGAGATGGGGACGCTCTATACCCGTGCCGAGTTGGAACAGCTTCGTGTGCTTTGCGACCAATACAGGCTTTACTTGTTTGTTGATGGAGCGCGTCTGGGCTATGGCTTGATGTCGCCCGCATGCCAAGTCACGCTGCCCGAGCTGGCACGCTTGTGCGATGTGTTCTACATTGGCGGTACCAAGGTGGGTGCCATGTTTGGCGAAGCGGTGGTGGTGTGCAATCCTGATGTCACCATACCACGTGGACTCGTTAAGCAACGCGGTGCGTTGCTGGCCAAAGGGTGGCTGTTGGGTCTTCAGTTCGACACCTTGTTTACCGATGGCCTGTATTTCAACATTGCAGGCAACGCCATCACTCAGGCAATGCGTTTGCGCGAGGGATTGATTAAAAAAGGCTATCAGATGCATGGCGAATCGCCCACCAATCAGCAGTTTCTCGTCATGCCCAACGACCGCTTGCCGGCTTTGGCCCAGCAGGTGGGCTTCGACAACTTCAGTCCCATCGACGCTCATCACACGCTCATCCGCCTGTGTACCAGCTGGGCCACCACTGAGGCGCAGGTCAATCAGCTGCTTGACTGCATGTGATAACCAACATTCGGATAGCGAGGACTCTTATAGTGAATGCGCTGAAAAAAGGAGGACAGGCTTGATGATGAATCAAGACTGTCCTCCTTATTCTCATGATGCCTAATGCAATAGTGCTTATGGTTAGAGCAGATATTGCGAACTGATTGAACGGTTGTCGTGCACGCGTTGGATGGTGTCGGCAAATAGCGATGCGATGCTGATGATGCTCATCTTGGGACACTGTGCCGTGTCGAAGGGGATGGAGTTGGACACAATCACCTCGTCGAGGGCGCTCTTCATGATGCGTTCACTGGCGGGATTGCTCATAATGGCATGTGATGCCAAAGCGCGCACACTCTTGGCTCCATTTTCGCGCATCAGGTTGGCGGCCTTGCAGATGGTGCCGGCAGTGTCGATCATGTCGTCGACCAGAATCACATTCTTGTCTTTCACGTCGCCAATCACGGTCATGGTATCCACCACATTGGCCTTGGCGCGCACCTTGTGGCAGAGTACCAGAGGGGCGTCGAAGTATTTTGCATAGCCGTTGGCACGCTTGGCTCCACCCACATCAGGACTGGCAATAACCATGTCGGGAAGGTGCAGCGACTTGATGTAGGGGATAAACACCGACGAGGCGTAGAGGTGGTTCACAGGTACGTCGAAGAAACCCTGAATCTGGTCGGCATGAAGGTCCATCGTTATCAGACAGTCGATGCCGGCAGCACTTAGCAGGTTGGCCACCAGCTTGGCGGCAATCGACACGCGCGGTTTGTCCTTGCGGTCCTGGCGCGCCCAACCAAAGTAGGGGATAACGGCGGCAATCGACTTGGCCGATGCACGCTTGGCGGCATCAATCATCAGCAGCAGTTCCATCAGGTTGTCGGTGCTGGGGAAGGTGGACTGGATCAGATAGACGTGTGACCCGCGCACCGACTCCTCGAACGACACTTCAAACTCGCCGTCGGCAAAGTGCATGATGTTCATCTTGCCAAGCTCTATGCCCAGGTCGTGGGCAATTTCGCTCGCCAAATAACGTGACTTGGTTCCAGAGAAAACTTTAAATTGACTCATAGCAGATGTTGGAGGGTTTAATAGGTTCGCTAATGCGCTGCAAAATTACGCAAAAATCTTGATTCATGAGCCAGTCAGGATAAAGAAACTCAAGTTTCGGAAGTCGATTTTGTTTGCGCATGAGCAGTCGCGCTCGTTGAGAAGGTGAACAAAAAGTGTGGCTGCCGCAAACTCCCCCTGAGGGGGAGCTGACGCAAAACCCAGTTACCGAAGTAGATTGAACTTCCAGAATCACAATAGAACCAGCTGCAGTGGAACATCGCTTTCTCAATGTCTCACACTTTTGATGCACCTTCTTGTTGTCCTAAATTGTGCGACTCCCAGCTTTGTGTTGTTATGGTTGTTACCCTGTTGTTATGGTTGTTTGAACCGCTTCTCCTTAGTCCTGTGGGGCCGTTGGCCGAATGGCCGAGTCCTGCTTGCAGTGGTTCAGCTCCATGTCCAGCAACCATTGCTTCGCCTCGAGGCCATATCGGTAACCGCCCGGCGAGCCGTTGGCGGCCACCACGCGATGGCAGGGAACGATGATGCACAGCGGGTTTTCTCCGTTGGCTCTTCCCACGGCACGCTGCGCATTGTCGTGATTCATGAGCCGGGCTTGTTGGCCATAGGTGATGGTGCTGCCGTAGGCCACACCACGCAGCACTTGCCACGCGGCGAGCTGGAACGCAGTGCCTTGTGCTTGAATGGGCAGCGAAAATGCTTGCCGCGTGCCCGAGAAATATTCCTCCAATTGTCGTGCGCATTCCGCAAGCAGTGGGGTAGAGGCGGCTGCGGGGGTGAGCCGCAGACTTTTGGCCGTTTTCTCGAGCTCATTGCTCGCATCGCCCAGTGCTACAAGCACCACGGCGTTGGGGCTGGCTGCGATGGTGATGATGCCGATGGGGCTGTTGATGGTGACGTGGCACAGCTCATTGTGGTGGAGCGGTTCAATGCCCAAGGCTTGTGCGCGGGTCATCATCAGGTCGTGGGCCTGGGCATAGTCGTTCTGGATGTTGCCATCCAGAATGGCATCTTTGATGGCATCCTTGATTTCGCCCACGGGGCGGCTGGGCGGTAAGCCAAAGGTGTCCATGATGGCTTGGCCGTCGATGGGTGGCTGAAAGTTGCGCACACGGTCTTTCTCCTCAATATCGACCAACTTGCGCTTCACCAGGTCGAAATTCTCGCGGAAACGACGCACCTTCTCTTGGTTCTTGCTGGTGATGTCGGCTTTGCACAAAAGCATCAGGTCGTCGATGTCGTCGCTGGCATCAAAGAGCAACCGTCGCACAGCCGAATCGGTGACACCGTCTTCGACCAACGCGATCGGGCGCATGTGCAACCCAACGAGCTTTTTCACATATTTCATGTGGTCGTTGAGCGGCAGGCGCATCTTGGCGAAGATTTTCGGCACCATCTTCTCTCCGATGAAGTTATGGTTGTGAAACGTCCATCCCTGCTGGTTGTCCCAGCGTTTGGTGGCAGGTTTGCCAATGTCGTGTAGCAAGGCTGCCCAGCGCAACCATTCGTTGTCGCTGGCCTCGGCCACATTGTCGAGCACCTGCAAGGTGTGCAGGAAATTGTCTTTGTGACCTCGCCCGTGACTGGTGTCCACACCCTTGAGTGCCGCAAGTTCGGGGAAAATGAGCGGCAGCAAGCCGCACTCATCCAGTAGCGCAAGACCGCGTGAAGGATGGCTCGAACGCATGATTTTCATCAATTCGTCGGCGATGCGCTCGCGAGTGATGATTTCGATGCGTTTGGCATTTCGCGCGATAGCCTGCATGGTCACCGGATGGATGTTGAAGTTGAGCTGTGTGGCAAAGCGCACGGCGCGCATCATGCGCAGGGGGTCGTCGCTGAACGTGATGTCGGGGTCGAGCGGCGTGCGGATGATGCGCCGTTGCAGGTCGCCCACACCGTCGAAGGGGTCGAGAAGCTCGCCATAGTTGCCGCTGTTCACCGCAATGGCCATCGCATTGATGGTGAAGTCGCGGCGTTGCATGTCGTCGTCGAGGGTGCCGTCTTCCACTATGGGGTTGCGGCTCTCGCGGTGATAACTCTCGCGGCGGGCACCCACAAATTCCAGTTCCCATTCACGCGTTTTCACCTGGGCGGTGCCATAGCTTTTAAACACCGACAAATGAGCATGACGACCTAAAGCCTTGGCCACTGCACGTGCCAGTTCAATGCCGCTGCCCACGGTCACAAAATCGATGTCTTTGCTCTCGCGACCCAGTATCAGGTCGCGCACATAACCGCCCACCACATAGCACTCACGATGCAGACCATCGGCTGTGCGACCCACCAGACGGAACACAGGCAATTCGATACGTTGTTTGATGCTTTCGAGTTGAATCACGTTACGGTTGTTTTTCAGACTGCAAAGTTAGCGATAATTCACCGATTCAGCGATATGAAACTGCATTTTTCGTTCGTTTACGCCTTGCACGACGCGACATTGGGCCTGAATTCAAAATCGAACTGCATATTTTGAATGTTTAGAAGGAGCGTCATCAAAGGCCCATAAACACCTTTTTTTCACTGGCAATGCAAAAAAAACGAAAAGGGAGACTCTCGTCTCCCAATGATTAACTAATTTTGTAT
>JAFYCU010000061.1 GCA_017545095.1 Muribaculaceae bacterium | reverse complement strand
GGATCCCGAGATTCCCCCCACGCCCGGTGGCATCTTTATCCTGGGCCAGGTCAACGGCAAGGGCTGGGAGCCCAGCGATGGTGTGAAGATGGACTCGATTGCCAACAACATCTTCACCGCCACGATTAACGTGACCGACAGCGCAGCCTACTTCGGCTTCACGCACGCACTGGCCACCACCCTCGGCAACTGGGCCAGCATCGCTGAGTACCGCTTTGCAGCTGCCGACAGCGCCTCGGCTTATGTTGAGCTGGGCAAGGCCATGCCGCTGAGCAACGACGGCGATTCGAACTTCTCGTTCACCATCGCCCCGGGTTACTACAACATCAAGCTCGACCTCAACGAACGCGAGATGTTCATGGAGGAGGCCGAGAAGGAGGATGCCATGTACATCATCGGCAACGAGCCCTTCGGCAACTGGGATCCCGCCAACCCGATGAAGATGACCAAGACTGGCAATGTCTACACTGCCGAGGCCACCATCAATGGTGATGTGTGGTTCATCTTCAGCGATGACTTTGGCAGCTGGGACGCTGTGAACGCACGCCGCTTCGGCCCCGAGAGCGCCGACGAGGACCAGGTGATCAACCCCGATGAGGAGGTCACCACCCAACTCAGCGAGAGCAACAAGAGCTACAAGATCACCGGCAACGGCGACTATGTGATCACCTTCGACAAGGAGAACCTCACCTTCAAGTTCGCCAGCAAGGGCGCAGGCGTGAAGGGTGACGTGGATGGCAGCGGCAACGTGGATGTTGACGACCTGAACCTGATCATCAACATGATGCTCGGCAAGGCCGATAAGACCCCCGCAGGCGACGTGACCGGCGACGGCAACGTGGATGTGGACGACATGAACGCCATCATCAACATCATGCTTGGCAAGGACTAAATCCGAAAAAGGTCTTGATTGCCGGGCCGTGCACAGCCGCCAAACACCGTAGTCCGTAACCCGGCGGCATAGCGCATAACCTAGGCAACCAACCGGCAAGAAACAGCCGTGGGCATCCATCGAGGATGCCCACGGCTTCGTTTATGCCGTCACGAACCAAACCTCGAGAACCATGTCCCAAAAGCATAATCCGTCTTCAGGTCGCAAGGCAGCCTTGCGACATCCTACCGCCTACTTGTAGCCCAAAACGCTCGTTTACTTAAAAAATTCGCATCCTATTTTGCGTTTTGCGCATTATTGTGTAAATTTGCAGGTTGGAAACTATAACCAAAACAAGATAAGACAATGAAAAAGATTCTCTCTACCGTGCTGAGCCTCACGGCTCCGGCACTGCTGCTGGCCCAGGGATGGCCAGCCAACTATGGCGGCGTGATGCTTCAAGGATTCCGCTGGAACTCCTTTACCGACACGCGCTGGGGCAACCTCGAGAGCCAGGCCGATGAACTCTCGCAGTATTTCGACCTTGTGTGGCTTCCGCAAAGCGGCAACTGCGGCGGCTCGTCGATGGGCTACGACCCGCTGTATTTCTTCAACCAAAGCAGCTCCTTTGGCACCGAAGCACAGCTGCGCTCGCTCATCAGCACGCTCAAGAACAAGGGCACCGGCTGCATCGCCGACGTGGTGATCAACCACCACAAGGCCCTCACCGGATGGCTCACCTTCCCCAAGGAGACCTACAACGGCGTGGATTACCAACTGCTCTCGACCGACGTGTGCCGAGGCGATGACGGCGGGGCCACGCTCACCTGGGCCAACGAGAACGGCTTCACGCTGAGCAGCAACTACGACACCGGCGAGGACTGGAGCGGTTGCCGCGACCTGGACCACAAGAGCGCCAATGTGCAGAAAACCGTGAAAGCCTACCTCAACTTCCTGCTCAACGACCTGGGATATGTGGGCTTCCGCTACGACATGGTGCGCGGTTTCTGGGGCAGTTTTCTGGGACAGTACAACGCCAGTGCCAACCCCACCTTCTCAGTGGGTGAACACTGGACCAACTCGCACGACGAGATTGGGTGGATGAACAGCACGCAGGTGAACGGCCAAGTGATGAGCGGTGTGTTTGACTTCGACTTCCGCTACACCGTGCGCAACGCCTTCAACAATGGCAACATGAGTGCCCTAAACCAGCCCAACGGCGGCGATTGGAACTGGCCCATCGTGAGCAACAACAGCAACATCGACTATCTGGAGAACGGCAAGTACCGCCGCTATGCAGTCACATTTGTCGAGAATCACGACGTGGAGGACCGTGGCAATGTGGAGAACTACAACGCCGACCCACTCAAGCGCGACACAGTGGCAGCCATCGCCTACATGATGGGTATGCCCGGCACGCCATGCGTGTTCCTGCCCCACTGGAAGGACTGCAAGCAGGACATCAAGGGGCTGATCGATGTGCGCAAAGCCGTGGGCATCACCAACACCAGCAACTACAACATCCTGAACCAAGTGTATAACTGCTTTGCCATCGAAACCGCCGGTTCTGGCAGCAAGAAATTAGTGACAGTGGTTGGCAGCAAGACCAGCGGCTACACACCCAGCTCAACCTATACATTGGTGGTGGATGGATACCACTACCGCTACTACATGAGCCGCAACTGCGAGACCGCGTGGATTGACAAGGCTTCGGGCTACTACACCAAGGCCCAGAACGTGACCATGACGGCGGTGAGCCAGAGCAGCAACGCACAGCTGGTGTACACCACCGACGGCAGCGAGCCCACAGCCACCAATGGCACCAAGGTGGCCAGCGGATATGTGCTGCGCCTGCGCGAGCCCATGACGCTGAAGGTGGGCCTGCTCATCAACAGCACCGTGCGCGGCGTGCAGACACGCGTCTATGACCTGCCTGAGCTGCACGATTTCACCCCGCACACCGCCACCGTCTACTTCAAAGACCCCAGCCGCACCGTGAGCACCTGGACCGATGCTTACATCTGGCCCTACGACGGCAATGGCAACATGGCACAAGGCAGCTGGCCAGGCGACAAGATGACCAACACCGTCACTATCAACAACGCACTGTTCTACTACCGCTCCTTCGACATCCCCGACGAGGATTACTCGTTCAGCTTCGTGCTCACCAACAGCAAGGGTACGCCGCAAACGGTGGACTTTACCGGCGTGACGCAAGACGTGTATGTACAACTGGGTTCACTCAACGGACAAGGCAAATACACGCTCACCGACGTGACCAAGTTCTATGAGAAATACAACCCGCTCAACAATGTGACGGGCGACGTGAACGGCGACAAAGTGGTGGACATCGACGATGTGAACATCATCATCAACATCATTCTGGGCAAATCAGCCCAAACCACCCAAGCCGATGTGAACCAAGACGGAGCCGTCGACATCGATGATGTGAACATGATCATCAACCTCATGCTCACGCATTAACCCGCGAGAGCCAAGGAATGAGCAAGCCCTCGCCTCAGGTGTTGAGGCGAGGGCTTGTTTTTGCTTCACAAAGTTTCGGTTTCGGCCCCTACCCTGCCAACGCATCGCGCCACTGCTGCATGGCCTCTTGCTCGGCAGTGCAGTTGCAGCCATCGGCGGCCACCATGTCGGTGATGAAGGCATAAAGCATGAGCTTCACCATGTCGGCCTCGTTGGGCGGCAATTGCTGCAGCACCTGGCGCGTGTCGGCCACCAACTGGTCAAGTGTGATGTGCTCATCCGCCACATCGCCCACCAGAGCACGGGCCTCCTCGGCGGAACCGTCCTGAGCCAACTGCGCAATAAATGCCTCGATAAATGCCTGTTCACGCTCGCTATAGTCACCGTCGGCTTTAGCGAAAAACAATCCCGTGCGGGCCACCAGCTTGATGACCTGCTCCATCAATTGCGTGCTTGTGTTCATCGTTATGTCCTCCATCATTTTTTGAATTTCTTCATAATCATCATCGCAATGGCTCCCAAGCCGATGATTTTCAAAATGCTCATCAATCCACCGCCACTCGACTGCTGCTGCGGTTGAGCCTCCTCGGTTGGCTGCTGGTACTCCTGCTGCTGAGGATACTGTTGCTGTTGCTGCTGAGGCTGCTGCGGATACTGCTGCGGATACTGCTGCGGATACTGCTGTGGATACTGCTGCGGATACTGCTGTGGATACTGCTGTGGATATGGCTGCTGTTGGGGGTATGGTTGCTGCTGCGGATAAGGCTGCTGATAATTTCCGCCGCTTTTGCGACCTATGCCCATCTGCCGCTCCAGGTCTTCCACACTGATGTCGTTGCCCGAGGGCGAAGCTGATGATCCCGTGCCGGGAACTTCAATCTCCTCCTGCGAGGAGCCTCCACCCATGCGCCGGCGAATCTCTTCGAGCACACTGCCCGAAGCAGACTGCCCTCCTTGTCCCATGCGGCCCAGGATATCTCCCAGCCCACCACCGCCACTCTGTTGAGAGTTACGGATTAAGTCTTCTAATAGTCCCATATAAATATTATCGCTTATAACTCTTTGCTAAATCACATATGCATCCACACCTAAAGCAGGTAGCCCAAATCCTTGAGGCGTGCGGAGAATCTCTCAAAATCGTTGGCATGCACCAGCAGTCGATACCCTTCGGCACGAATTATCAACTGCCGCAACACAGGGTCGGTGTCGAGCAACTGAATCAGAGGATGGTTGTTGGGATCAACGCCATAGAGTTGATAACGGCTGACACTCCCTTTGGTGAGCGGTTGCACGCGCTGCAACACCGAGTCGAAAAACGCCACCCACACATCGCTCGGCTCAGGACAAATGTATTGCTTGAACAGGTCGATTTGGCGCTGGATATCGGCCTTGGTGTGGCAATGCGCGAGGATGCTCTTGGCACTGAACACCCAGCGGTTGTTGCCCACATCGGTGGCCATGGTGCGCAAGATGTACATATAGGGCGTTTCGTTCCTGAGCACCCTTACCAGCAAATGCGACTCGGCCACTTCAAAGTCGGGGCTCTGCTCCTCGGTCGCGGCCTCATAGGTGTCGTCGAGCCCCAACGCATAGCGTCCGAGGGTGGTGATGTGAAATGCCGTGAACACATCAAACGGCGACACGGCTTCTGTAGCTGAGCATCCCTCGTTGGTGAGTTCCACCACACCGATACTGGCCAACAAACACACCATGGCCCGGAGCATGGGCAGCCCCACCAAATGAACCAAATTTTCAGGAGTAATCAGAGCATTTGGCACCATTGTGTTATCATAATCCCCCCACCACCTAGGAAGGTCGCACCCCTGCAGTGCAAAGATGCTGTTTCCCAGCTCGCGCATGGCCAATGTGCTCATGCCCTCCACCGTGATCCACTCATCGGGATAGTGGCGCAGCAATTGCAGCACCGTCCACAGCAGCCACTCCATGCGCGACTGCAAACTATAGGAATACCCCACCCCACGCAGATGAGGGGTGAGCATGTGGAAAAGCACATCCATATGTTTAGCCAGCCACACGACCATGAGTTTTATCAGTTCGGCGGGCGACGATACTGCGGCAACTTCTTTGCGATGATAGATACTTGCCACGGCAGCCGCGCAAGCCAGCAAGGTCTCGCGCATGAAGGCGGGAGCTTTGGGATCCTCACTTGCCACGGGAAACGGGGTGAGCCCCATCTTGGCCATTCCCTTGATGGTGTTTTGCATGACCAGTTTCGATTTCCCGGTGGTGAAAATTCCCTGATTGAACATCGCAACAATCACCGGCACATTCCTCACCGACTCTGCCTCGGCATTGAAAACATGGGCTGGAGAAAAGGGTAAGAACATCGAAGGTTTCTCCTTGACCAAAGCCTGAATGAAGTAAGGAAACATTTCCCGAGGCAAAGTGAAATAGAACTTGGTTGTTTCGCCATAGTATCTGCCCTCGATGGCCTCGCAATGGAACCAGGGATAGATTATCTTCATTTTTTCCAGCATGCGGTAACTGCTGAAACTATAGCTCGACCTGCGCAATGCCTGTGAGTCGCTTCCAGACAAGTCATCGGCTTTTTCTTGACTCACATAAAGCTGAGAGAACATCAACCTCCACAACTGCTGCATGCCACTGGACTGCAACGAGAACCAGAGCTGAATGTTGCGTTCATCACACAAGATGAGCGCAACCAAGTCGAGCAGTTTCGACTTGTCGAGCACGCTCATCTTCGAGGTTACCATGAGCCATGCATGGAGAGGCATCTGCAACGGTCCCTCGTCGGTGAGCCGTTCCACACACACCTCGTTTTGATAAACGAACGGCATCACCGTTTTTGCAACAATGGCATTCAGACGGTTGCGGGTGAAAACGGAGTTCAGCTCGCCCGAAATATCGAGCACCTTAGGCTCACTGCAATAGAAAACAATTTTCTTCATGCTCTATGGGTCAAGAAAGGATGTAACGAATGTCTTCCTCGGTGAGGTGCTTGGTCATCGCCGTGTCGGTGGAGATGATGGCATCGGTGAGTTCGGTTTTCTGCTGTTGCAGCTGGCGTATTTTCTCCTCGATGGTGTCGTGCACGATGATGGAATAGGAAAGCACCTTGGCTTTTTGCCCGATGCGGTGCAGGCGATTGATGGCCTGCTCCTCGGCAGCCTTGTTCCACCACGGCTCAAAGATATAGACCGTGTCGGCAGCTGTGAGGTTGAGGCCCACACCGCCAGTCTTGACCGTCATGAGCAGGGCCATGCAGTCGGGATTGTTTTGAAACCGCTCCACCACGCTGCGGCGGTCGGTGGTGGAACCGGTCATCACGGCATAGTCGATGCCCAGCGCGTCTAAATGCTGGCCCACCAGCTCAATGCCGGCAATATAGTTGAAAAACACCACCACCTTGTGTCCGCCCTCCACAGCCTCGGAAAGGCTGTCGAGCAACGGCTCTATTTTCGCCCCGGTCACCTCACCTTCGGTGAGGCTCTCGGGAATGGAGGCCGCTTGCCGCAGCTCGCTCAGGGCGCGGAACATCAGGAATTGGGCACCCTCCACACCTCGTTCCTTCATTTCGCCATCAATCATCGCCTCGAAGAACCGGCGACGGCTCTCGTAGAACTGCTGATGCTCGGCAGTCATCTCCACGGTGATGGTTTGGTCGATGCGGGCTGGAAGCTCGGTGAGCACATCGCCCTTGAGCCTGCGCAGGATAAAGGGGAACACCTTTCGCCGCAAGGTGGCCGCAGCTTCGGCATCACCTCCACGCTGGATGGGGATGGTGTATTTAGCGTTGAAATCCTGCATCGAGCCAAACATGGTGGGGTTCAGAAAACGGAACAGCGAGTAAAGCTCGGTGAGGTTGTTCTCGATGGGCGTGCCACTCAATGCCAGCCTATGATCGGCCTTGAGCAGCGTGACGGCTTTGGTGCTCTGAGCGGTGACGTTCTTGATGTTCTGCGACTCATCGAGAATCACATAGTGAAACTCTTGGTCGATAAATTGCTCGGCATCGTTGCGCACAAGGGCATAGGTGGTGAGCACAAGCTGGCTCTTGAGCGCTTCTTTCAAGTCGCGCTGTGGGCCATAATAGATGCTGAACGTGAGCTGCGGAGCAAATCGCCGCAACTCGTTCTCCCAGTTGAAGAGCAGGCTGCGCGGCATCACAATCAGCGACGGCTGCTTCACCTTGGGGTAGATGCGGGCGAGCATGGCTATGGTCTGCAGCGTCTTGCCCAAGCCCATGTCATCGGCCAGACAGCCGCCCAGATTGTTCTCGTATAAGTAGTTGATCCACTTCACACCCTCTTTTTGATAGTTGCGCAATGTGGCATTCACCTGCTTGAACTGCATGCGCTGCGAAGCCAGCTGATTGAACCCCGCATACACGCGATGGGAACGTTCCACAGCCTTGCCTTGCAGCTTGTCACCGAGCATGGTCTCGACCTCGGGCAAGTCGAAAAACGAAATCTTCACCTTGCCGTCTTTCTTGGTCGCCTTGTCGAAGATGCGCACCAATCGCTGCATGAAACCATCGTCGATCAATGCCCGGTTGCCATCGGTGAGCGTGACATAATGGTTTTTCTTATACTCCGCCATGAGTTCGTGCAGCTTGATTTCATCACCATCGATGGTGACCGATGCCGTTCCCTCCAAAAAATCGATGCCCGAATTGAGCGACACATTCAGCCGTGGTTTCACCGGACGCACTTTAAAGTCGAGCAGCTTATCCGACCCCACCAAGTGGTAACGCCCCAGAATGGAAGGCAATCCGTCGGTGAGAAACGCACTGGCCACATCGGGCGGCAGGCTGTAATAGTAGTGGTGCGCCGCTGGCTGTCCCTCGCTGCCTGGCGTGTCGTATTCCTCGGTGTAGATGGCCTTGAAAGCCGCCTTGGAGGGCGCACAACGCGACAGCACCGACATCAAGAACTGCGACTCGGCATCGAGGTTGATGTGCTGGATGTGTCGCATCGTGAGCAGACGTGCGTTGGCATCAACGGTGACGCGCATGGTGAGCGACGACTGGTCGAGCTGATGCTCATCCTCGTTCCGTGCCGATGACAACAAGCGCATACCCAGAGTCATGTCGCTGTCAACGTTATCAAACACCAATGTGGGCACGGTGATGGCCGGGGTGCTGATATGCTGCACCTTGTAGGGCAGATTGTGGATGGCTATATTGGTCAGATAGGAATACAGTGCCGAGAGATAGACATCGAGCTGTGCTTTGCTAAAGGCAATCACAAACTGCGAGAGCGTGTCGAACCGCTCACCAAGGGGCTTGATGGGATAGATGCCTTGGCCCGCCATCACCCAGCACTCACCAAGCAACCTCACGCCGGTGAGCAGACCTTTCTCATCATCGAGCACCGCAAACGCGGCTCGGTAGTTCTCGCCCTCATCATCGAGGTGCAGCAGCAACTCGCGACCATAGGGTTTGATGGTGAGCGGTCGCATATCCTCACGCACCAAATTGTGGCATTCCAGCAATTGTTGCAGCAGCAACGGGTGGTGATGCAAATAGACCTTGGCTTCGGCATCGCCCCACACATAGCGTTGCATCTGCCGATGAATTTGCTCCAACGTACGCAGAGTCAATCCCTCGGGACCTGGTGTGTGCTGCGTGTCGGGCACCACGGCACGGCCGCGGTCGTTGACCGTGATGACCTGAGCATGAATGATGCTATCAGGGTCATATGTGATTTTAAAGCGAAAAGCTACCGGCTCGTTATGGCCGACACTCACTTGTTCAAGCGGGCGGGCAGTGGCTTGCAGCCGCTGCATGAGTGTTTCAATCGAATTAGATGTGTGCATTTGGGAGTTTTCAGTTTTCAGTGAATAGGCTTTTTAGCGACGAGTCATGAGTTACTCCTCTCTCTTTTTCCACTCTTTAATGGTGCGGGTGTCGCGGTCGAGGATTACGCCCACCTTCACCTTCGGGCGCGGGTCGTTCCAGTAGGGGATGAGGTAGTTCTTCTCGTCGATCTGCGCCAGAGCGTCATCTACGGTGGCCGTGCCGTCGATCTTCAACTCCAGCACATAAACGCGGTCGCGTGTGCGCATCACCACGTCGCAGCGGCCCCGGGCGTTCTTCACCTCGGTGTCCACGTTGATGCCGATGGCGTCGAACAGCACGTGGAGGATGGTTTCGAAGTCGCGCTCGGTCTTGTTGCTCAGGTGGTAGGGCAGCGCAGCGAGGTAGTTCTGCACAGCGGTGAGCGCAGCTTCGATGTCGTCGGCACGCATCGCCTTGGCCACGGCGCGTATCAGCAACGTGTTGCGGCTGCTGTCGCCATCAACGTAGTGGCCCAAGAGCGTGTTGTAGAAACCATCGTGAACCTCGCCGTTGGGGATACCAAGCGTATAGACATCCCTGAATCCGTCAATATAATGGTCCTTGATGGTGAGATAGCCGCTCTGGTAGAGGATGGGCAGCGCGGTGTCGAAGTTGTCGAACGGCTGGTTGAAGTCGCTTTCCAGCACCTCACCGCCCTCGATGTTGGCCAGCGTGAACGGGTACTGGGTCAGAATCTTGAGCAGCGAGGTGGGGGTGGCACTGTCGAACCAAAAGTCGCCCAGTCGCATGTTGCCAAACACCCTGACTATGCTGTAAGGGTTGTAGATCTCGGTGAGTCCGGCACCGAAACGGTAGCCGTCGTAGCGGTCGCTCAATGCCTGAGCCACCTGCTCGCTCGTGTAGCCGTAGAACTGACCCAACGACGCGTAGTCACAACCGAAGTTGTCCTCCAGCTCCTGCGCCGTGATGCCACAGATGGCCTCCATGCTGCGATTGAGACTCACGTTGTCGAGGTTGTTGATGCTCGAGAAGATGCTCATCTGCGAGAACTTGGTGATGCCCGTGATGAACACGAAGCGCAGATGCTCGTACATTGACTTCACAGGGCCGTAGAACTCGTTGAACATCGAGCGAATCTCGGCCAT
>JAFYCU010000060.1 GCA_017545095.1 Muribaculaceae bacterium | reverse complement strand
GCCCTTTGTCGGGTTCCCCTGCACGCGGTCGATGATGTCGTTGATAAGTGTCTGCTGCTCGCGCTGTGTGAGTCCTTTGAACAGAGCGGCGAGCTGTATGGCCTCGCTGGGGAAGATGTCGCCGTGCCGCTGGCTGTTGCCTGTTGCCCAGTCCATCTCGGTGGCTTTTGCCCATAGAGCCGCTGCCTGCAGAGCCTGCTTGACGTTCTTGGCTTTGTCGAAGTCCTCGCTGTGCTGCCCGATTTCGTCGAAAGCCGCGATGGCCTGCTGAACGGTCGGGGTCACCTTGTGCGAGGATGGCGTAGTGGTGTCGCGCCACATGGTTGCGAGCAGTGCGCGTTGTGCCTTGACGGGCAGTCTGCGGAACTGTTCGGGCAGCAGTGTGCCTCCGTCCTTGAAGATGGCCTGCGCGAGCATGGCGTTGAGGTCTTGCCGCGCATCGTCGGTGAGGTTGCCCCGGCTGTCGAACGCGCTTTGGTACTGCGTGGTGGTGATGTAGCCTTTGCGGTTGAGCCATTTGAGGGTGTCGAGTCCGTTTTTGCGTATGAGTTCGCTGATGGTCATATCGTCTTCGGCAGCGGAGTCGAGGAGCATGCGAGCGAACGTTTCCATGTCGTTGCCCATTCTTGGCACGGTGTTTTCGGGTCGAATGCGCTCATGTCCACCGCTCTCGGTGTCGGCGGCTGTGAGGTTGCCGAGCTGTATGGCTCGTGCATCGTCCACGTCGGCTACGTTGACGAGGACTGGTTGCCTCATTCGCCTGATGGCTTCGGGGTCGAGCCCGAGTCGTTCGGCGTTGTCGATGAGGAACTGCTTGTAGGCTTCGGCCTGTTCGGGATGCTCGCCCCACATGGTGCGGAGTGCGGCTGCTCGGTTGTTGCCTTGGATGACCTCACCGCGTGCGTTGGTGACTAGTGCGCCGGTGTAGGCTGTAGCGGAGTCGGTGATTTGTTCGGGTCGCATGTGTGCGGCCATCTGCTCGACGGCTGCTGCCGATGCCTGGTCGTTGCGTTCCTTGGGTTGCGCCTCGTCGAGGAAGTGCCTGGGGTTGCGCTGCCCGGCGATGTGGCTTGGCTGTAGAGCGACGGCCTCGATGACGGTGGGCGTTGTTGGGACGGTGTCGCCCTGCTTGCTGCCGAACATGGTTGTGGTGGGAGTCCCCTGTACGCCTGACAGTTTGTCTTGTCGGTCGACGATGTGTCCGTTGGTGACGCGGAATCCTCGCTGCCGCGCATCGGCGGGGTTGTCGCGTGCCATGTCGGGAGCGGGTTGCTCCGGCTTTGGTTCGGGAGTCGCTGGATTCGGCTTTTGCTCGGGTTGGGGTTCGGGTTTGGGTGCGGGGGTTTCTTCTTGACGCGGTGCGTCAAGACCTGCGGACGGATTGTCCTGCGGCTTGGGTGCGGGCACTGGTTCGGGTTCGGTGGGTCGTGGCTCCACCTTTTGCTCGGGTGTCGTGGCTGGCTCGGGTTCGGGTTCTCCGGGCATGGGGCGTGTGAGGCCGTCGCGCTGGGCGAAGTGGTCGTAATCGTTTGCATTTTCTGTTAAGCGATTGATTCACAATGTGATGTAATAGTTATTTGATGTAAAATACTGAGATTCTGTATCTTGGGTTAAAATATTGAAAGTGAGTGTGTTGACTAACATGTAGCTTCTTCGTGATTAGCAGGTAACGATGTCGGCCATTTTGAGCAATGCAGAATTATTTGTAATTTTGCAGCTTGATTATGCTGGACTATATATTCGAAACAAGTTGGGAAGTGTGCAACCGTGTTGGCGGCATCTATGCGGTGCTGTCGACCAAGGCACGCACGCTTCAGCGTCTGTTCAAGGACCATGTGGTGTTTATCGGTCCCGACTTGTGGTCGGCCGATAATGAATCACCGTTTTTTCAGTGTTCCACTCGCAATGCGCAAAGCACTGAGTGCAACGTGTCTGCATCGGTTAAGCGGAAAGCGGTTAAGACGCCGCTCGACGATTGGGCCATGCAAGCGGTGCTGCCGCATGGCGTTTCTGTCAGGGTGGGGCGTTGGCGCGTGCCGGGTGCTCCCATCGCGGTGCTTGTGGATTTCAAATCGCTCTTCGCGCTCAAGAACGACTTTTACCGGGTGATGTGGAACCATTTCGGGGTGGATTCGCTCCATGCCTATGGCGACTATGACGAGGCCTGCATGTTTGGCTGGGCCTCGGCGATGGTTGTCGAGAGCATTGTGGCATGGCTGGGTGCCGATGCCGGGCGTGTGGTGGCGCACTTCGATGAGTGGACCACAGGCATGGGTCTGCTCTATGTGAAGTCGCACCTGCCGCAGGTGGCTACGGTGTTCACCACCCACGCCACGAGCATCGGCCGCAGCATCTGTGGCAATGGCAAACCCCTCTACGACTATATGACGGGCTACAATGGCGACCAGATGGCCCGCGAGCTGAACATGGAGTCGAAGCATTCGCTCGAAAAATGCGCCGCTCATGCCGCCGATGCGTTCACCACAGTGAGCGAGGTCACGGCACGCGAGTGCGAGCAGTTGCTTGAACGCCGACCGCTGGTAACGCCCAACGGATTCGAGGCCGATTTTGTGCCGAAGGGCGAGGCATATAATGACAAACGCGAAATCGCCCGTCAGCGGCTGCTGGCGGCTGCCAAGGCACTCACGGGCACGGAATATGACCCCGACACGCTGATTGTGGCCACTTCGGGTCGACAAGAGATGCGCAACAAGGGCATTGATGCCTATCTCGATGCCTTGAATGTGACCCGCACCACGCTGGCGCAGCGCGACCACGCCAAGCGTGTGCTGGCCTTTGTGCTGGTGCCGTCGTGGTGTGATGGGCCGAGGGCCGACGTGGTGAATGCGATGAAGACGGGACAACTCACTGGCCTGCCGGTGCCGCAGCTCACCCACGAGTTGCATCCAGGCTACGATGATGCGATTTTTGCCAAGATGCGTGCCTTGAACTTCGCCAACATCCCCGACGACTTGCTCCATATAATATATGTGCCATGCTATCTCAATGGTGATGACGGCGTGTTCGATTTGCTTTACTACGATGTGCTGTGCGGTGTGGACCTCACCGTGTTTCCCAGCTACTACGAGCCGTGGGGCTACACCCCGCTCGAGAGCGTGGCATTCAGCGTGCCCACGGTGACCACCACGCTGGCGGGATTTGGCCAGTGGGTGCTTGGCAACTTCGGTTCAAAGCCTGGCGACACCGGGGTGAGTGTGATATGCCGCAACGACGCCAACTATCACAACACGGTATATGCGCTGTCGGAGCGCATCGTGGCTTTTCTCGACCACGACCCACGCCGCATTGCCGTGCTGCGACGCAAGGCCCACGCCACAGCGGCAAAGGCGAGCTGGAAATTTTTCATGCAGTATTACCTCGATGCCTATCAGCAAGCGCTCGACGTGAAAAATGAATGCGAATCACGATGCCGCAGAGTCGAAATAAGTCAATAATTTTCCCTATGATATGAAACTCAAAGTAAACAACACCAACGCGCCAGTGTGGCGCAACCTCACCGTTCATTCGCAGCTGCCTGGCAAGCTCCAGAAACTCGAAGAGCTGTCGAAAAACCTGTGGTGGGTATGGAACAGCGAGGGCAAATCCCTGTTCCACGATTTGGACCGCGACCTATGGCGAGCCACGGGCGAAAACCCTGTGATGTTGCTCCAAAAGATGAAAGCTTCGCGATTCGACGAAATCGTGGCCGACGAGGCCATGATGCGCCGTATCGACACCGTTTATGAACATTTCGAGCAATACATGAGCCAGCCCATGCGCACCGACATCCCCTCGGTGTCGTATTTCAGCATGGAATACGGACTGTGCAATGCGCTGAAGATTTATTCGGGTGGTTTGGGCATTCTGGCCGGTGACTACATCAAGGAAGCCAGCGATCGACGTGTTGATATGACCGCCGTCGGTTTCCTTTACCGCTACGGTTACTTCACGCAGACTCTCTCGATGGACGGTCAGCAAATCGCCAACTATGAGCCGCAAAACTTCAACCAGCTGCCCATCGAGCCGGTGCTCGATGACCACGGACACCAGATGGTGCTCGAGGTGCCTTATCCCGGACGCATCATCTTTGCCAACATCTGGCGTGTGAATGTAGGGCGCATGAAGCTCTATTTGCTTGACACCGACCTGGACCAGAACAGCGACTATGACCGCCAAATCACGCACAAACTCTATGGAGGCGACTGGGAGAACCGTATCAAGCAGGAGTATATGCTCGGCATTGGCGGTGTGCTGCTGCTCAAGCGACTGGGCATCAAGCACGATATTTATCACTGCAACGAGGGTCATGCAGCGCTGCTCAACCTGCAGCGACTCGTGGACTATGTGCAGGACGAGGGGCTGTCGTTCAACGAGGCCTTAGAGGTGGTGCGTGCGTCAAGTCTCTACACCGTGCACACCCCGGTGCCGGCCGGACACGACTATTTCGATGAGGGTCTCTTTGGCAAGTATATGGGCGAGTTCCCCGCCAAGCTGGGTATCACCTGGCCCGAACTGATGAACATGGGCCGCGAGAACCCCGACAGCAACGAGCGCTTCTCGATGAGCGTGTTCGCACTCAATACCACACAGGAGTCCAACGGCGTGAGTTGGCTCCACGGCGAGGTGTCGAAGCGCATGTTCCAGGGCGTGTGGAAAGGCTACGCACCCGAGGAGTCGCACGTGAGCTATGTCACCAATGGTGTGCACATGCCCACATGGGCTGCCAGCGAGTGGAAGGAGTTTTATGCCGACACTTTCGGTCCCGACTATCTCGAGAGTCAGGAGCTGGAAAAAACCTGGTCGCCTATCTTCTATGTGCCCGATGAGAAAATCTGGGAACTGCGCATGCGGCTGAAGAACAAGTTTATCAATTACGTTAAGCGTGACTTCACGGCCAACTGGCTTAAGAACCAGGGCGACCCCTCGCGCATCATGTCGATTGTCGACAAAATCAACCCCAATGCGCTGCTCATCGGCTTCGCGCGCCGCTTTGCCACCTACAAGCGTGCCTACCTGCTATTCAGCGACCTGGAACGCCTCTCCAAGATTGTGAACAATGAGCGCTATCCCGTGCAGTTCATCTATGCCGGCAAGGCTCATCCCGCCGACGGCGCAGGACAGGACTTGATCAAACGCATCATCGAAATCTCGAAAATGCCGCAGTTCCAGGGCAAGATTATCTTCCTCGAGAACTACGACATGATTGTGTCGAAGCGCATGCTCACCGGTGTGGACATCTGGCTCAACACGCCTACTCGGCCGCAGGAGGCATCGGGCACCTCGG
>JAFYCU010000059.1 GCA_017545095.1 Muribaculaceae bacterium | reverse complement strand
GATCGTGTACCGAATACGTGATTGCTACTTCATCGAGGATCACCATGCCGAGCAGATGGCCGAAGGCGGAGACCCCGAGGACGGTGTGGGCGTTGACGATGTGCCGGTGCGTCAGTCGGTGGTCGACGGCGTGACCTACGACCTGCAGGGCCGCCGCGTGGCCGACACCGACGCCCCCGGCATCTATATCCGCGACGGACGCAAAGTGGCCGTGACGCGGTGGTTAAGATGCAAGATGCGAGATGCGAGATGCGAGATGCAAGTGCCAAGCTGGCTAACGCACGCTATACCGCATTGCGACACTTGTAGCTTGAAGCTCGTAGCTGAAGAAGGCCTCCCCAAACCCCGTGCCTCCCCAAACCGAAGGTGTATCAAAAGCGTTTTGCACGCTACGCGTGATAATCACTTTTGATACACCTTCACTCGTGCTGCATCATCGCCTCGAGCCCTAAGGGGTTACAGCAACTTTCGTTGAAGTCACGCCACCTCGGAATTGGAAAAATCAAATTCGTCCCTCATTTGTTTTGCCATTCGCTCGGTTTGCAGTAACTTTGCAAACTAAAAGCCCCGCGTCATGTCACAGAAAATCATCATTCTCGACTTCGGTTCACAAACCACCCAGCTCATCGGGCGACGGGTGCGCGAGTTGGACACCTTCTGCGAAATCCTGCCCTACAATAAGTTCCCTGTGGCCGACCCTGACGTGATTGGCGTGATATTGAGCGGTTCGCCGTTCTCGGTTCACGATGCCGATGCGTTCCAGCTCGACCTGTCGGCCATTGTGGGTCGCGTGCCGGTGCTGGGCATCTGCTATGGAGCGCAGTATATCGCCCACACGGGTGGCGGGAGTGTGGAGCGTGCCGGCAGCCGCGAGTATGGGCGTGCCCATCTCACCATGGTCGACTCCAGCAACCCGCTCTTGAAAGGCGTGGAGGCTGGCTCGCAGGTGTGGATGAGCCACGGCGACACCATCACCGCGCTGCCCGCCGGATGCCATGCCATTGCCTCGACCGCCGACGTGCGTTTTGCCGCCTATGCCAGCGATTCCGCACCGCTGTGGGCCGTGCAGTTCCATCCCGAGGTGTATCACACCTTGCAAGGCATGCAGCTGCTGCGCAACTTCGTGGTGGACATCTGCGGCAGCCGCCAGCAGTGGAGCGCGGCATCGTTTGTGGAAAGCACCGTGGAGCAGTTGCGCCGCCAGCTGGGCCACGACCGCGTGATTCTGGGATTGAGCGGCGGCGTGGACTCGAGCGTGTGCGCCGTGCTGCTCAACCGTGCCATCGGTGACCGACTCACCTGCATATTCGTGGACCACGGCATGCTACGGAAAAACGAGTTCCAACAGGTGATGGAAGCCTACCACGGGCTGGGGCTTAACGTGCGCGGCGTGGATGCCAGCGACCGCTTTTTTGCCGACCTGGCCGGGGTCACCGACCCGGAACAGAAACGGAAAATCATCGGACGCGACTTTGTGGAGGTGTTCAACGCCGAGGCAGCGCAAATCAGCGATGCACGCTGGCTGGCGCAGGGCACCATCTATCCCGACCGCATCGAGAGCCTGAACATCACAGGCAAGGTGATTAAGAGCCATCACAACGTGGGCGGGTTGCCCCAGGAGATGCACCTGCAGCTGTGCGAGCCGCTGCAATGGCTGTTCAAAGACGAGGTGCGCCGCGTGGGCCGCGAGTTGGGCATGCCCGAACGGCTCATCAAGCGACACCCGTTCCCCGGGCCGGGGCTGGCGGTGCGCATCCTGGGTGATATTACCCGCGAGCGCGTGCGAATCCTACAGGAAGCCGATGACATCTACATCCGTGCCATGCTCGACTACCACTGCGATGATGGCGAGGTGCTCTACGACAAGGTGTGGCAGGCCGGGGCCATCCTGCTGGCCGATGTGCGCAGCGTGGGGGTGATGGGCGATGAACGCACCTATGAGCACCCCGTGGCCTTGCGCGCGGTTACCAGCACCGACGCCATGACGGCCGACTGGGCGCATCTGCCCTGCGACTTCTTGGCACGCGTGAGCAACGACATCATCAACAAGGTGCGCGGCGTGAACCGCGTGTGCTACGACATCAGTTCCAAGCCACCAGCCACCATCGAGTGGGAGTGAGCAAAGAAGAAGCAAGATGCGAGAACTAAGACCCAAGCACAATCAGTTGAAAGGTCGCAAGGCATCGCCTTGCAAAACTCCCCCGCATTGCGCTCAACCAATAACTGAAAACAGACAACGATGAAACAGAATTGGAGACCAGGCACCATGATTTATCCCTTGCCGGCCGTGCTGGTGAGCTGTGGTGCCACGCCCGAGGAATACAACCTGTTCACCGCCGCGTGGACGGGCACGCTATGCAGCGATCCAGTGATTTGTTATGTGTCGATACGCCCTGAGCGGCACAGCCACGCCATTGTGGAACGCAACATGGCATTCACGCTCAACCTCACCACGCGTGCCATGGCGCGTGCCACCGACTGGTGCGGTGTGCGCAGCGGACGCGACTACGACAAATGGCGCGAGGCCGGACTCACACCGGTGAAGGGCGTGACAGTGGCGGCACCCTATATCGACGAATCGCCCGTGAGCATCGAGTGCCAGGTGCGCGACATCATGCGTCTGGGCACGCACGACATGTTCATCGCTCAAGTGATGAATGTGCTTGCCGACGACCGCTTCCTCGACCCCGACAGCGGTGCACTCGACCTGCAACGCGCCGACCTGATCACCTATTGCCACGGCCATTACTACGCCTTGGGCGATGAGCTAGGACACTTCGGCTGGAGCGTCCGCAAGAAAAAGGGATGACAGCGTTTCAAGAACCGAGATGAGAGAGTAACATAGATTTCCTAGCATCTGATTACTGATCACGGATCACTTACCAACGATAACGATGAAACAATATCTAGACCTTCTGCAACACGTGCTCGACCATGGCGTGGTGAAGACCGACCGCACGGGAACAGGCACCAAGAGCATCTTTGGCTACCAGCTGCGTTGCGACCTGAGCAAGGGCTTCCCGCTGCTCACCACCAAGAAAGTGCACCTGAAGTCCATCATCTACGAGCTGCTTTGGTTTTTGCGAGGCGACACCAATGTGCACTACCTGCAAGAGCATGGCGTGCGCATCTGGAACGAGTGGGCCGACGCTGACGGCAACCTCGGGCCGGTCTACGGCCACCAATGGCGTTCCTGGCCCGACCACCACGGAGGCACCATCGACCAAATAGCCCAGGTGGTGGACATGATACGCCGCACACCCGACTCGCGGCGACTCATCGTGAGTGCGTGGAACGTGGCTGATGTGCCCACAATGAAGCTACCCCCATGCCACACGCTGTTCCAGTTCTACGTGGCCGAGGGGCGGCTGAGCCTGCAGCTCTACCAGCGCAGCGCCGACCTGTTTCTGGGGGTGCCATTCAACATCGCCAGCTATGCGCTGCTGCTGCAGATGGTGGCGCACGTCACGGGGCTGCAACCGGGCGAATTTGTGCATAGCTTTGGCGATGCACACATCTATCTCAACCACATGGACCAGGTGCACGAGCAGCTCAGCCGCACCCCGCGCCCGCTGCCGCACATGGTGCTCAACCCTGAGGTAAACGACATCTTCGACTACCACTACGATGACTTCACCCTCGAGGGCTACGACCCCTGGCCAGCCATCAAGGGGCAAGTGTCGGTATAAAAAAGCAAACCAAAAGTCGCAACACGCTCATCACTAATAATTTGACAATCAGCCACAGCACAGATAGGTGCGCCAAATCGAGCAAAAATTCATCGAGTTGGCGCACCTATCGCCGATTATCGCGCCAAATCGAGCAAAAAAACACCGAGTTGGCGCACCTATCCTTGGTGATTTCGAAAATTGTTTCTAAATTTGCGCCCGAAAAAACGCTCACCCAAATGCAATGCCGAATACAACCAATAATAATTAGTAGCTATGCTGATAGGACGTGAAGAAGAATCGAGGGTTTTAAAAGACTGCATCGCATCTGCCAAATCGGAGTTTATTGCCATTTACGGCAGACACCGTGTGGGAAAGACTTTTTTGGTGCAGGAGTTGCTTGGCAAGCATCTCACTTTCGACATGACTGGCGTGATAGGCGGCAGCAAGCAAGAGCAACTATTCAAGTTCGCTCAGGCCTTGCGCCGCATGACAGGTGTCGAGGCTCCCTCGGCCAATACTTGGATAGAGGCATTTACACTACTGGAGGATTTTCTTCGCAGCAGGAAGAACAAAACCAAGATTATTCTTTTCATCGATGAACTGCCATGTCTCGACACGCCGAAAGCGGGTTTCATCCGCGCTCTCGACCAGTTTTGGAATGGTTGGGCGGCACATCAGCATCATGTCAAACTCATTGTGTGTGGCTCTGCCACTTCTTGGATGCTGAAAAACATCATCGACAGCCACGGAGGTCTACACAACCGAATCACACGTGAACTTCACATCAAACCCTTCACTCTGAGCGAAGCGGAAGACTACCTAAAGGCCAACGGATTTCGATGGAACCGCATGGCCATCTTGGAAATGTATTCAGCCACAGGTGGAGTACCCTATTATCTGAGCCTGCTTGACCGCCGCTATGCGGTGGCACAAAATATCGACCGCTTGTTTTTTGGCTCCGATGCGCTACTTGGACGCGAGTTCGAACGGTTGTTTAAATCGCTGTTCAAGTCGCCCGACAACTATGTGCGCATCATTGAGCTGCTGGCCAAGAGCCGCAAAGGTCTCACACGCGAGGAGCTGAAACAAGCATTGGGCATCAACACGGGCGGCTACCTGACGCAGCTGCTGTCGAATTTGGAGAATTGCGATTTCATCCGCAGCTACCACACACGCGAGAAAAAAATCAAGGCCAACCAGCTCATTTACCAAATCACCGATGCTTTTACACAGTTCCACTTCTCGTTCTGCGCCAATCGCACCACCGATGCCCACTATTGGAGCTCACAGCACAACACACCGCGACTCAACACTTGGTTGGGCTTGTCGTTTGAACGCGTGAGCATGACCCATGTCGATGCCATTAAGCAGGCTCTCGGCATAGCCCGACTGCACACCGAGTACTATGCCTGGCGAAGCCACGACACCGAGCCACGAACGCAAATCGACTTGGTGATTGAATGTCCCAAGCAAGTCGCCTATTTGTGCGAGATGAAATTCAGCAGGGGCGAATATGTGATGACGGCTGCCGACGACCGCCTGCTGAACACACGCATGATGAATTTCCTGACCGAAACGGGCTTTAAAGCGAGCGTGCAAGTAGTGATGGTGACCACGCAAGGACTCAAAGCCAATGCTTATGCAAGCAATATTACGAATCAAGTAACGCTCAACGATCTGTTCGCAACAATCAAACGATAGGTGCGCCAAATCGAGCAAAAATTCATCGAGTTGGCGCACCTATCGCCGATTATCGCGCCAAATCGAGCAAAAAAAACACCGAGTTGGCGCACCTATCCTTGGCGCGGTGACCTGAAGAACAACGACAAAAATGCTTTTTTTCTTGGATAATAACGCACTTCGTGCTAAATTCGCGGCATGAAAAATTTGAGACGCTATTTTGCCGAGTCGGCAATAGCTCCTGTGTGGGCCGTGTTGTGGAATGTGCTGCTGGTGCTGGTGTGCTATGCCGTGTGCCGTGCATTGTTCCTGTTTGAGAACTGGTCGCTGCTGAGCGGTGCGCTCGATGGCGACTGGTGGCAGCTTGTGCGCGGGGCCTGGGCATTCGATGCCTCGGCCATCGCCTACACCAATGCCTTGTGGCTCGTGCTCATGCTGCTACCGTGGCACGGCAAGGAGCGGCCAACCTTCCACCGCGTGCTGCGCTGGCTGTTTGTGGTGGTGAACGGGCTGGCCATCGCCATCAACCTGTGCGATGCCGTCTATTTCCCGTTCACGCTGCGCCGCACCACGAGCACGGTGTTTGGTGAGTTTGGCCGCGAAGGCAACCTGGTGGCGATTTTCGGCACCGAGGCGTTGCGCCATTGGGAGCTGGTGCTGGCTTTCGCAGCCATGGTGGCCCTGCTGTGGCGGCTCTACCTCATGCCACGTCTCAACCGCCACCGGCTGGTGTGGTGGCACTACACACTCGCCATGCTCGCCTCGTTGGTGGTGGCTGTGCCGCTCACGGTGGCCGCCATGCGCGGCGGGTTCACCACCGCCGTGCGCCCCATCACGGTGAGCAATGCCGCACAATATGTAAGCCGCCCCACCGATGCCGCTCTGGTGCTGAACACGCCTTTCTCGCTACTGCGCACCTTGGGCAAGGACGTGTTTCGTGTGCCCAACTACTACGCCACCGAGCAGGAGCTGGAAGCCATCTACACCCCACTCCACGCGCCTGCCGACACCGCCGCCATGCGTCGCCGCAACGTGGTGGTGCTCATCGTGGAAAGTTTCGGGCGGGAATATATCGGAGCCTTGAACCGCGACCTGGAGGGCGGACACTACCAAGGCTACACCCCCTGCATCGACACGCTCATCGCCCGCAGCGTAACCTTCACCCACAGCTATTGCAACGGACGCAAGAGTATCGATGGCATGCCCTCAATCCTCTCGAGCATACCCATGTTTGTGGAGCCATTTTTCCTCACGCCGGCTTCGATGAACAGCGTGAGCGGTCTGGCCGACGTGCTGGCCGACGAGGGCTATGAGACGGCTTTTTTCCATGGTGCGCAGAACGGCAGCATGGGATTTCAGGCATTTGCGCAGGCCACGGGCTTCCAGCGCTATTACGGGCGCACCGAGTTCAATGCCGACACGCGGTTTCGCGGCGACAAAGACTTCGACGGCACCTGGGCCATCTGGGACGAGCCGTTCTTGCAATACTACTGCGCCAAGATGAGCGAGATGCACGAGCCATTCATGACGGCCGTGTTCACCGCTTCGTCGCATCACCCGTTTGCCATTCCCAAGGAATATGAGTCGCGCTTTGCACCCGGCCCGCTCGAGATTCACCGCTGCATCCGCTACACCGACATGGCACTGGGTCGCTTCTTCGAGGCCGCCAGCCGCCAGCCGTGGTACAGCAACACGCTGTTTGTGCTCACCAGCGACCACACCAACATGAGCGACCATGCCGAGTATCAGACCGACCTGGGCGGGTTTGCCTCGCCCATCATCCTCTTCGACCCTAGCGGCGAGTTGCAGCCGGCGATGGTCGACAAAGTGGCACAACAAATCGACATCATGCCCACCATGCTCGGACTGCTGGGCTACAGCAAGCCCTATGTGGCTTTCGGCATCGACGTGCTGTCGACACCTGCCGACCAGACCTGGGCGGTGAACTATCTGAACGGCATCTACCAATATGTGAAACACGGCCTCGTGCTGCAAATGGACGGCAGTCGCACCGTGGGCCTCTACGCTCTCGACGACCGCCTGATGCAGCACAACCTCGTCGGCCAGCGACCCGAACAGCCTGGCATGGAGCGTGAGCTCAAAGCCATCATCCAGCAATACATGACGCGCATGAAGCACGACCGCCTGGTGGCAAAACCATAACGGCACCACGACTTGCCCTGCAGGACAAAGCGGACTATGGAATCCTAAACGGTGCAACGGCTTGCTCATCCCGGGCCGTTGCTACTGTTTCGCGTGTTTAGAATCACAACTTCCCTTGCAATTTCCAACGTTTTTTTACGAATGATGTTGCATTTTATTTTGATATTTCCAAAATAATTTGTAATTTTGCAAAATCTTGATGGTTGCAATATACAAATCAATGTCCAACTATAAAATACAACAGACATGAAAAAGAAGATTCCATTTATTGTTTTAGCCTTGACGCTGTGGCTGGCTGTTGATGCTGCTCAACCTCGGCACAATCAGGTTGCACCCGCCGTGCAGGTGGTGAATGCCAAGATTGAGCATCGCACTGCACAGCGGCACGATGGGCAATGTGCTGCCACCTCGCCCCGCAAGCAGGTGCCGGCCAACTCCGCTTACTATCTGCGGCCGAAAGGCACGATGTATGCCGCATGGCTGAAAAACGGCAGTGGCTACATGATGCCATTCATTCACACCAAACCTTACGATGCTGTGACGTGGCGCAATATGTCCACCGCGCAAGGCACTTCGCATTGGAGCTACACGCTTGTTGACCCCGAGACAGGGCAAGAAGAAACGTTTGAAAGCAGCGATAATGACCTTTCTGTCAAATACGGCTACGAATGCGTGCAGGTGCCCACACTCACGGTGGGCGACTATCCCCCCTATGCATTGGGCATCGACAACAACCCGGCAAGCGTGGCTGCCGTTGTTGATTCGCGAGAGGTTTACACCGGGGCTTCGAGCAACTTCCTCGCCTCGGCCCATTACTATGGCAACAGCGACCGCTTTGGGAAGCAGAGCTACGGCTGGATTTATTACACCGGTGCAATGGGTTCCGATGGCGAGGGTGATAAAAGCGGCTACTGGTTCGGGAAAAATTATAGTGGGTATAACGTGTTCGGAGCTGGCTTTGATGCCCCCGTGTCGCCCTACGTGCTCAACAAGGTGTATCTCTTCTGCGCCAATCTTGTTGTCGCCGAAAACGTTGACCTCGGTGTGAAAATCTACCGCTACATGCGCGATGACCTGCATAAAGAGCTGCCGCAGTACAGCGACACTGAGCCAGTGTTCATCAATGCTTATAACCTCACCGACAACAATCTGATAGCTAGCGGACGAACCACCATCACCCCCGAGATGGCTGAGGATGGAGATGGTATTCTGGAGTTCACCCTTTATGAGACCGATGAGGCAACGGGTGTGGAACGTGAGTGGCAGCCCGAAATCAATGACGCTATCATCGTGGTTGTCACTGGCATGGATCAAGCTGCCATTCAGAGCATCACAGGACTGATTACCACCGATGCTGAAGACGAAGGCGTGGGAGAACTCACCTATATCGGTCGGCAGGCCGATGGCTATATTGAACTGTATGGTTTGAACAACTTTTTCGCTAATCAGGATGGGAACATGCCCCTCAAGGTTGGAGCATCGATTCTGCTCGACGTGAGCCGGCCGTTCCTCGTTTTCAATATCCCGACTGAAAAAGGTGAATATACGTTCCCTGCCGAGGGCGGCTCTATGACGCGCACTATGGGTGGGCAGACCTTCGAAGGAATCAGCTTCTACACAGCGCAACCCTCGGCAGAATGGACGGTGACAATGAGTAAAGGTGGTTCTTTACCTGAATGGCTGCACATCACGCTCACCGACGATATGGACGAGAATGGTGATTGGACAGGCACCGTCACGGCCCATGTCACTGCCGACCCGAGGAACAGCACCGAAGTGCATGAAGCACAAGTGCGTTTTGCCTTCAAAGGTGCTTATATCGACTACCTCTTCTCACAAGCGGGCTACGTTCATCCTTCGACTCCTGGTGATGCCGATGGGAACCACATCATTGATATTGACGATGTGAACATCATCATCAACATCATACTTCAGAAGAAATCCCTCCAGGATTATCCCGGAGCCGATACTGACGACAACGGTAATGTGGATGTTGACGACCTAAACAATGTCATCAACATGATACTTGGCTAAACTGCCTTGGATGCTATAGTCGCATAGAGATATTTAGCTTCCTATGGATAAGAATTTGGGTGCGAGACTTTTGAAGTCTCGCACTCGCATTATATGTCAACTATTTAAGCATGAAACCACAGGGCGTGCGAAGGTGGCTTGGGGACAACACGTCGATAATTGCCCAAAAAAATTGAATTGTTTTCGACTTGCACCAATTTTGCAGTAACTTTCCTCTAAAGAAAATGCAGTTTCTTTATCTCGACTGGCGTATAATTCCCGAATTTTATCTACATTTGCAGGTTGAAATCAAAGGTTCCACAACAATGGACAACGTGAAACTCATCCCCTACGGCATCTGCGACTTCAAGCAGGTGCGACACGAAGGCAAATATTTTGTCGACAAAACCCAGTATCTGCCTCAGCTTGAGGTGTCGGGCAACTTCCTGCTGCTCACGCGCCCCAGACGGTTCGGCAAGAGCATCTTCCTGAGCATGCTCAAGGCCTACTACGACCTGATGGAGGCCGACCAGTGGGACGAGCTCTTCGGCGGCTTGTGGATTCACGACCACCCCACCAAGCTGCACCATTCGTTCCAGATGTTGCACTTCGACTTCTCGCAGGTGCAGGGCGGTGTGGATGACCTGCCCAAGAACTTCAACGAGTATTGCTGCCGACGGCTCGACGCTTTTGCACGCCAATATGCGCACCTTTATCCCGACTGGTGGCTGCCCGAGGTGCTGGCATCAAAACGTTCGGCCGATAAAATCACCATCATCTGCACCGAGGCGAAAACCCTGGGTCACCACCTGTACCTGATCATCGACGAATACGACAACTTCACCAACACCGTGCTCAGCGAGCATGGCGAGAAGGTGTACCGCGCCATGACACACGCCGAGGGGTTCTACCGCGACGAGTTCAAGCTCTACAAGCCCAACTTCGACCGCATACTCATGCTCGGCGTGAGTCCCGTGACGATGGACGACCTCACCAGCGGCTTCAACATCTCCATCAACATCACCCTCGAGGAACGCTACAACATGATGCTCGGCTTCAGCGAGGAGGATGTGCGCCAGATGATCCGTTATTACCAGAGCGTGGGCATGATCGAGGACGACGGCAACGGAGGCGTGGAGGAGGACCTGCTCGCGCAGATGCGGCCCTGGTACGACAACTACTGCTTTGCCGATGAATGCTTCGACACCGACCCGAAGATGTTCAACTGCGACATGGT
>JAFYCU010000058.1 GCA_017545095.1 Muribaculaceae bacterium | reverse complement strand
GTGGAGGCGGGATTTTTCAAGCAATCGAAATATACGCCCGTCTGAGCATAGGTGAGCGGCGCCTCGGTGATGGCTGGTTTAGCCTCGTCGTGCGGTGATTCGGCAGCCATGTCCTCGACAAGCAGATGCTTGAGTATCTCGTTTTCGATGCTCTGGATGGTGCCCGACTTCACAAGTGCTTTGGTGTCGAGCGCCACGCCAAAACGTTTGTTGACCAGCACAGCCAGTTTGATGGCCGAGATGGAGGTGAGTCCGGCATAGCCGAGCATGGTGGTGATGCCAAAATCGCTGTTGCCCACTATGGCGGCAACCATGTCGTGGAGTTGGTTTTCGAGCACATTCATCGGCACATTGGCTTCGGCCTGGGGCTGAGTGGCATGTTTCTCGGGCATAGGAAGCGCACGCTTGTTCACCTTTTGGTTCTGGTTGAGCGGGATGGCCTCGATTTGCATGGTCACAGCAGGCACCATATAAGGAGGTTTCTGGTCGAGGATAAACGCATTCAGGGCATCGATGTCGATGGGTTGTGCACCCACCACATAGGCGGCAATGAATTTTCCACCACCCTCATCGTCGAAAGCCTGCACGGTGGCATCGCTGATGCCGGGGAACTCGCGAATCACGGCCTCCACCTCTTTCAGCTCGATGCGGAATCCGCGAATCTTGACCTGTCCGTCGCGCCGACCCACAAATTGCAGGTCGCCCGATGGCAGGAAACGCACAATGTCGCCGGTGCGGTAGACATGGGCATATTTCTCCTCGTTGGTAAAGGGGTTGGTGATAAACACCTCGGCAGTCTTGTCGGGGCGGTTCAGGTATCCCCTACCCACTTGCGGTCCGGCCACCCACAACTCGCCGGCGGCCCCAACGGGTTGGCGGTGACCGTGGGCATCGACTACATAGAGGCGCATGTTGTCGAGCGCGTGTCCGATGGGAATCTCTTTCATGCGGCTGGCCACATGGTAGGTGGTGGTGAAGATGGTGCACTCAGTAGGTCCGTAGCCGTTGAACAGGTTGTAGGACGCTGGCGGTGTGAGCGAGGCGAGTTTCTCACCACCCACCGACAAGTGCATGAGCGACTGGCTGTCGATGCTGGTGGCAAACTGATAACCCACCTGCGTGGTCATGAACGAGTGTGTAATGCCCTGCTTGTCGAAGTATTCGCCCAAAGCGATGAGGTCGAGGCGGATTTCCTCGGGAATGATGTGCACCGAGGCACCACACGTCAAGGCTGGATACATGTCCATCATGCAGGCATCGAAGCCATAGCTAGCATAGGCGGCCACGCGGTGCTGGGGTTGAAGGGCATAATAGCGTTGATACCAATGGCAGAACGCCACCAGATTGCCATGTGTGAGCTGCACACCCTTGGGCACACCGGTCGACCCGCTGGTGTAGAGCATGATAAAGAGTTGGCTGGGCTTGATTTCCACCTGTGGCGCAGGAGCGTCGGGCAGGTTGTCGATGTCGCTTGTGAGCAGCATCGGTCCCGTGTAGTCGGTCACCAGATGCCGCAAGTCGGCATCGGCGATGAGCAGGTGCGCATCGGCATCCTGCATCATGAAGTTGAGACGTTCGGCCGGATAGCTGGGGTCGAGCGGCTGATAGGCGCACCCGGCTTTGAGCACACCGAGCGAGGCAACGGCCATCCATTTGCACCGCGGAATGAGCACCGACACCACGTCCTCGCTGCCGAGTCCCAATCCAGCGATGTGCGCGGCGATGCGATTCGAGATGTTGTCGACGGTGGCATAAGTGAGTCGCTCGTCCTTGAACACGACGGCCTCGGCCTGTGGCGTTGCCTTGGCCTGACGGCGGAAGAGCGACACGATGGTCTGCGTGTTGTCGTAGTCCACGTCGTTGTGGTTGAACGTGTCGAGCAGGTCGCGCTGCTGTTTGGTAGCAATGTCGATGTCGGCCAAGCTATGGGCGGTGAGCAGCCCCGTCAAGGAGGCCTCATAGCTCTCGAGCAGTTGCGCGATGAAGGTATCGGAGAACTCGCTGCCGTCGTACTCGGCCTTGACGTGGTATTTTCCGTCGAGGATAAACGCTTTCAGGTAGCACGACGCGCTGAGGGTGGAATTACACAAGTGTTCGGCTTGCATGGGTTTGCCGCCCAATTGATTCTTGGCGAACAACATCCCGTGCCAGGCAAACATGGTGTTGGTTTGCAATTGTTGGTCGGCCATGAGGTCGGTGAAGCTGTAGCAGTCGTGCGTGCGGCAACCCGTCATTTGGTCTTGCAAGTCCTGCAGGAATTGCATCACGGTGGTGTCGTTGTTGAATTTTCCGAGCACGGGAATCGTCTTCACCGTCATGCCCACCGAGCGGTGCAACCGTTTGTCGGTGCGGCCATGATACACGGTGGTGAACAGCGACAGGTTCTCGTTGCAGTAGCGGGCCATCAGCAGGCTGTAAGCGGCGGTGAACAGGTTGCTCCTATACACACCGTTTTCCTTGCAGAAACGGTCCACCATATCCATATCCACACCGAGTGTGCGCAGCAGGCTTGCTTCGATGGGCTGAGTGTCCTCGCGGTCGGGCATGAGCGGAGTGTAGATGTCGCCGCAGTCGATATGACTGGCATACCATTGCCGGGCCTGCTCGAAATCTTCCTTCTGCCGGCGTGCGGCCTCATCGTTGGCCAGCTGAATCATGGTCAACTCCTCGGGTGGCAACGCCTCGCCTTGATAGGCACGGTCGATGTCGTTGAGCATCAGGTCGAGCGTAGAGCCATCGCCAATGATGTGGTGAATGTCGAGCAACAGATACAAATGCTCGCCATCACGCAGCAGCTCAATGTGGAATAGTCGGCCGCCCAGCAGGGTGAATGGTTGCAACAAGGCGGGTTTCTCCTGTTCAATATTGCTGATGGCACGTACCTGAGCGGTAAAGGATTCGTTGTCGGTGTCCAACGTCTGTAGCGGTTCGCCGTCATCGCCTTGCTCAATGCGTGTAAACAGCGTTGGATGGGCGGCAACGGCTGTTTCCACAGCACGGGCAAGCCGCTCGGCATCCAAACTGCCATCGAGCGTGTAGAGGTAGGGCATGTTGTAGCATATTTCGCCTTCATGCCCAATACATTCGGCGTAGATGCCGTATTGAGATTTGGTAAGTGGAGCGGTAAGTTTCATTTTGAGTGATTATTGATGAGCCTCATGGCCTCCCCTACTCCCTCCTAAAGGGGGAACTGGTTCTTGGCTCTCGGCTCTTGGTTCTCGGTTCTTGGTTTTTCGCAAGGCGGTGTCTTGCGACCTTTGGACTGATAGTACTCTTGGTTCTTGGTTCTCGGTTCTTGGTTCTCAGCTAATCACCATTTGGTTTTGAAGAATTGCGGTGTGAAGGTGGCCGAGATCCATCCCCAGTGCAGCCGGTGGTCCTTGTCGGTGCGTTTGAGTTTCTCCATCGTCGGCGTGCCGGCCATGAACGTGTAACTCATCGACAGTTTCACGTCGCGCATGGGGTAGCATGTGGCCGTGAGTTCCACTTCATGCCCCAGTGCTTTGTCTGCGTTGTGCACTTGGACGGCGGTTGCATAGTAGTGGTAGGCCGCTTCCAGGTTCAGCCACTTGCAGGGTTGCCATTTTGTGCCGGCATACAGGTTCTGCAAGCCGGGCGTTAGGCCACCATAGTAGGTGGAAAGGTAGAAGAAGTCCATAGCACCGTAGAACTGGTGATGGGATCCAAAAAGCAGATTGAACCCGCGTATTTCGGTGAGTCGTTGCAGGCCAAAGCCACCTGCCGGCGGCACATTGTAATGCTCATCGCCGCTCAGGTAGTCATATCCGCCATAAGCCGTCCAGCGGTTGTAAGTTATAGGTGGCTTTCACCGCAGTCATCCATGCGTGGATGGGAATGCCATATTCGTTATGCCCCATCTGGTAGTAGAACGAGCCTTCGAGCTGGCTTTTACCTGGATTGGCCTTCACATAGGTGCCCAGCAGCTGCTGATACTCGGTGATGTTGCTCCCTTCCGTCTCGCTCGTCGTGCTCATGTTCTGTGTGCCCACGTTCATTGCCATGAGCGACACCTGAATGGGCACGCGTGCGGGTTGGTAGTGATACCACAGCGTTTGCATGGTTTTGTAAGGCTCGGCGCCGTTCAAATATCGGTTGCCGCCGTAGGTGTTCTCGGCGTTCTGGTTATAGGCCAGAATCAGGTGTGCGCGATGCTGCTCGCCATCGAAACCCAGTCGCAGCACATCGTGCGATTGGGCTGCCATGGTCCAGTCGTCGTTGCCAATGATGCGCTGGTCGTCGTAGATGAGCTCCTGCCGACCAATCTGTGCAAACAGCCCCTTGGGTGACTGCAACCTTGCCCATGCCTCGTAGAGGTTAAACGTGCCCTTGCCGCTTTGCCCCCACACACCGGCGTGCTGCGCGGTTACTTTCATCGAGAGGGCGCGATGGGCATAGGTGGCCGTGAGGCGCATACGGCTCAAGATAAAGGTGGCATTGTCGTCAATCTTGCCAATAGGCTCCTCGGTTTGTTCGGCTTCGTGTATTAATCCTCCGTTACGCCATTCGCCACGTGCGAGTAGTTGCGCAGACAAGCCGAACTCGTTGTCGCGTTCATCGTCCTGACCCCAGGCTGTGGATGGCATCCACACCAAGGCGGATGCCACACACCATGCTAAGGCTCTTTTCATGGCTCTATGTCGAACAAGTGGTCGAAACCGGTCATTTTGAACACTTTGAGCAAGTCGTCGCTCAAGCCTTTCACCTTCACGCGGTGCCCATATTGCCGGTAGCGCTTGTTGAGCGCGAGCAGCAGGCGCAAGCCGCTTGATGAGATGTAGAGCAGTCGCGAGCAGTCGAGCACAGCATCGCAGTTGTCGCGCATCATTACGGGTTGCAATTCTTGCTCAGTGACGGCGGCCGATGCGGTGTCGAGCTCGCCATCGAGCGTGACCAGTACATGGCCATCGCCCTCTTGAATTATTGTCTTCATATTAATAGATGGTTGGTTTACTGATAAATATTATTTAATTTTATTTTAGTCGTTTTCGCAGGGTGAGCACGTTGCGTTTCCCATCGTGCTCATAGTTGATGGCATCCATAAGTCGCCGGGTGAGCAAGATGCCCAGTCCGCCCACGTCGCGTTTCTCGGTGGGCAGCGTGATGTCGGCATCGGGGTGCGACGTGGGGTCAAAAGGTCGCCCGTTGTCGGTGATCACCACATCGAGCCAGGTGTCGTCGGCCATGCAGTCAACCGTCACCAATCCGCGATGGTCGCCTTCGTAGGCATATTCCATCACATTCACCACCGACTCTTCGATGGCCAGCTGAAGCTGCATGGCTTGCGACGGGTCGAATTTCAACTCTTCGGCCACGCTTTTCACAAAGTCGTTCAGTTCGGTCACTTGCTTCACGTCGCTTGACACGGTGAGCGACCGTTGCAGGAGCAGATTGCGCTGCGGCTTGTTGTAGTGCACCACCAGCATGGTGATGTCGTCGCCAGGGTCATGGCCGGCAGTGAAGGTGTTCACGGCTTCGGTGACGCTGGCGATGACGGCTGCCGGGTCGTTGGTCACACCGTCCTGGACACACGCCTCGAGCGTGTGTTGCAGGCGGTTGTCGCCAAACTGGTTGTGTGCCGCATCGATGGCCTCGGTAACGCCATCGGTGTAGAGCACCACCGTCGAGCCTACCTGTAGGTCGATTTCCTGCCCCGCATAGGTGTAGCCGTCTTCAACGCCCAGCGGCAGATTGGGTTCTACTGCCAACAGCTGTGGCTGACCGGCGGGAGGGAGAAGCCAGGGAGCATTGTGGCCGGCGTTGCAATAGCGCAATTTGCCGGTTGGCAGGTCCAGCACACCGATGAAGAAGGTCACGAACATCAAGGTGTCGTTGCCATCGGTCAGCACTTTGTTCATGGCAGTCATCACACGCGCCGGGTTGCTCTCGTGTTGTGTGGATGCCCTGAGCAGGTTGCGCGTGGCAGCCATCACCAGTGCAGCCGGCACACCTTTGCCGCTCACATCGCCGATGCAGAAATAGAGTTTCTCGGCTCTGATGAAGTGGTCGTAGAGGTCGCCGCCCACCTCACGGGCCGGTAGCAGCATGCCTTGCACGCGCACATCGTCGCGCATAGTGGCGGGCAGCTCACTGGGCAGCATACCCATCTGGATGTTGTGGGCAATGCCCAGCTCGCCGTCGATGCGCTGCTTGGCCATCTCGGCTTCGTGCAGACGTGTGATGTTGTTCACCGACAGCCACAAAATCAGCAGCAGCATCCCCATGCCAAGCAGCATGGTGAGCAGCAACGTGATGCTGATGATGCGCAAGCTGCCATACACCTCGTTGCGGTCGAGCACAATGGCCATCGACCACCGGGTGCGTCCCGGCACGGGGGCATAGTAAACGATGCGCGGCTTGCCGGTGATGCTGCGAAGCGCAATCTGCCCCGTTTTGCCATCCATCATGTTGCGGTTGAGCTCGTCCACAGCTGGGTCGCGGACACCCTTGTCGGCCATGTGTGTGACCGGCGAGGTAAGTATCAGCGAGGTGTCGGGATAGGCCATCAGCACACCTTTGTGCGACATAATCATGAAGTAGGACTTGGAATAGCGAAGCCCTTCATACAGCTCGTCGTCGAGCCAGTCGAGCGAGATGTCGGCGGTGAGCACGCCCACGCAACGGCCCTGCTTGTCGTGCAGCGGAATGGAGAATGTGGTCATGGCCATATCGCCGCCACCCACATCAAAGTAGGGCTCGCTCCAGCAGGGCGCATCGGTCTTCATCGGGGCGGTGTACCATTCCTGTTGCAGGTAGTTGTATTCATCGCTGGCGAGCGACTTCAGGTGCAACTCGTCGGTAACCGTGTCTTGGTAGCAGTATTGTGCAAACAGCCTGCCTTTTTCGGGGAAAAAATCGGGCTCGAAAGCCACAGCGCTGCCCACGATGTAGTCGTTTTGCGACACGACGCGGCGCACCACCTTGTAGAGCGAGTCGGGTCGTGCGACGCCCCTCTCGGCGGCCCAGGCCATATTTTCCACGGCCACCTCCACCGAGGTGACCACATACTGGATATTTAGAGCCTTGGCCGTCAGTGCCGCTTCGGCGCGGTGTGCCACCTCGTTCTCGATGCCTTTGCGCGCATAGTAGTGCTGTGCGGCAAACACGCAGGCCAGTAGCAAAGCGCACGCCACGAGCACCAGCATCGTGGAGCGCGACTGCCTCAGCAGGCTGAACCATTTGCCACCTTTGCTCATCGGTCAAGGCTGTGGGCCACGCGACGGTTGATGTCGGCAAAGCGGTCAAGTTCCATTTTCACCACACGGCGGTCGTAGGTCATGATGCCATTCACCTCGGTCTCGCAGTCGGTGGTCTGTGTGTAGATGGCCCCGGAGCAACCCTGCTTGGCCAGGTCGAGCAGCATGGTGGCATATTCCACATAGGTGTCGGTGACCTCGCGGGTGGAGTTGAACTTCACATAGCCCCAGTTCTTGTCGCTGGCCACCCAGGTGTGTCCCTGCACGGGATAGCCTATGCCGCCATACTCTCCCACCACGTTCACGCGGTCGGGGTCCCAGAGCATCTGCACCGGTTCGGGATAGTGGTGCGCGTCGAGCACATCGCCCGTGCAGCAGAAGTTGCCGCCGCTGGCGGGGTTCACCAGGCGCGTGGGGTCTTTCTCTTTGGTCCATTTGGCCACGCTCCAGGTGTTGAACTGTCCCCACCGCTCGTTGAAGGGAATCCACGAGGCTATGCAGGGGAATCCGCGGAACTGCTCGATGATGTCGTTCCACTCACGGTAATAGTTGTCGACGCTCTCTTGTGTGCGCTGGCATTGCGGACCCCTGAAGTATTGCTCGCGCTGCCACTCGGGGCTGGTGCTGTAGTCGCCGCTGGGCATGTCCTGCCAAACGATGATGCCCACACGGTCGCAGTGGGCATACCACAGCTCAGGCTCCACTTTCACGTGCTTGCGAATCAGGTTGTAGCCCCATTGCTTGGTCTGGTCGATGTCGTAGCGCAACGCCTCGGGCGACGGGGCGGTGTAGAGGCCGTCGGGCCACCAGCCCTGGTCGAGCAGGCCAAATTGGAAGATGTCGTTGCCGTTGAGCGTGAATCGCACGTGCCCCTCGGCATCGCGACGCGAGCCAAACTCGCGCATGGCCATGTAGCTGCTCACCTTGTCCACCTCTTTGCCGGCGGCATCGCGCAGGGTGATGCGCAGGTCGTAGAGGTTGGGTGCGTCGGGGCTCCACAGCCGCACTGGCTCGGGGAGCTTCACACCCACCACCGTGGCCGCACCGCCCATCACGGCCTTGGCCTCGGCCACGCGCTTGCCGCCGCTCAGGGCCTGCACCTCAACGGTCATTCCCGCTGCACCGCCCTCGATGGTGACGTTGGCCATTGACGAGGCCAGGTCGGCGGTGGTGCGCACAGCGGTGATGGCCTGGGCATTCACTGCCTCCATCCACACCGTCTGCCAAATGCCACTCACAGGCGTGTACCAGATGCCGCGAGTGTTGCTGCGTTGCTTGCCGCAGGGCTGGAAGCCGCTGTCGGTGCCGTCGAGCACACGCACAACCAGCTCGTTGTCGCCTTTGGCGTTGAGGGCATCGGTGATGTCGAGCGAGAAAGCGGTGTAGCCGCCCTTGTGGCTGCCCACTTCACGGCCGTTGACCCACACGCGGGCATCCCAGTCCACTGCACCGAAGTTCAGTCGCACACGCTGGTCCTTGCCATGCTTCGGAGCCTTGAAACTGAGGCGATACCACAGGGCCTGCTCAGGCGACAGACTCTTCCCCACCCCCGAAAGCGACGACTCCAGGGCAAAGGGCACGAGAATGCGCCCGTCCCATCGGGTGGGTCGGGCAGCGTTGCTCGCCGTGATGGCGTAGTCCCACATGCCGTTCAGGTTCACCCACTGGTCGCGCACCAGCAGCGGACGCGGATATTCGTTCCACACACGGGCAGGACTCACCTTTGCCGCCCATTCGGTGGCGATGTGGCCACCCACCGGGGCATAGCTCTGGGCTCCAGCCACGCTCCCCATCAGTGCCGCAACGCAGCACAACACAATACGTTCAATCATTTTCATCGGTTATGATTTGACAAATTATCGCGCAAATATACAAAACTTTCGCGATTTGGCAATCATTTAGCTGAAGAATTTAATCAACAAGTGCATGAAATCGCGCCCCAGCACATCTGTTTCAACAAAGCAGTAGGGCTGGCACGTACAAATCAACCAATTACGAACTGACCAAGATGATTATCTATCGGACAACAATAGTTGCAAACAATAGTCGATACGATGACATATGCTACATTCCCCACACGGTGATGTCGCGGCCGCCGTAGCGCTCCACGCGGTGCCAGATGCGCTTCTGCCACGAGAGCTTGCCCGTGCGGTCGAAGATGATGAGGTGCCCCTCGTCCACGTTGCCCACGTAGTCCATATACTTGGCCGTCTGCTACAGTCCTTCGGCAATCACGGCCTTCAAGCTGCCGCGCAGGATCCACCGTAGCCGTCGGTGAGCGGCTTGCGGATGATCAGGTCGGTGCGGCAGCGGTTGGACGATAAAAATGGGCGGGGCCTGGTCTGGCTCCGCCCGAGGGTATTTACTGAAATTTTTTGCTAAATGTTAAGTGCCTTTCGATGGATTAGCGGTTTCGATGTTGGCTCGCGAGCCGCTGAGGCTGTGCGAGCCGTGGCGGTCGTGATCAGTCGAGTTTGTGAATGATGAGACCGGAGCGCAGCTTGGGCTCGAACCAGGTGGCCTTGGGCGGCATGATCTTGCCGCTGTCGGCGATGTCGATGATTTGCTGCATGGTGACGGGATAGAGGGCCAGGGCCACACGCATCTCGCCGGAGTCGACGCGGCGCTTGAGCTCGCCCAGACCGCGGATGCCGCCCACGAAGTCGATGCGGTTGTCGGAACGTAGGTCGGTGATACCGAGGATGTCGCGCAGGATGTAGTCGCTCGACACGCTCACGTCAAGCACGCCGATGGGGTCGTTGTCGTCGTAGGTGCCGGGCTTGGCGGTGAGGGAGTACCAGCGGCCAGACAGGTAGAGCGCGAAGTTGTGCAGCCGGGCGGGGTGGTAAATCTCGGTGCCTTTGTCCTCGATGGTAAAGTGCTCGCCCACCTTGGCCAGGAACTGCTCGTCGGTGAGGCCGTTCAGGTCGGTGATGACACGGTTATAGTCCATGACCTTGAGGTGGTTCTGCGGGAAGCAGACCGCCAGCAGGTAGCAGTACTCTTCCTTGCCCGTGTGGTTGGGGTCGGCCTTGGCCTTCTCCTCGGCCACATGAGCGGCGGCGGCTGTACGATGGTG
>JAFYCU010000057.1 GCA_017545095.1 Muribaculaceae bacterium | reverse complement strand
GATGGCTTTCCAGTGTGGGTGATGGGCGATGCATGTTGGGCTTACACATGTGCTGGCCGGATGGCCGAGTGGGGTGATACCCATCGTGAACGGGGAAATTGCATCGGGGGAACCGCATCGTGATGCGGCTCTACATGCTTCATCACTCAAAACCTTCACTCAAAACCTTCATCACTCAAAATTTCGGAAGAAGCATAAAAAATTAGGCCACTGTTGCGATTTTGTGATAACACCTCCCTTCACACACAACCGGCGGGAGGGGGCTGCCACGCCTTGCACAACATGATTTTATCGCCTGTCAACACATCGACCAACTGTTGCCACAGGCCGGTGGTCGACTGGATTTTGCGCTGAAACGGTCGGAAATGTGGGCAAAAAACGCCGATTTCCGACCGCTTCAGCGCATTTTTTTGTCGAATAGTTGTGGCTCGTTTGGCGGAAAATGCCTAACTTTGCCTCCATATAATCGTTGCTCTGTAACGTTTGGTATGCGTGTATTGGACCAAGCCGACTTGAACGGCGACAGCGCGGTGGACGTGGAAGACATGAACATCATTATCAATATTTATGCTACACAAGAACTTAGAAAAAGCCTCCCCAAACCCCTCCTGAGGAGGGGCTTACAGTAGAGCCGCACCCTGGTGCGGCTGATGGCCGAACCTAGAACAGTGAAACGAGAACCGAGCTGACTTGAATAGCGATGGCGGGGTGCATTCCGCCATTGCTGTATTTCAAAGGCCACATTAAATGCAATTATCGGCAAGTGTCGCGTGCAAGATGGTGTATCAAAAGTGTGGAACATCGAAACCATACCACCAAATGGGAGTAGAATGATTTGCCCTTCCGGGCAAGCGTGATTGCCTGAATGCCCCAGATGCGGGGGGATGGCCTAGCCCTGCGCCGGTTTTGATGTCTGATTTGGGAAAACTATTGTTCCATTTGCTATCTTGATGAGGAAAACGACACGTTTATTGCGTTTTGGCATCGCTTATGTGAACGCTTTTATTTACTTTTGCGGCAAAAATGATGCGTGATGATGAAAAAATGCGTGTATTTTCTTTTGACGGCCCTGTTGTTGGCGGGTTGTGGTGAAAAGCGGAATGGCGAGGATCGACCGGCGATAAGGGTGGAGACCCTTGTGGCCTCGCAGGCGCAGGGCGACGAGGGGTTGGCCTATGTGGGCGTGGTGGAGGAGCGCGAGGCCACAGCAGTGAGTTTCACCACCATGGGTGTGATCAAGCGTATGCTCGTGCGCGAGGGGCAGCTGGTGCATCGCGGGCAGCTGCTGGCCGAGATTGACGCGTCCACACCGGGCAACAGTGTGGAGATGGCGCAGGCCGCCACGCGCCAGGCCCTCGACATGGTGCGCCAGGCCGAGGACACCTATACGCAGGCCAAGGATGCCTACGACCGCATGAAGCTGCTCCACGACAAGGGTTCGCTGCCCGAAATTAAATGGGTGGAGGTGGAGACCCGCCTGAAACAGGCCGAGACGGCATTGAGCACGGCGCGGTCGGGCGTTACGTCGGCCCGCGCCGCCGAGCAAATCGCCCGCAAGGGCATGGCCGACACGCGCCTTGTGGCACCGGTGAGCGGGGTAGTGGGTCGCCGGCAGCTCGACGTGGGCGAGACGGCACTGCCCTCGCAGGCCGTGGTGTCGATCCTCGACATCAGCACCGTGAAAGTGAAGGTGGCCGTGCCCGAGGTTGAACTCAAGCACATCACCGCCGGCACTCCCTCGATGATCAGTGTGGAAGCCATCAACCGCGAATACAAAGGCGGCCGCATCGAAAAGGGCGTGCAGGCCGATGTGATGACGCACACCTACGACATCCGTATCCATGTGGCCAATGCCGACCACCTGTTGCTGCCCGGCATGGTGGCCTCGGTGCGCTTCCCAGGCGTGCAGGCCGGGGCCACGGGTCACGTCTACGTGCCTATCACTGCCGTGCAGCGGCGGCCCGAGGGCGGCAGTTTTGTGTGGCGCGTCGATGCCAACAAAACGGCTCATCGCGTGAATGTGGACCTCGGGCCGGTGATGGGCAACCGCATAGCCGTGATGAATGGCATCAGCGTTGGCGACCGTATCGTCACCGAGGGCTATCAGAAACTGAGCGAAGGCACCAAAGTGGTTTATTGAGCTATGAGCAGGAGGATGAATTGGCTCAAGTGGCCATTGGAGCATTATTCCATCGCGCTGTTGATTATCGGCGTGTTGTTTGTGCTGGGCATCTATGGCATGTATGTCATGCCCAAGGACGAGTTTCCCCATGTCACCATCCGTCAGGGCGTGGTGGTGGCCGTATATCCCGGGGCCACGTCGGAGGAGGTGGAGAGCCAGGTGGCGCGTCCGTTGGAGCGTTACCTGTTCACCTATGGCGAGGTGAACCGCGCCAAGACCACTACCACCTCGCAGAACGGCATGTGCATCGTGATGGTACGGCTCAACGACGACGTGCACAACAAGGACGAGGTGTGGAGCAAAATCAAGCATGGCCTCAACGCGTTCAAGCCCCAGCTGCCGGCGGGTGTGCTGGGTCTGGTGGTGAACGACGATTTCGGCAACACCTCGGCCCTGCTCATCGCCATCGAGAGCAGCGAGCGCAACTATCGCGAGCTGAAGCAATATGGCGATGAGTTGAGCGACCGTCTGCGCCAGATTCCCTCGGTGGCCAACGTGCGGATGTGCGGCGAGCAAAAGGAGCAAATCACCTTGTATGTCGACCGCGACCGCCTGCAAGCCTACGGCATTGGCGACCAGCTGCTGTTTTCGCAATTGCAGGCGCAGGGCCTGACCACGATGAGCGGCCGCATCAGCAATCCCGACCATCAGATGCCCATCCACGTGGAGCCCATGCAGAACAGCGAGCAGGAGATTGCCAACCAAATCATCTTCTCGGAGCCGGCCACGGGCAAGGTGGTGCGCGTGCGCGACATCGCCCGGGTGGTGAGGGAATATGCGCCCGATGCCAGCCGCATCGAGCAAAACGGACACCCCTGCGTGCTGTTGTCGCTTGAGATGACACCCGGCAACAATGTGGTGCGCTATGGCAAGGAGGTGGACAAGGTGATTGACGCTTACCGGCAGGCCGAGCTGCCCGACGATGTACACATCACCCGCATTGCCGACAAACCCAAGGTGGTGAGCCTGAGCGTGAGCGACTTCCTTCGCGACCTGCTCATTGCCATGCTCGTGATTATCCTGGTGATGATGGTGCTCTTCCCCCTGCGCTCGGCCATCGTGGCCGCCATCACCATTCCGTTGAGCACGTTTGTGTCGGTGGCCGTCATGTATGTCGTGGGCATTGAGCTGAACATTGTCACGCTGGCGGCGCTGATAGTGGTGCTGGGCATGATTGTGGATAATAGCATTGTGGTGATCGACGGCTATTTGGAATATCTGGGCAAG
>JAFYCU010000056.1 GCA_017545095.1 Muribaculaceae bacterium | reverse complement strand
GCTCTGCGGATGCACCACGATCTCGATGTCGTCGGGCATCACGCCGAACAGCCAGCGGGCCTCGATCATCTCAAAGCCCTTGTTCATCATCGTGGCCGAGTCGATGGTGATTTTGGCACCCATCGACCAGTTGGGATGCTTGAGGGCGTCGGCCGCGGTGACGGTGGCCAGTTGCTCCTTGGGCAGTGTGCGGAAAGGGCCGCCCGAGGCCGTCAGCCACAGTTTTTCCACGTCTTGCATGCGCTCGCCCACCAGGCACTGGTAGAAGGCGCCGTGCTCGCTGTCCACAGGGTAGAGCACGCTCGTGGAGTCCTTCAACAGGCGGTCGATGAGTTCACCGGCCACCACCAGGGTCTCCTTGTTGGCCAGGGCAATGCGCTTGCCCGCTCCGATAGCGGCAATCGTCGATTCCAGCCCGCTGTAGCCCACCATGGCGGTCACCACAGTATCTATCTCGGGGGCGGTGACAGCCTGGGCGATGGCAGCGCTGCCGGTGGCTACCTCGATGTCGGTGTCCTCGAGTGCATCGCGAACATATTCATAGTACTGCTCATCGGCAATGATGACCATGTGGGGGCGCATCTGGCGTGCCTGCTGGATGAGCAGGTCGGCGCTGCTGCGGGCAACCAGCAGCCAGGCCTGGAACAGGTCAGGGTACTCAGCAATGATATCGAGCGTCTGGCGCCCGATAGACCCCGTGCTGCCCAGCACTGCAATATTTCGTCTGGTCTCTCTCATACGTTCTCTTTATTACAAACTGCGAAGATACTGCATTTTTCCTTCATGACAAGCGACGGAAAACATATTTTTAGAGTTAACGGCCATTGTTTTCGTTTTTTCACTTTTTCCGCCCTTTCCACATATACACGGCCGTTCACCCCCACTTTCCACACGTATGCGCGGAAAAAAAGAAAAAACGGAAAAATGAAAAAACCTATTTTCTTTTCTACTGTAGTACCGTCATTGCCGGTAGAATACAATTAGGAAATAACCATCATGTTAAACGATAACATGCTGTTTTTCGTTTTTTCATTTTTTCGTTTTATATATATAATAGCGAAAAAACGAAAAATCGGAAAACACAAGAGGTTATTAAGGGGCCCCACGCCAAGCCGCCAAGCCGCTAAGTTTTTTTAGTCGGTCTGGCGGCTTGTATGCTATTATTTGTTGCCTTTGGAGCGGTTGTGGTAACGGCACAGCATTTGGCAGTTGCCTTCGTCGGTAGCACCGCCCTTGCTCCAGGCAGTGACGTGGTCGGCATCCATCTCGCTGAGTTTATAGATGCGGGTCTCACCCTTCAAGGCACAGTCGGGGCAGTTGCTCACGCCCTTTGCCTTGGCAGCCTCGGTCTGCTTGGCATAAACACGGTTGATCGTCGCCTTGTCAAACATGCGGATGTTCAACAGGCTCTTGTCCTTCTCGCCGCCCAGGATGTATTCAAACACGCCCTTGTGGTTGGTCACATAGGGGTCGGCATACAGTTCATGCACGCGCTTGGAAACGGCATCCACGTTGTAAGGATTCTTGTGGTATTCCTCATAGAAGCGTCCCCACTCCAGGCCGCGCATCTCGGGCAAAACATCCTTGAACACGGCCGAAGCCCAATCAATAACGGCGTTGAAATAGGTCTTGACAGGCGTGATGTCGGAATCCTGACGGTGCTTGCTCATGTAGGCCTCGACATTGCCTTGGCTCACCCATTGCAGTGCGCGTTCCAGGAAATCCTGTCGCTTAGCATTGCCACTGACATAGGCGCTCCACTTTTGGATATGCGCATTTTGGGAGTTGCTGAATTCCTCCTTCAATGCGCTCACAAACGGCCCCGAAAAAATGGCATTCAATTTCTCTTGGTTGTTCAGGTTAACGCCGGCAATGTTGACCGTCTGGAACCAGTCCTTGATTTCGCTCTCCTTGCCCTCGCAAATGAAAATGAGTAATTTGGTGTTCAACACCTTCTCACGGTCTTCCTCGTTAAGGCCGTCGATGTACTGCTGCATCCCGTTCTTGTCCTTGATGGCGAGTTTGTGGGTCACAAAGCGGCCCAGGCTCGTGATGCGTTGCTGCCCGTCAAGCACCTCGTAATTGTCACCCACCTGATTGAAATAGATGACCCCAAGGGGATAGCCCTTCAGCACCGAGTCAATGACGGCGACATCACGCTTGCCGTCGGCATAGATATAGTTGCGCTGGTACTCGGGCTGGATGGTCAGTTTGCCATTCATGCCGAACAGGCCTTTACCCTCCAACTCGTTATAGATAAAACCCTCGCAAATTTCGCGAACCGTGATGTCCGTCCTTAATATCGTTTCCATATCGTCTTATTGTTTTTTGCGGATTAGGATTCTAGCATATACACCTTTTCCATTTATTACACCATTGCCAAGTCCACCACCATATTTTATGTTGGGGTTGAAATTCAAAGATTTTAAAATATCTGTATAGTTCGCCCAAGCATTACCGCAGGCTATTCCTACTATCTCAAATTGTTCAGGGCAATACTTATCAAGGAAGGAAATAGGCACTCCCATAACATCCTCATAGTCACTTGGTATTGCGTCTGTATATGGAACTTCAATAGCATCATAGTTGTCATAGTGGACATAACTATCCTTTCCTCTTACCTCTTTGTGGCGGCTGAATTTCAGATTATCAGCCATCGTCATCAATGCTAATGGCTGATGACGGCGACCATGGTCAAGATTGGTAAACCAACGCACACCCTTAACACGGATGTATTTTTTACCCTGGTCATCAATTCTCCATCCAGCGGCAGTCAGCGGATATTCGTCAGGTACTCCAAACTCCCTGTCACCGCTACTAATGGAACACCCATACCACATCTTGTTCTCTTTTATCAGAGGGAAAACCTCTTTACAGGTCACAGCATTCATATTGCCGATGATGAGAAATTGCTTGTCTGCTTCGAAAATCCACGCCAGGAACTCGCGGAACAGCGAGAAAGGCGGGTTGGTGATGATAAAGTCGGCCTGGTCCCGCAAGTTGCAGATTTCCTGGCTGCGGAAATCGCCGTCGCCCTCAAGGTACTGCCATTCCAAGTCCTCAAAGTTGATTTTGCCATCCCCCGTCACATCATGGTCAAGAACGAAGATTTTGCCGTGGGTCTTGCTCTTGTCGGCATCAAAATGCGGTGCCTCGGTCTCGAACAAGGTGGGTTGGTAGCCATATTTGTAGCGCTTGCTCTCGGGGGCATAACTGGTGGAAATCAACTTTTTCAAGCCGAAGGTCTCAAAGTTCTGGGCAAAGTATTTGGTAAAATTGCTCCACTCGGGATCGTCACATGGCAGCAGCACCGTCTTGCCACGGAACACGTCGGGGTTATACTCCAGATAGGCCGACACCTCTTTCTCGATGTCATGATACTGGGTATAGAACTCGTCATTTTTGGCCTCTTTGGCTTTGGATAAATTCTCGTTTGCCATATTGCAATCATTATGATAAAGCGTTGCGCTCTAACAAGCAATGGCAAAGGTAGTAAAATTCCGTGATATGACAACAATTCATTAAATGCGAAACCTCAAAACCAACAATGACACACGTGCACGCACGGAAAAAACGGAAAAACGGAAAAAGTGGAAAACACAAGCGCGTTGGCTAATAAAGAGTAACATCCGCACGCCATCAGGTATGCGGATGCTTCTCTTAGTCGTTAGTCCTTAGTCCTAGATTGCGAGCAAGGTGAGCACTAATCCACGCCCAGGTCCTTGAGGGTGCGAGGTGCGGGAGTCTTGGGCATGGGCTGGCGGTCCTTGAGCAGGTCGAGGATGACCTCGATGGCCTTGTCGAGCTGCTGGTCGATGCCGTTGAACTCCATCACGGGGTCGTTGTCGATAAGGATGTCGGGATCTACACCGTGGTTCTCGACAATCCAGTTGCCGTGGGTGTCGTAGTTGGTGAAGAAGGGCACGCGGATGTCGGTACCGTCCATATAGGGCAGTGAGCCGCTGATGCCCACGATGCCGCCCCATGAGCGGGTGCCGATCACCGGACCGATCTTGTTCTCCTTGAAACTCCAGGGGAACAGGTCGCCGTCACTGGCGCTGTACTTGTTCACCAGCAGCACCTTGGGGCCGACGAGCGTGCGCTCGGGCGTGGTGCCGTTGTGGTTGCTGCCGCGGTACATGGTCAGGCGGTAGGGCTGACG
>JAFYCU010000055.1 GCA_017545095.1 Muribaculaceae bacterium | reverse complement strand
TGGAGAATAAGTAAGACCAATGTATGATTGAGAAATGTCTCTTATTCTTGCCCATTCCCAAGAGAAAGGCAGGTCAAATGGTATCTCGTCGTCGATGCATTTGACCTCGCCGGTGGCGGTGAATTTCTCATAATAGGAATTCAGTGAATTTGTTACAACATATTATTAGTGTATTTATTCATTAAATTCATTCACTTATGATTAACAAATTCAAAGAGTTCCTCGAACAGGGGAACATGGCGAAGAATACCATTGAGGCGTACATATACGCCATCAATGCTTTCTTCAACCAGTACAAGGAGGTCAACAAAAAAAACCTTCTTGCCCACAAGTCGTATCTCATCGAGAAATTCAAGCCCAAGACTGTGAACTTGCGAATCCAAGCACTTAACAAGTTTCTTGACTTTTCGGGTAAGAAGAAGTTGCGTCTTAAATCAGTCAAGGTGCAGCAACGCACGTATCTTGAAAATGTAATCAGCAACGCCGACTACATTTTCTTGAAAAAGAAGCTAAAACAAGAGAGTAACCAAGAATGGTACTTCGTTGTCCGCTTTCTTGCTGCCACTGGTGCTCGTGTGAGCGAGTTAATTCAGTTTAAGGCGGAACACGTTTTCGCCGGCTACTTCGACATCTACACCAAAGGCGGCAAAGTTCGTCGCCTTTACATCCCCAAGAAACTGCGAGAGGAAACCGCCGTATGGCTCAACGCCAATGCTCGCACTACTGGCTACCTGTTCCTCAACCGCTTTGGTGAACGTATCACCACACGCGGCATTTCACAACAGTTGAAGAAGTTTTCCGTCAAGTTTGGCCTAAACCCCAAAGTGGTTTATCCACACTCATTCCGGCACCGCTATGCCAAGAACTTCCTCGAAAAGTTCAATGACATCTCACTGCTCGCTGACCTTATGGGCCATGAGAGTATAGAGACCACCCGCATCTATCTCCGTCGCACCGCCAGCGAGCAACAAGAGATAGTGGATAAAGTCATCACTTGGTAGAATTTGTTTCGGAATGTTCCAACTGTGCCGCCGCTCTACCACTACTCCCATTCGTTTGCAAGCTAAAGGTTCACCCACACGGGCTTCACCCATGCATTCTGATGACTTTAACTTCGCCGTCTCCTCACTGCTTGATCAGGATGTTGATGAGTGCGTTCAGGTCGTCGACGCTCACGGTGTTGCCGCCGGTGATATAGGCTCGGTTGCCGTAGTTGTCGGCACTGTCGCGGTCGAGCAGGATGTTGATGATCAGGTTCACGTCGTCCACGTCAATGCGGCCGTCGCCGTTCACGTCGCCGAGCAGCGCGTCGGGGTGGCCGGTGTTGAGCTCGCCGTAGCTCGAAATGGTGAAGTTGTCGACGAACAGCGACGAGATGGAGGTGCCGGCCGAACGTGTGAGGCGGAAACGCACCGTATCCTTGAGCGCGGTGCGCCATGTGAGGGTGACCTTTGCACTGGCCGACACCGTTTGTGCGCCCATATCCACCCACGTGGTGCCCTGGTCGGTGGAATACTGGAGTTGCAACTGGGATCTGCGCAGCGAGGAGTTGTAAGCATCTACGCTCACCTCGAAGATGTGCCCTTCAACATCGGAGCTCATGGTGATGGTGGATGGCATGCCCATCACGCACTCGTGGCTGCTGCCAAAATGCGTCTCGTTGTCTACCTTGGCCTTGTAGAAGTCCCATTGGGCAAAGTGTCCTGCCACGTCGGTGGCCATGTTGTTGGTCATGGTGGGCATGGTCTCGAAGTCTTCAACGTTGTCGCGGCGCAGTGATAAGATGGTGGCGTCGAATGTGATGCGCCCCTCCGTCTCCTGGATGTCGCTCAGGGCATAGTCGCAGGGCGAGCCATCCCAGGTGACGAGGGCCGGCGTGGTGAAGGGGCTGAGGTCGGTCACCCCCAGCGGACCGGGGAAGGCCGTTTCTTCGGCCGTTTCGCCGGAGCGCACGAGTTCGTAGTAGTTGTGGACGGGATCCACGTTCACATCGTTGTTGTTCCACACCTCGGTGTTGGTGTAGTCGACGCGTGTCACCAGCAGGCCGTGACCAGGCAGCTCGCTGTCCCACTTGTTGTTTTGGCGGTTCTCGAAGTAGAACATCTCACCCTCGACGGGCGACTGCATGAGCAGGCCCTGGTTGCTCACGGCCAGGTCATCGAGCTCGTAATGGCCTGCGGTGTTGAAATCGGTGGGTGTGGCCCAACCCAGCTGGTGGCGTTCCCACAGGCTGAAGCCCACGGGGGTGCGGCCCTGGTTGCCGTAGCTGCCACCGGACATCACATCCCATTTGCCGGGCACGTTGCTCTGGCCGCCGCTGCCCTCATAGTCGGTGTCGTAGAGGTCGGGCAGGCCCAGCACGTGACTGAACTCGTGGCACATCGTGCCTATGCCGTCGGGGCTGACCATGCCTTCCGACTCCCAGCCGTAGATTTCGCCCGATGACGCGTAACGCGACATATACATGCCGTCATAGACGAGATAGTAATAGTAGTTTTCCTCGCTGTTGTATCCATAGAGGTAGCTCATGTGCGGCCACAGATAACTTTCGTCGTTGCCCACATAGTTGGATGTGTGTCCGGCCACAATGAAAAACACCATGTCGATGAGTCCGTCGCTATTGCTGTCGTAGCGCGTGAAGTCGATGACCGGGTCGATGGCGTCCATGGCGGCTTGGAAGATGTCGCGTGCTCGCGAGCGACCGTCCATGCATGAGAAAGGCACCTCCACGGGACCGGCAACATCGAATTTAGGGTCGAACTGACCCATCGACTGGTCGTAGTAGTAGTCGCGCATACTGCCCGTGCAAGGGGTGAAGGTCTGGGTTTCATCGTTATTGTAACCCTCAAAATTCTTGGTGTTCAACATACTGTGGTAGAACTCGGTTGCATTGCTCATGCGGAATTTCTTGTCGGTGAAATTGACGAGCACAATCAGTCCGCGGAACTTGCTGTAATCCACCACCGGCTCGCGGTTGGGGCGCTGGATTTGCTTGTCGCGGGCGGCGCGTGCTTGGCGGCCTGCCGTGGCCTGTGAGCGGTCGGTGACGTGGCGGCCCAAGCTGGCGAGCAAGCTCTGCTCGCTGGCGGTGCGGTGCCCGGCGTTGTGGGCCAGCACGCCGGTGGGCGCGAGGTGGCTGCCCTCCACGCGGGCATATTCCCAGCCACCGTTCTGACGCACGATGGTGTAGCCGTCGGCGGTGGTGTGGTAGTGGTAAAACTCATCGCCCACCAGGGCAATGGTGAGGCTGCTGCCATCGGGCTGCGACATGGTAATGGGCTGAGGGTGAGCAGGAACAGCTCCTAACGGGAGCAACACGGCCACACAGGCCAGCAGGGCTAATAGTCGTTTCATATGCTTAAAGATTAATGTTTTCGCATCGTTTCGGGTTGCAAAGTTAAGCAAATATTCTCAGTTTCCAAACAATTTGAATCCAACTTTTTGGTGCTGGGTGATGGGGTGGATAGGGGTGGCTACGGAATCTATGGCTTCAAGGACTAATAGAGAATCTAGGTTGTTCTTGCATCTCGCATCTTGAAAATGCTTTTCCAAATTTGCAAGTGCAAAAGATTTACAAAACGCAATTTTCGGAATCCGCATAAATAAAGGGGTTGCGGGGGTTGTTAATAACTTTTTGATGAAAAAACGTAAATTTTGGAATTTGGAAATGCAAATTATTGGGAAATTGTTTGTAATTTTACACGCTGAAATTGAGGTGGGCAGCGTTGCCCACTGTTTTCAGTAGTTTTTAAGCACAACTCAATCACACTTAATTGCCCTGATTTAAGCATGGAACAACTGGTTTATCACATTCCCGCATTGCTTGAGCCTTGCCTCGAGGGTCTGGCCATCGTGCCCGGTGGCACCTATGTGGATGTCACCTTTGGCGGTGGCGGTCACAGTCGTGCCATCTTGCAGCGGTTGAGCGATGACGGACGGTTGTTCGGCTTCGACCAGGACCTGGATGCCCGGGCCAATTGTCCCGACGATGCTCGGTTCACCTTTGTGCACGGCAATTTCGCCTTTTTGGCCAATTTCCTGCGGTTTCACGGCGTGACGTCGGTCGATGGCATCTTGGCCGACCTGGGCGTGTCGTTCCACCATTTCGACGATGCGTCGCGCGGCTTCAGCTTCCGTGCCGACTCGCCGCTCGACATGCGCATGAACCGCCGTGCTGTGACCACTGCGGCCACCGTGCTGGCCACGGCCACCGAGGAGCGTCTGGCCGACATCTTCTACCTCTACGGCGAGCTGCGCCAGAGCCGCCGCCTGGCCGCCGCCATCGTGGCGGCACGCGCCGCCGAGCCAATCGCCACCACGGGCCGACTCATCAACGTGGTGCGACCGCTCATCCGCCCGGCGCAGGAGAAGAAAGAGCTGGCGCAGGTGTTCCAGGCATTGCGCATCGAGGTGAACCACGAGATGGACGCGCTGCGACGACTGTTGCAGCAGGCTTTGCTGGTGTTGAGGCCCGGTGCACGGCTGGCCATCATCACCTATCACTCGCTCGAAGACCGCATGGTGAAGAATTTCATGCGCAGCGGCAATGTGGAGGGGCATGTGAAGAAAGACTTTTTCGGCCGCGTGGAGGCTCCGCTGCGCGTGGTGAACAACCGCGTGATTGTGCCCGATGCCGATGAGGTGGCCCGCAACCCGCGCTCGCGAAGTGCCAAGCTGCGCATCGCCGAGTGTGTGGCACAGGCATAACAACACATAAGCAACATCAAGTAGAACCCATTACAATAGACACCCAATTTCATGAACGAAGACCCCATCATCCACCTTGCCGATGAGCAGGAACCCGACGTTTCGGCATCATCGAGCACTGCCAACGATACCGCTGCCGCTGCCGACACGGCTCAGGGCAGTGCCCCCCGGCAGCGCAACACCTCGCGTCGCCGCACGCAAAAAGCCTCACAGGCTTTCTCGGGCGTGTGGCAGGGACGCATCCTCTCGCTCGACCTCTTCCGCCGCAACTTCCTCTTCATCATCGTGGCCGTGGGTATGATGCTCATGTATATCGGCAACAAATTTGAGTGTCAGAACAAGATGCTGGAGGTGATGAACCTCAAGAAAGAGCTGGAAAACGCCAAGACCGACTGCGTGAACGCCAGCGCACGCTACAACTCGCTCATTCGCGAAAGCAATATGAAAGCCTATGTGGATACCATGCACATATATCTGTCGAATCCTGAATTACCACCTTATCACTTGTCAAAGAAATGAAAAAGAAACGCCAAAACAACAAGAAGCACATCTTTGTGCGTTACATGTTCCTGGTGAGTATGATGCTACTCTTCTCGGCCTACATTGTGTGGGGCATGGTGAAGACCACCGTGATTGATGCCGCCAAGTGGAACATGAAGGCCGACTCGCTGCTCACCATCACCAAGCCCATCGAGCCCGAGCGCGGCAAGCTGCTCGCCGACAACGGCACCGTGCTGGCAGCCAACCTCAACTTCAACACTGTTCGCATCGACTTTGGCGATGTGGCCAAGCACGACTCCACCTTCCGTGCCATGCTCCCCGCACTGTGCGACAGCCTGACCGCATTCGACAACTCGCGCACCCCGCAGCAGTGGAACGACGAGCTCATGCGTGCCTACACCACCAAGGTGGGCAAGAAAGGTCAGCAGCATGCCAACCACAGCTACCGCCTGTTTCGCCGCATGGTCACCAATAACGAATATGCCCGCATTGCGGCGTTTCCCTATTTCAACGCTTTCAAGAAGAGCGGCCTGTATGCCGAGAATGAGCATCGCCGCACCAAGCCCTACGGCACGATGGCCTCGCGCAGCATCGGCTTTGTGGGCCGCGACAGCTCCAGCAGTGAGCAGCACGGACGCGCAGGACTGGAGATGGCACTCGACAGCCTGCTCTACGGCAAACCAGGCATTGCCAAGCGCATCCAGCTCAACGCCGGCATCGTGAATGCCGAGAGCGTGCCAGCAATCGACGGATACGACATCACCACCACCATCAACGTGCCCCTGCAAGACATCGTGGAGACGGAACTCTACAACATGTGTGTCGAGACCGAGGCCCAGTGGGGCACCTGCGTGCTCATGGAAGTGGCCACGGGCGAAATCAAGGCCATCTCCAACCTGGAGAAAACCTCCGACGGCACCTATATCGAGGGTGTGAACCATGCCGTGCTGGGCTATGAGCCGGGCTCGGTGATGAAGCCCATCTCGATGATGGTGGCCCTCGAAGACGGCATTATCGATAACATCGACAAGCCCATGATCACCGGCACGGTGTGGAACTACGAGGGCCGCCCCATCCGCGACCCACATGGCGGGCCCCAGCTCACACCACGGGAAATCATCGAGACCTCGTCCAACGTTGGCATGTCGCGTATCATCGTGAGTAGATATGAAAAGAACCCAGGCAAGTTCCACGACCGTTTGGAGGAAATGGGGTTCTTTGAGCCCATGCATTCGGGCATTGGTGGCGAAAACGTGCCCCGCATCCCGCGTTTGGGCACCACCCGTGGCGACCGCATCTCGCTCACGCGCATGGCTTTCGGCTATGCCACCGAAATCCCGCCGCTGAGCACCTTGGCCATCTACAACGCCATTGCCAACGACGGCAAATATGTGCGCCCCCGACTGGTGAAAAAACTCTCGCGCGAGGGAGAACCCGACTCCATTGTGCCCGTGAGCTACATCCGCGAGCAGGTGTGCAGCCCCGAGAATGCCAAGAAACTGCGCATCATGTTGCACGATGTGGTGTTTGGCAGCCGTGGCACCGCACGCCGATGGGTGCAGGACAAATATGTGGAGATTGCTGGAAAGACGGGAACGGCTTTTGTGACCGAGAACGGACAGTACACCACACGCAAACGACTGGCATTCTGCGGGTTCTTCCCCTATGAGAATCCCAAGTATTCGTGCATCGTGCTCATGTCGGGGGCCAACCGCGGTGCCGGAGCCAGCAGTGGCATGGTGCTGAAAAACGTGGCCCTGAAGATGTATGCCCGTGGACTGCTGGGCGAGCCGCCAAGCTATGCCGCCGAGGTGGATAAGGACGGCAAGGCACTGAAGCACGATGCCACACCGCCCACCTTTGTGGCTTCGGCCACTGGCTTGCGCCAGCGGGTGCAGGGAGGATTGGGACTTAAAGGGTCGCCAGTAAAAGTGCTGAAGGCCCCGGAACCCGTCAAGCAGGGCGGGGGAGTGCCCGATGTGGGCGGCATGTGCGCACGCGAGGCCATACAACGGCTGGAGCGTGCCGGACTCACCGTGCGCTTCACCGGACATGGCTACGTGGCCCACCAAAGCATGGCACCAGGAACGAAATACGCCCGCGGACAGGTCATCAACCTGGACTTGCGCAACTGAATCTTAAGAACCGAGAACCAAGAACCGAGAACCAAGAACCGAGAACCAAGAACCAAGAACCAAGAGCCGAGAACCAAGAGCACAATCAGTCAGCAGGTCGCAAGGCACCGCCTTGCGAAACTCCGCCGCATTGCACCGCATCGCGCACTTGTAGCTCGTAACTCAAAAAAACATAACTAAACAATAGATAATCGTGAAGAAACTTAGTCAACTTATAGCTTCGCTGCCGCAGGCCCAAGTCACGGGCAATGCCAGTGTGGAAATCAGCGATGTGGTGTGCGACTCGCGCCAGGTGGGTGCCGGCACGCTCTTTGTGGCCGTGCGCGGTGTGACCGTGGATGCGCACCAGTTCATACCGGCCACGGTGAAGCAAGGCGCTGTGGCGGTGGTGTGCGAGCAACTACCCGACGAACTCTCGACGGCGGTGACCTATGTGCAGGTGCCCGATAGCACGGTGGCCTTGGCATTGATTGCCCATGAATGGTGGGACCGTCCCAGCGAAAAACTCAAACTCGTGGGCGTGACCGGCACCAACGGCAAGACCACAACGGCCACGCTGCTCTACGACCTGTGCCACCTGATGGGCCACAAGGCCGGACTGCTCTCCACCGTGCGCAACATGGTCGACCTCACCGAGCATCCCGCCAAGCAAACAACCCCCGACCACCTCACGCTGTGCAAACTCCTGCACGAGATGGTACAGGCCGGATGTGAATATGCATTCATGGAGGTGAGTTCCCATGCCTGTGTGCAGCACCGCATCGACGGACTCCACTTTGCCGGGGCGGTGTTTACCAACCTCACACGCGACCATCTCGACTTCCACAAAACCGTGGATGCCTATATCGGTGCCAAGAAAATGTTTTTCGACGCGCTGCCCTCCGACGCTTTCGCCCTGGTGAACGCCGACGACAAGGTGGGTGACGTGATGTTGCAGAACACCCGTGCCAGCAAGCATCGCTACTCGCTGCGCACCATGGCCGACTTCACCTGCCGCGTGGTGGAGGACCGCCTCGACGGCATGTCGCTCATGCTCAACGGCCGGGAACTGGAGGTGCAGTTTGTGGGACGCTTCAATGCCTATAACCTCACTTCGGTGTTTGGTGCTGCTGTGCTGCTGGGATTCGACACCCTCGAGGTGCTGGTGGCGATGAGCAAGCTGGTGCCCGTGGCCGGACGCTTCCAGACCTTGCGCTCGCCCAAGGGCTTTACTGCCATTGTGGACTATGCGCACACGCCCGACGCGCTGGTCAACGTGCTCGACACCCTGCGCGAGGTGCTCGCCGGCACACGCTCGCGCATCATCACGGTGTGTGGCTGCGGGGGCGACCGCGATGCCGGCAAACGACCCATCATGGCGCGTGAGGCCGCCAAGCGCAGCAGTCAGGTGATTCTCACCAGCGACAACCCGCGAAGCGAAGACCCCAACCAAATCATCCGAGAGATGTGGGACGGACTCGATGCCGAGCAGCAGCTCATCACGCTCAAGGTCACCGACCGCCGCGATGCCATCAAGCTCGCATGCCAGCTGGCACAGCCCGGCGACGTGGTGCTCGTGGCCGGAAAGGGACACGAGCCTTATCAGGAGGTGAAAGGCGTGCGCCATCACTTCGACGACCGTGAGGAAATACTCAAAGTGTTTAATTGAGAAGCGAGAACCGAGAACCAAGAACCAAGAAGCGAGAACCAAATCATGTAGAGCCGCACCCTGGTGCGGCTGATGGCCGAACGGAGAACCAAGAAGCGAGAACCAAGACCCAAGAACCGAGAACCGAGTCATGTAGAGCCGCACCCTGGTGCGGCTGATGGCCGAACGGAGAACCAAGAACCGAGACCCAAGACCCAAGAACCGAGAACCGAGTCATGTAGAGCCGCACCCTGGTGCGGCTGATGGCCGAACCGAGAACCAAGACCCAAGAACCGAGACCCAAGAACCGAG
>JAFYCU010000054.1 GCA_017545095.1 Muribaculaceae bacterium | reverse complement strand
GGAATCCAAGTTTTCTCATGTACTTCTCTACTGCTTTGGGCTTGCCGCAATACTTGAAAAGGATTTCACACGCATTGTTGTCGCTCTGTCCGAGAGACAATTTCAGCAGTTCGGCATACGAAAAGGCTTTCTTGCCTTCAAATTGTTTCAACATTGGCGACCATGTGTCTTGCATCAGTTCTGCCTTATCGACAACGATAGTGTCATCAAGGCCTAATCCTTTCCGAGTCAGGTAATCGGCGACGTATAAAGCTTGTGGGAACTTCATCACACTGTGCATGGCAAAACGCACATCCTCGTTAATACCACTAACGGAGCCATCACGCATGACACACGCACCATAGCTTTTTGATTCTCCTGGTGGTCTGGTACTGTCGCTTATTGGCTCTTGCGCCCAACACGATATAGCAACCAATGCATAAACTAATGTTACTATCGTTCTCATATATTTCTTTTTCGAATGAAATGTCCCTCTTGTATGGCGGCAAACGTGGCGATAGCGGTCACTATGGCGATGGGGATGATCGACCGAAATGCCAGGGGGACAGCAATGAAAAGCAGGAATCCCGTTGCCTTGTTCGCTGTGGTGTGAGGGAAGCAGCAGCGCCCACACATCGCAAGTGCCGAAAGCTGGTTCACGACTTTTATCACAACTATCATACCTGCCCAAATCCACAGCCATTGCGGCAGCTCAAGTACTGGCAGGAGTTTCCAGGCACAACACGCCACGAAGCTGATGTCTGCCACGCTATCCAGCAATGCGCCCCTCTTGGTGACGCTATTCAGCTTCCGGGCCAGCCATCCGTCGGCCATGTCGCTGATGCCGCAGAGAGCATAGATTATCCAAAATGCCACTCTCGTAACATCACAATGGAGCAGACCCAAAGAGCCTGCAATCCTGAGTAGAGTTATGATGTTCGGCAACTGATGCAACCTTTTAAATGCTTAAGATTGTTCTTTACTTCTTCGTTAATGCCTATCTCAGTAGCACGTCTTGTACATGATTCTATTTCATCACATTCCGCGCAAGATTCATAACCCTTGATAGTGCAAGCGAACTGCATGGTTTGCATGATCACAACGACATCCTCAAATTCCACGCAATATCGTTCTACTTTCCCACGCAGAAGTGGGCGAATATTTCGCCAAGCAGGTCGTGGGTGGTGACCTGGCCGGTGATGGTGCCGAGGTGGTGGATGACCTCGCGGATGTCCTGGCTCACGAGGTCGCCTGAGAGGCCTTCACACAGCCCATTCAGTACGCGGTCGAGGGCTTCGGCGGCGCGGCAAAGGGCTTGGTAGTGGCGGTCATTGGTGACGATGACGGTGTCGTCATCGACCTGCGGCAGGGCGGCCGCCTCGACGATGAGTTGCTGCAGCCGCTCGATGTCGGCGGTTTGCTTGGCCGAGATGGCCACCACTTGGGCCGTGTCGGGCAGCAGCGGGCGCAGGGCGTCGGCGACTGGCTCGGGAACGGCCAGATCGGTCTTGTTGACAACGACCAGCAGGGGTTTGCCGGCACAGTGCGGCAGGATTTGGTTGCTGAAGGCGGTCACCTCGCTTGGCAGCGTGGTGGCATCGATGACCCAGAGCACGAGTTGGGCGCGGTCGAGTGCCTGGAACGAGCGCTCGATGCCCATGGTTTCCACCTCATCGGTGCTCTGGCGAATGCCAGCGGTGTCGATGAAGCGCAGCAGCGTGCCTCCCAGCGTGATGGTGTCCTCAATCACATCGCGTGTGGTGCCGTGGATGTCGCTCACCAGAGCACGGTCGTCGTGCAGCAGCGCGTTGAGCAGCGTCGATTTGCCAGCGTTGGTCTGCCCCACGATAGCCACAGGCAACCCGTTGCGGATGGCGTTGCCCGTCTGGAACGAGGCGGCGAGGCGACCGATAACCGCTTGCATGTGTTCGGCCAAAGCAATCACCTCGCTGCGCTGGGCGAAGGTGACATCCTCCTCGCTGAAATCCAACTCCAGCTCGATAAGCGCCACAAAGTGCAGCAACTGGTCGCGCAAGTCGTGCAGTTCCCGGCTGAACGAGCCGCGCATCTGGTTCATGGCCACGCGGTGCGCCGCCGCCGACTGCGCAGCGATGACATCGGCCACGGCCTCGGCTTGCGCCAGATCGAGGCGTCCGGCGGCCAGTGCGCGGCGTGTGAACTCGCCCGGCTCGGCCATGCGGCAGCCAGCATCAAGGAGCGCAACGATGAGCTGCTGCTGGATCCAGCGCGACCCGTGGCACGACAGCTCCACCACGTCGTCGCCAGTGAACGAGTGCGGGGCGCGGTAGAGCGTGAGTACCACCTCGTCGAGCAGCTGCCCGCTGCCGTCGGTCACGCGCCCCAGGTGGGCGGTGTGCGAGGCCATGCCTGCCAGCGGCCTACCCTGCCAGCGGCGGCTCACAATGTCGAAAGCTTGCGGCCCGCTCACGCGCACCACAGCAAGCCCCCCCACACCTTGCGGAGTGGCAATGGCGCAGATGGTGTCGGACGGATTGGCGGATGAGATTATATTAGACATAAGTACATAAGCCTATGGTTCAAGTTGGCAAAATGACATAAGGGATTAAAACTCTGACACAGTCCAATGTGAGACATCAAACAACAATAACAACTTTCGAACAACCTCTACAACTCATATTCATCTTTGCGGCTCGATAAACACTGGTGTTCCTTTGGCATTGTCGGAGTTCAGCTCAATCATGCGCCCAACCAAGCGGTGACTTGCCAAAGACACCAAATCCATCTCAAGGTGTGTGATGCCGAATGCCATGTAACTCTTTCGCGACGAGCTTGTTGGGATAACCATTGCTCAATTATCTCTTGATCTATCGGAACGCTGAGCTTAGTCTGCCACCGTTTTCCAATCTTTGATGGTGCGGGTATCGCGGTCGAGCACCACGCCCACTTTCACCTTCGGGCGCGGGTCGTTCCAGCAGGGGATGAGGTAGTTCTTCTCGTCAATCTGCGCCAGAGCGTCATCGATGGTGGCCGTGCCGTCGATCTTCAGCTCCAGCACATAAACGCGGTCGCGTGTGCGCATCACCACGTCACAGCGACCCTTGGCGTTCTTCACCTCGGTGTCCACGTTGATGCCGATGGCGTCGAACAGCACGTGGAGGATGGTCTCGAAGTCGCGCTCGGTCTTGTTGCTCAAGTGGTAGGGCAGCGCGGCGAGGTAGTTCTGCACAGCGGTGAGCGCGGCATCGATGTCGTCGGCACGCATCGCCTTGGCCACGGCACGGATCAGCGACGTGTTGCGGCTGCTGTTGCCGTCGAGATAATGTGCCATGAGCGTGTTGTAGAAACCACGATAAACCTCACGATTGGGAATGCCCAAGGTATAGATGTCATCATCACCCTCGATGTGATGATCCTTGATGGTGAGATAGCCGCTCTGGTAGAGGATGGGCAGCGCGGTGTCGAAGTTGTCGAACGGCTGGTCGAAGTCGCTCTCCACCACGTCGCCACCCTCGATGTTGGCCAGCGTGAACGGGTACTGGGTCAGAATCTTGAGCAGCGAGGTGGGGGTGGCACTGTCGAACCAAAAGTCGCCCAGTCGCATGTTGCCAAACACCCTGACTATGCT